>CATJHO010000165.1 GCA_949740535.1 uncultured Lachnospiraceae bacterium
GAATCCTTATCTGCAATCCTCTTCAGCTCTTCCAGCTGATCCAAAAATTTTTCCTCATCAAACTCAATGGGTTTCCCAATATGAATCAACTCATTTGCAGTCTCTTTAAGCCCCTCTTCCCCCATTAAAAGCTCCTCATACAGCTTCTCCCCTGGGCGAAGACCCGTAAATTCGATTTGAATATCCTCAAAAGGCTTATACCCCGACAGGCGAATCAAATTCTTCGCCAAATCCAGTATCTTCACCGGCTCTCCCATATCCAGCACAAATATTTCGCCGCCTTTTGCCAGCGCCCCAGCCTGAAGAACCAAAGAAACTGCTTCTGGAATTGTCATAAAATACCGGATAATTTCCGGATGCGTAACGGTTACCGGCCCTCCCTGCTCAATCTGCTTTTTAAACAGAGGAATCACACTTCCGTTACTTCCCAATACATTTCCAAAACGTACCGCCACAAAATCTGTCCGGGAGTGCTTATTCATTGTCTGAATTACCATCTCGCAGATACGCTTAGAGGCTCCCATAATATTTGTTGGATTTACCGCCTTATCCGTAGAAATCAAAACAAAACGCTGAACTCCATACTTATCCGCTGCCTGCGCTGTTTTATAAGTCCCGAAAACATTATTTTTAATGGCTTCATTGGGACTGTCTTCCATCAGGGGCACGTGCTTATGAGCTGCCGCATGATACACAATATCCGGCCGGTAAGTTTCAAAAATAGAGTTTATGCGATGCGTATTTCGCACAGAAGCAATCAGCACGACTAAATCAAGCTGAGGATATTTATGTTTCAACTCCTGCTGTATATCATAAGCGTTATTCTCATAAATATCAACTATAATTAATCGCTTCGGTTCATGGGCTGCCAGCTGTCTGCACAATTCGCTTCCAATGGACCCGCCCCCGCCTGTCACTAAAACCTTTTTTCCCGCCACATAATCCATTACAGAGTCTACCTGCAGCTTAATCGGCTCTCTTCCCAGCAAATCCTCGATTTCAACTTTGCGAAGGGTAGATACGCTCACTTCACCGTTTATCATCTGATACAAGCCAGGAAGCACATTCAATTCGCAGCTTGTCTCCTGGCAAATCTGCAGTATTTCTTTTACTTCTGCTCTTGATGCCGAAGGCAGTGCCACTACAATCTCATCAATCTGCAGCTCATGGGCCAGAAAGGGAATGTCCTCTCTCCCCCCCATGATCTTAACCCCGCGTATATATTTCCCCTGCTTGGACACATTATCATCCACCACACAGCAGACCTTCTGATCCAGATAGCGGCTGTTCTGAAACTCTTTAATAATCATTGCTCCAGCCTCACCGGCGCCTACAACCATGGTATTTCTTCTTGAATCTCTGCGAAGCCCCATCCGCTTTTCCTGAATCATCCTTAAGATACGGTAGGCAAAGCGCAGGCTTCCCACTCCCAGAATCAGAATCACATATTTCATCATATAATAGCTGACCGGCATCCGCATTCCTAAGCAGCCCATAATCACGATCTGCAGGAAAATGCTTCCAGAGCAGGCTCCTATCACATTCAGAAATTCATTAGAGCTGGCGAAACGCCATACACTGCGGTACAGCTTGAACAAAATAAACAGTACAATGGTAAGAACCAGATTGATTGGAAGATATTGCACTTCATGGTTCACATAGCGCATATCCATTTTACCAAACTGAAAATCAAACCGAATATACAACGCCAGAAAACCCGAAACAGTAATAATCAGAAGATCTAAAATTACCAAAAGAACGATTCGATTTCTTGGTGCGTTTTTTTCAATAAAGCTTTCCAGATTCATAACAGACCTCTTCCGTATCTATATATTCCAAAATATTATACACTAGTATACCTCTGCTGGCAAATTATTATTTTTTCTTCAACGCACTCTCATAAAATTCATCAAATCCCGGCACTCTTCCCTTCCAAATACCGGGCTCCAGAATTTTCTGTGCATCTTTAAATCTTTCTCTATTCCTGCGATCCCACACGATATCTTCAGCCTTCAATTCCTGAAACGTATCAAGAGACGTATCCATATACTGATACACAAAACTGGAAGTTTTCTTTGTATCATCGCCAAAGTTTTTCAGTCCCATATAAAGACCGGCCTGCATTTCATCCCAATCATCGATCTCAGCCCGGATAATAAAGGCATCCACCCGCTTATTACACTCAGCAATATAGTATCCCCACGCAATCGCTGTTGCCTGCGCATATTCCTGGCCGCCCGATGATGTCCAGCCCTGCTCAGACAAAATCACCCGGATACTTTCCGGATCCTTCCCATACCGGTTTTCCATCGTCCCCAGATAATTGGTCAGCTGGTTCAAATTCCGCATGGAAATATAGGGGCTCGCCACACTGTCGGTGGTATTGGAATAATCATTCCAAAAAGCCACACGTGTCAAAGGTGCAGAATAGGGATGAAAAGCCACATTCCAGCTGATCTTAGGATCTTCCGCATGAATATAAGATGCAAAATTATCCAAAACTGATTTTCCTGTATATCCGGCTACAGCCCGGTTCCAGGCGTTATCCAGTGAAATGAACACTCTGGAGCTGGCTCTTGTCTGCTTTACACCATAATAAAGCTGCCGGAAAGAGGCTGCATAGCACTTCATATATTCATTAAAGCTTAAAGATCCCTTATAGTTCCAGGCATTACAGGAATTTACTTCATTTCCCAGAACCCAGTTGGACACATAACAGTCATCCTGGCCGAAGATCTCTCCCAGATAAGAAAACATTGCTTCATACAATTCCTGCCCGTCCTGAGTATAGGAATTCAGCATATAATAGGTTGCTGAACTGCTTCTCCTTGCAGAAGGATGTATCAGCTTGCTCCGATAATCTGTCCGATATTTTGACAGGACAACCATTGTCACGCTGATTTCATTTCCATAAGTCTCTTCCCCTCTGTTATACTCTGTTACGGTTCCACGCAGATCTGCCATATCAGAAAAATAATAGGTATTTCCCTTGTATACATATTTTACCACATGATTTCCCGGACCATTTTTCAAAACTTCCTTTAAATCCAGGTTTAAAACAGTCTGTTTTGTTCCTATTCCCTCGGTATAAGCTCCCTGAATTCCCTTTTTAGACTCCGCTGTAAAATACTCTGTCTGGTAATCTGCTGCAAATTCCGGATTGGATACATAAGTGCCTCTGCTGACGGCCATATATCCATTAGAGCTGTTTTTCACTGCCAAGGCATACCGGCTCATTACTCCCTGCCATTGTGTATCTGTATCATCTCCATATTCCTCCGGCAGCAAAATCTCAAACTCAAACCGAAACTTATCTCCCTCCTGCACACCCTCATCCTTCGACACTGTGTACAGCGGCTCGCTCAAAACCTTATTGGAATAGGAGTCCACCCGGACCAGATAATAATTATCGTCTCCCTGGTAACTTTTCAGCCTTCCCTTCACCGTGAATTCCGCCTGAATTCCCGTCTCTGTTCCGGTCTCTGCTTCATTCTGCTCTCCTGACGGACCGCCGCCAGCCTCAACCTCTGCCAGCACAAATTTCTGGAAAACAGCCGAGGTTCCTGTGGCATTGATCTCTGACTGAATTACCACATTTTTCACAGCACTGTAAACACTCTCCTCTGCCTGCCCGGTCTGTTTACTCTCCAGCTCATATTTCAACCGGAAATAATAGCGGACGCCCTCCTGAAGTCCCTGAATCTCCTTAGATATCAGCCCATTGTATACCGGTTCACTGCCGTATGCATACAGGATCTGTGGTTCTGTAAAAGCCGCATCCTTTGCATATTCCAGCACATATCTTTTTGCTCCCGCGGCTTCCTTCCAGGTCACTACAGCGCTCCGGAAGTTATTGGCCGCAACCGTAGTAATTACCGGTACTTCCCGTACCCTTCCTTCCAGATCAAAGAGATACCGCACATTGTTAATGTAGTACCAGCCGCCCCGATAGGCCGCCCCGGTCAGTGTATGGAAATAATATTTTCCGGCATGTTCTCCCGAACGGACTGTGAGCCAGCCAGTCACCTGTTTCCCATTGCCGTCATAATAGTAGAGCTCTCCATCAGAAGCCGTGAGGAACAGACCCGCGCGCGCAATGGCCCCAGTTTCCGGATCGCTGTAATACTTTGCTGTTCCGACGGTAAATGCTCCCTTCTGCAGTTCGCCGGTTTTCGCATCAAAATAATAGCGGTATTTATTTAACGAGCCTATATTATAGAAATTCTTCAGTACGGTCTTATTATTATAGATACAGAAAATATGCTTAACCGCAGTCTTTCCTTCGTCCGGCAGAATCTCTTCCACTTCATACCACACATAAGCTGTATTCTGCTCACCCATAGGCGTGCGATCGCCCAGCCGCGTATACTCATGTTCTCTGCCGTCCGCGCCAAAATATCTCCAGACATTCACCGTCTTCCCGGCTTCATTTTTCTCTGGACTTAAGATCCATCCTGTCTGCATCACCCCGCTGGCATTAAAATAATATCCGGCTGTCTCTGCCGCTCCCATACTGCCGCCCGGAGCGTCATCTTCACTGTTTTCATCTGCCGCACTTCCATATACAGGCAGTTCCTTTTGATACCCGGTCTTCATCACACCATCCGCCGGATCAAAGTAATACTTCTGCCCGCTTATCTCCTGCCAGCCCGTATGCAGCTGTCCGTCGGTGCCGTAATAAAAGCTCTCATACACACGCTTTGCGCTGTTATACACTCTCTGAAGCCCCGTCTTCAGGGTCCCGTTTGTGTTCGCATAATAGGTCTTCCCGTCAATGACAACAGAAGTAAAGATCCGCTCCCCGCTGTCCGGGTCATGTACATACCTGGTATTCCCAATCCAGCAGATTCCCTTGAGCATCATGCCGTCGGCATTGAAGTAATAAATCCGGCTGACCGTCTTCCCATTCTCCACAGTCTTCACTGTGATCTGACCCTTACACATCAAACCATTGCCGTCAAAATAGTAAGAATGATGTGCATTTCCGGGACGCACGCCATCCTCGCAGACGCCGTCCACAAAGGTCTTAAGCCCGCTGACAGCCCGCCCGGTTTCCGGGTCCGTATAATACCGATTGGCTCCAATGGTGATCCACCCCTTCTGCATCACACCGTTGGTGTCGAAGTAATACCTGCCCTTCACACCGTCAGTCACTATATTCTGCCAGCTTTTTGCCAGGGTAGTCCCCCTTACAAAATAGTACTGATTCCCATTTTTCAGCGTTACCCAGTAATCGTCCCGGCCCGGCACAGGTTCGGCCTTCTCGCCTTCCCTGGTCACTGCATCAAAATAATACCAGCTTCCGTCAATCTTCTGCCAGCCGCCAAGAAGATATTCATAACGTCCTGTATAATACAGTACCTCCTGATCCTTCGGGTTTCTCCCTTCAATCACTGCCGATGCATTCCTCTGCAGCACCTTGGTTTCCAGATCAAAGTAATAATACTGGTTTCCAATCTTTGTAAACCCGGACGCTGCCTGGCCGCTTGAAGGATTAAAATAATAACGGTTTGTCACAGTTCCTTCCTTCAGATTCAGCCACCCTGAAGCACGCTTTCCGTTTCCATCAAAGTAAACAAGCTTCTTTTCCTCATACTTCTGCGTCCAAAGCTTATAACCGGAACGGCAGATCGCGCCTGTATCCGGACTGCTGTAGTAAGAGGCGTTTCCAACCATAAAATGCCCCTTCTTAAGAGCTCCTGTCACAGAATCAAAATAATACCGCCAGGTTCCAAGATTATAAAAGCCCTTCAGCACATTTGCATTATTATAAATGCAGTACCAGTTACCGTCCGTCTCATACCAGCGGTAACTGCGGATAGTCTCACCCTCCGGACTCTCATCCTGAATGGTCTTAACCGGACATTCCTGTCCATCTGCGTCAAAATATCTCCAGACATAGACTTTATTCTCTGTAAAACGGAACCAGCCCGTCTGGCGGATACCGCTGCCATTAAAATAATAGGCCGCAGTCAGGGCATCTCTGTCTGATCCGCTCCCAGGCACAGGCAGATTTGCATGATACCCCGTCAGCATTACACCCTTTTCATCAAAATAATAATGCTGCTTATTAATCTCCCGCCAGCCGGTACAGAGCCGTCCGTCGGTGCCATAATAAAAGCTTTCATAAACCTTTTTCTCTTTGTTGTATACCTTCTGCCAGCCGGTTTTCAAAGTACCATTGGTATTGGCATAATACGTAACCCCGTCAATCACCACGGAGGCTGTTACCTTCTCTCCTGTATCCGGGTGAAGTACATACCGGGTATTCCCAATCCAGCAGATGCCTTTGAGCATAATTCCATTGGCATTAAAATAATAACTCTTCGTTACGGATACATTCGTATTGGGATCCTTCTTTGTCTCAGAGATCCAGCCCTTCCGCATTAAACCATTAGCATCAAAATAATAGGTATTATAAGTATCTCCCTGCCGTACGCCGTCCTCACAGACCCCATTCACAAAGGTCTTGAATCCGGTCACTGCCTTTCCGGTCTGCAAATCTGTATAATAACGGTTTGCTCCGATCTCGATCCAGCCGGTTTTCAGCGCTCCCGTGGTATCAAAATAATACCGTCCGGACACACCGTTTTCATCTTTGATCGTCTGCCAGCCCTTCACCAGCGTTGTTCCGTATCGGAAATAATAGCGGTTTCTGCCAAGGGTTACCCAGTTTCCGTCACCCCCTGTCACGGCCGGCGCCTCCGTACCTTCTTTTGTCGCGGGATCAAAGTAATACCAGATTCCCTGTACCTTCTGCCAGCCGCTCAGCAGATACTCATAGCGTCCGGTATAATAGAGTACTCCGCCGCGCTTCGGATCCTCCGCATGGATAAGGGCAGAGGCATTTTTCTGAAGTATCCTGGTATCCGGATCAAAATAGTAGTACTGATTTCCAATCTTCGTAAACCCGGACGCTGCCTGCCCCTGATTTGCAGGATCAAAATAGTAACGGTTCGTTACTGTTACCTCTCCCTCCTGCTCCTTCAGATTCAGCCAGCCGGTCACACGCCTGCCATTCCCGTCAAAATAGGAAAGTTTCTGCCCTTCATTCTCCCAGAGCTTACAGCCGGAACGGTTGATGGCGCCGGCATCAGGAATTTCCAAACTGCCTGAATCTTCCGAAGTACCTGAAAATGTAATGGGCTCGCAGTAATAATAAGTATTCCCCACCGTAAACAATCCGCCAGTCTGGAGTGCTCCCGTCTGAGGATTAAAGTAATAACGCCAGGTTCCAAGATTGGCAAAATTCTTTACCAGACTGGAATTATTATAAATGCAGTACCAGCTGCCTTCTGCCACATACCACTGATATCTCCCTGTATCTTCTCCTTTCGGGCTCTTCTCCTGCATCACCGCAGGCCTGCGGATACCGTCTCCACCAAAATATTTCCAGAAATAGGTTTTTGTTTCACTGTCATAGAACCGGAACCAGCCATACTGCATCACGCCGTTTCCATTAAAATAGTATTCCTCACCGCCTATTTCTACATTTCCCGTGACGCGGACGCCCTCTTCCAGTTCTTTAAGCCCCCCGTTATCCGGATCATTGAGATAATAGGCTGTATTTCCAATCTTCTGAAAACCGGTCAGCATCTTTCCATCCGGCCCAAAATAATAATAAGAATAAATCCTGGCTGTACTGTTATAAATTCTCTGCCAGCCCTTTAAAGGCAGGCCATTGGTATTCAGATAATAGGTTCCGTCTCCTATAATCTGAAAGCCGCCTGTAATAACACCCTCAGCCGGATCACTGTAACATGTATTCGCTCCAGCCTGGAACCAGCCCTTTTGCAGTTTCCCGGAAGCCGTATGGAAATAATACCGGTTTCCGCCAATATTCTGGTAATTTTTCAGAATTGTGGCGTTATTGTAAACACAGTAGGTCCCTTCCTCGTCCCCCTCTGTCACATGATACCAGACATATCTGCCGGCCACGGGCATAGAAGGACCATCCGCCAGATCCTGATCCCGCATTGTATTCAGATATGCTCCGTCAGCGGCCGACAGACATCTCCAGATATATTCTCCATTTTCGTAAAAACGGTTCCATCCGGTCTTCAGCGTTCCATTGGTGTTGGCATAATACGTTTTTCCATCTATCGCCACCGGCTGACCGTCTGTAACCAGCTTTCCGTTCTCCGGCCGGAACACATACCGTGTATTTCCGATCCAGCAGATGCCTTTCAGCATAATTCCATTGGCGTTGAAATAATACTTTGCAGATACGCCGTCCGAATCCTTAATCGTCTGCCAGCCAGTCACTCTCTGCCCATAGACATTATAATAATAGATGTCCGAAGCAGAAGACACATCCGCCGGATCAAATCCCGTATACACTGTCCCATCTGCGTTGGAGTGATAACGGTTCTGCCCAATGGCAAAATATCCCGTATAAAGCGCACCCGTGCTGCTGTGGAACCAGTAATACTTCCCGTCAATACTCTGCCGGTTCTTAAGCAGTGTCTTGTTATTCAGGAAACAGTATCTGGAACCGTCCACCGTACATCCGGAATCCGCAATGGTATACCAGTGATATGCTGCAGTTGTCCGTCCGGACACGACTGTCTGCACATTCTCATCCTTCTTCAGTTCCCGCTCCACACCGATAAAACGTCCGTTTCCGTCTCCGGCCGCGTCAAAATAGCGGTAGTTCTCCTCGCCTTTCAGTTTCTGCCAGCCCGTAATCAGCGTTCCGTTGGTATTGTAATAATAGGAATCTCCTTCTAAATCGGCTGTTAATCCGACGGCCATTTTCCCATGGTCTGCCGGGTTAAAATAATACCAGTAATTTCCAACCTTCTGATGACCCATCCATGCCGCGCCGTCAGCGGGATCCAGATAATAACGCCCGCTGACATTATCCACCTTAATGGTCTGCCAGCCCTTCAGCGCCTGACCGTTATTGTTCAGATAATAGGTCTGCTTTCCGTTTCCTTCCTCCTCAAGTTCCAAAAAGCCCTGATGAACGGAATCATTCTTATCCGCATCAAAGTAGAACCGGTTACTTCCGATAACCAGCCAGCCTTTCTTTTCCGTCCACTGGAAGCCGTTTCCGTCAAAATAGTAACGCTGCCCGTTGATAACCTGCCAGCCTTTCAAAATCGTGCTGCCGTTTTTAATGTAAGCCCGTTCTACTGTGTCATCAATCTTAATTGCCGCCCAGTAATTCTCATCAACAGAAACCTCACACTCCTCACCGGTCTGAGGGGTAAAGTAGTGCCATTCATTGTTAATTCTCTGCCAGCCGTACTGACGCACGCCGCTGGTATTATAATAATATCCAGTCTGCTTCTGATCCTTGACATAGCCTGTGGCCATCCTGCCATGATCCAAAGTGTCAAAATAATACCAGTTATTCCCTATTTTCTGATGTCCCATCCATGCCGCGCCGGTTGTGGGATCCAGATAATAACGCCCGCTGACATTTCCACTCTTAATCGTCTGCCAGCCCTTCAGCATCTGGCCGTTGGCATTCAAATAATAGGTCTGCCTGTTCCCTGCTCCATCCGCAAGCTCCAGGAAGCCCTGATAAACAGAATCATCCTCTTTTTCATTAAAATAATACCGGTTATTTCCGATGGCCAGCCAGCCCTTCGCTTCCGTCCAGAGCAGTCCGCCCGCGTCAAAATAATACCGTTTTCCGGCAATGATCTGCCAGCCTTTTAAGACTGTCGTCCGGTTATTGATAAAGGAGCGTTCTGTCCTCCCATCGGGCATATGGATGGTCACCCAGTAGGTTACATCTGTTTCCGTCTCAAGCTCTGCGCCGTCCGCCGGATCAAAATACCGCCATCCATTGTTCAGCTTCTGCCAGCCGTACTGAAGTACGCCGCTGTTATTCAGGTAATAGGTATCATCTCCAATCCTCTGTTCACCCTTTTGCAGCTGTCCCAGATTCCCTATGGTTTCACCAAAGTAGTAGACAGCCGTGCCGATTTTCAGGAATCCCGTCTGCATAGAGCCTTCCGCGTCAAAATAATACCGCTGGCCGCTGATGGTCTGCCAGCCCTTCAGCATCACACCGCTTCCATTGAAGTAATACATAGTATCACAGTATTTCACAAATCCGGTGCGCATCTTTCCGTCCGGGCCAAAGAAATAATAGGTATTTCCAATCTTCGTCCGCTGGGTCTGCATCACGCCGTCAGCATTAAAATAGTAACGGCTGCCGCTGATAGTCTGCCAGCCGGTCACCGCCTGCCCGCTGTTATTGAAATAATAAGTATTTCCGTTATCTTCGTTCTCCCACCATCCTGTTCTCGGTGTGCGGTCTTCATAGAAATAGTACCATGCCTTTCCTGCCTGGAAGAATCCGGTCCACATGACATTGGTTACTGTATCAAAATAATACCGAAGGCCGCCGATGGTCTGCCAGCCCTTGGCGGGCGTTGTTCCGTTTACAAAATAGAAGGTCTTTCGTTCTCCGCCCTCACGGGCTGTGGCAAAGTAATCTCTGCCCACGAACGCCTCTTTATCCTGCTGCCTGCTTCCCCGATCAAAGTAATACCACTGATTGTCTATTCTCTGCCAGCCTGCCAGCAGGACACCTGCCGTATTTGCATAGTATACAGGTCCTTCCTCTCCCTTTTCACGAATCCAGCCATACCGCAGGGCGCCGTCGTTCCCCAGATAATACATATTGACGCCGATGGTATACAGTCCCTCTTCGCTGCCCCTTTGAAGCACTCCTGTCTTGGGATCGAAGTAATACCGCTTCCCGTCAATATTCTGCCAGCCCTTCACCAGACTTGCATTGTTACGGAAATAATAAGTCTCTTCCCGCTCCTGGCTGTACATCAGAGTCACCCAATATCCATCCCGCACAGAAGGCACTTCCTTCCAGGTATCGGGATCTTTCCCATTGGTAACTGCAAAATAATGCCACTCATTATTAAGCTTCTGCCAGCCGCTGACACGATATCCGCTTCCATTGTAGCCGTAACCATCCACAATGGCATTCTTCTGCATCACGCCATTCTTGTCGAAGCAGTAGATATAATTTCCGATTTTCAGTGTTGTGTCTGCGGCGGCCGCGCCTGTGGCGGGATCCAGATAATACCGCTGTCCGTTAATGGTCTGCCAGCCCTTCAAAAGAGTTGTGTTATTGCGGAAGCAGTACCTTTTCCCGTTCACCGTATACCAGTACCAGGAAGCCGCCACGTCCGGCTCTGAACACTCCTGCTTCTGTCCTCTCTGGGGACTGCCGCTTTCCATGCTGAAAAAGCACCATACGCCGTCAATTTTCTGCCAGCCCACATACATCACATAATTACTGCCGAAATAATACTCCTTTTCACCAATGATCTGTTTTCCGGTCAGAACTTCTCCGGGATGATCGGAAAGCTCTGCCGCCTCTCTTCCGTAGTAAGTGTTATTCCCAACTTTAAAGAAGCCCGTCTGAAGGATGCCGTTTCCGTCAAAATAATATCTCCGTCCTTCAATGGTCTGCCAGCCCACAGCAATCCTGGTGCCATTGATGAAATAAGAAATCTTTGCGATCTCATTATTTTCCCCATAGACAGCGGCCCAGTAATTGACTGCAATCTCTCCGTTTTCTTCCGCTCCCGTCTCATGGTTAAAGAAGCGCCAGATTCCGTCTATTTTCTGCCAGCCCCGCTGCAGTACGCCGGAACTGTTGGCATAGTAAGTATTTCCGCCGTCCCTGAAGAGGCCGGTTCCCAGTACGCCCTTTTGCCCTTCCTCTGTACGGAAATGATAGAAAGCACTGCCGATCTTCTTCGTATCTGTATACATTTTTCCTGTGCTGTCAAAGTAATAACGCTTCCCCTCGATGGTCTGCCAGCCAGTTGCCAGCCGGGTATTGTTTGTGAAGTAATAGGTGTCCCCTTCCATCACATACCAGAATCCCCGGATATTATTTGATGGAATTTCCTGGCCGTAGGCATAGGCAGTGGATGCAGGATCCCCATTGAAATAATGCCAGATATACACACCCTCTTCATTCAGGACTCTCTGCCAGCCATACTGGCGCAGTCCATTGGTATGGAAGAAATATGCCTCCGGCGCTGCGCCCTCTTCCCGGCCTTCTAAGCCCTCCAAACCCTGCTGCGCCTTCATCGGAACATAACCGGTCTCCATCTGGCCCAGTTCATTCAAATAATAGACATTTTTATCTGTGGAATTGGGATACCAGCCAGTCAGGGCATAGCCCTCCGCCGTAAAGAAATAGCGCCGCTTGTCAATTGTCTGCCAGTTCTTCAAAAGTGTAGTGTTGCTGCGGAAGTAGTACCTGCGGCCTTCCAGCGCGCCGGATCCTTCCTCCATTATCACCCAGTATCCCTCCTGACGGGATGGAAATTCCTGGCCATAGACGCATCGGGCAGGATCCGCATCCGGGTTGAAATAATGCCAGATATTGTTGATCTTCTGCCATCCCTTTTGAATAACGCCGTTTGCATTTGTATAATAACAGGTTCCGGATAAAGCCTCGTCTCCCTGGGAAGCTGTCTGCTGCGGATACTTCTGATATCCGGTCAAAATTCCCTGTGTCCGGTTCTGATAACTGCCAAAGAGATACCATGCCTTGTCTGCCTCTACCCATGTGGGCCCCTCGCAAAGGTATCCTTCTTTTGTAAAATAACACTTCCTGCCCTCTACAATCTGCCAGCCCTTTACCGGCTTTCCGGTACGGTTTTCCACATAGTAGACAAGAACCTTATCATTCTCTATCTTGGTCTGCCAGCCATATTCCGACTGAGAGGTCAGTACATAAACCTGCCCCTTAGAAGACTGGTTTAAGGTAAACGAAACCCAGTTCCCCTCTTTCGGATCCCGCCGGGCCGGCCTCTGATAACGCAGCTTCCCGTCCTCATACAGCCACAGATTCAGAGACTCTCCGTCTGCAAACCGGGCCCCGATTCCATCCTGGGTGATCAGAAGCTCTGCCTGTTCACATACCGGCAGGATTCCTGCCGGGGCAGCCTGAATATACGTACGTTCCATAAATTCCGGGGGAAGCTCCGCATCCTCCAGTACCAAATCAACCTGTAAATCAAAATCTTCTGCCTCTTTCCCCTCAGGTATGGAAATCCCCTGAAAACTCCATGTATAGGAAAGCCCCCGTTTCTCACTGCGGGTGTACTTAAGATTCAGTCCTTTCTCTGCGCAGATTTTTACAAGTGCCGCCAAAATCACCTGCGGCTGTTCTTTTCCTACACTGTAAACCCAGATGTTGGTGTTCTCTGGCAGCGCCAGCCCTTCAAGGGCTGCAGCCAGCTCCTCCTGGGAAGTATAATACACAACCGTTCCTTCTGTCCCAGTCTCATCTTCACCGGTATGCTCTGTCTCAAAGCCATACTCCAGCCGCCAGTCATAACGGGATGTCTCTGCCGTATAGCCAACCCCTGCCTCCAGATCGTTGATATCATAGAGCGATAAGGTATGAAGCCTTCCGGTTCCATCCTCATCCCCTGCAGTGCAGGCATATTCTCCCAGAGACACAAAGGTCTTCTCCCTGCCTGTCATACGGTAATAATAAACGGTTCTTATCTCTTCTTCCGAATCATAATAATGGCTTTCCAGGCGCGGATCCGAATAGGAAACCCACACCTGCTCTGCAGGGAAATCCGAATCTGCAAAGGACAGACTCCATGCCCCGTTCGGCGCTGCTGCGGCTGTGAGCGTTCCATCAAAGCTTCTGCCGTCCTCAGGCACATTCTCAGGATGAACCAAATGCCAGCAGGTCTGCTTCTGATCTGCTTCCTCCCGGAATACAAACTCCAGCTCGCCGTCTTCTTTCAGCATGGAGACAACACTGTTGATGAGCTCTTTCTCCAGCTGCTTCGTGAGCTGTCCGTTTCCAGTTCCCACCCCGTCTGACCGCACAATGGAAATTCCGTCAAAAGGCGCCAGACGCCGGTTTTTCTGAAGAAAGCTCAGAATCTCTCTCTGTGAAAGTTTTGTCCCTGCTGAAATCTCGCTGATTTCCAGCCATTTTCCCCTCTCATCCTCACGGACGATGCCGCGATAGCCAGGTTCATATCTCTCCTGCTCCAATTCCGGGTATACAAAAGGATGAGGCGCTCCCATGGTAATCTGCATATCCGGCACATGCTCTTCTATAAATGTATACTCAATTCCGCCGTCATATTTAAATCCAGGTGTATTGCTTCCTGCCAGGAAATACTCTTCCCGTGCCCCGGTACTTTCTTCCTGATCTTCCTGATCATCCCAGGTTGCATCCATACCATACCAGAAGCCGTCCTCCATCTGCACATAATTCCACATATGAGGTCCCTGATTTCCCGGCTCACCGCCCTGGCCGATCACCAGCGTACAGGGAATATCCCACTGCTCACACAACACCTTGAA
>CATJHO010000166.1 GCA_949740535.1 uncultured Lachnospiraceae bacterium
ACAATGGATATGAATCCGCAGACCATCAAGGCAGTCTGGGGCTTTAACGGCACGGAGAGGCCTGGTGCTGTTTATCTGGCATCCGTACTGGCTACTCATGCACAGAAGGGTCTGCCAGCATTCGGTATTTATGGACACGACGTGCAGGAAGCAGATGACACCAGTATTCCGGCAGACGTTCAGGAGAAGCTGCTTCGGTTCGGCCGCGCGGCAGTTGCGGCGGCAACCATGAGAGGCAAGTCTTATCTTCAGATTGGTTCCATCTGTATGGGAATCGGCGGCTCCATCATTGACCCGGCCTTTATTGAGGAATATCTGGGCATGAGGGTAGAGTCTGTGGATGAGGTAGAGATTATCCGCCGGATGACAGAAGGTATCTACGATGAGGAAGAATTCCAGAAAGCTCTGAAGTGGACAAGAGAAAAGTGTACTGAGGGCTTTGACAAGAATCCGGACGAGATTCAGAAGACCAGAGAGCAGAAGGATGCAGACTGGGAGTTCGTGGTAAAGATGATGGTGATCATCAAAGATCTTATGAGCGGAAGCGACAAGCTGGATCCCAAGTTCTCCGAGGAGGCGATTGGACACAATGCGATTGCAGCAGGTTTCCAGGGACAGAGACAGTGGACAGACTTCTATCCCAACTGTGACTTCCCGGAAGCAATGCTCAATACTTCCTTTGACTGGAACGGAGCAAGAGAGCCCTACATTCTGGCTACTGAAAATGATACACTGAACGGTCTTGGCATGCTGTTCTTAAAGCTTCTGACTAACCGGGCTCAGATTTTTGCAGATGTGCGTACTTACTGGAGCGGTGATGCGGTTCAGAAGGCAGCCGGTTATACAATTGAAGGCAAGGCAAAGGATGCAGACGGATTTATCCATCTGATTAACTCTGGTGCGGCCTGTCTGGATGCCTGTGGAGAAGCAAAGGACGAGAACGGTAATCCCTGTATGAAAGAATGGTGGAATGTAACGGAAGCAGATCAGGAAGCTATCCTGAAGGCTACCACCTGGAACGCTGCAGATAACGGATACTTCCGCGGCGGCGGATACTCTTCCCGTTTTGTAACCAATGCTGAGATGCCGGCTACCATGATCCGTCTGAATCTGGTGAAGGGACTGGGACCGGTTCTGCAGATTGCAGAGGGCTGGACGGTGAAGCTGCCTGAGGAAGTAACGGATAAGCTCTGGAAGAGAACCGACTATACATGGCCCTGCACCTGGTTTGCTCCCAGATGTACCGGAGAAGGAGCATTCAAGACAGCTTACGACGTGATGAACAACTGGGGCGCAAACCATGGAGCCATCAGCTTCGGCCACGTCGGCGCAGATCTGATTACCCTGTGCTCCATTTTGAGAATCCCGGTATGTATGCACAATGTACCGGAGGAGAAGATCTTCCGTCCGGCATCCTGGAATGCGTTTGGTATGGACAAAGAGGGACAGGATTACAGAGCCTGCAAGGCTTACGGTCCTCTGTATAAGACCATCCGCTAAAAGTAAATTTTCATTATTTCATCAAATAAATCTGACGGTCCCGGATTTTTCTTCCGGGGCCGTTTTGGTTGACAAATAAAGGGAATTTATAGTAGGATGATAAAAGAACAGTAGTAAGCAGGAAAGGGAGCAGAACATGAAGGTTCACCAGCTGGAACAGCTTTATAAGGACAATCGAAACCGCTTGAAAGAACAAATGAGAAAGCAGGAGAAGGAACGGCTGGAACGCGTCAGGCAGCAGATTCTGGAGGAACAGCAGGCGCTTTATGAAAAGAAGCTCCAGGAGGAAAAGAAAGCCAGGGAGCGGGAACTGCGCCTGATACAGGATGAACTGTCCCGGATTGTGGAGCAGGCCGCAGGGCTGCGGGCACAGATTGATTCGGTGCTGGAAGAAGAAAAGAAAGACTGAAAAATGTTCAGGGGGCGCCGCAGTGAAGTTTTGCGGCGCTTTTGTCTATTGATGGCATGACAGGAAAGGAAGAGAAACATGAGAAAAGCCGGAGAGACCATGGATCGGAAAAAATTGCAGCATCTTATTTTTATTGGGCTCTTTCTTTTTATAGAGATTCTTTTGATCAGGCGTAGTTTTTATGGATTTAACCGATCGGACGAGATGTATTTTATTGGAACTTCAGAGCGGATATTCCGGGGAGAGCGGATTTTAATAGATGAATGGAATCCGACTCAGCAGCTGTGCAGTTTTCTTCTGCACCCTATTTACTGCCTGATCCGCGTAAGTCTGGGATCGACGGAGGGAATTGTTCTGGCAAGCCGTTTTCTGTATCTTATCTTTGAGGCATTGATAACACTGTTTTTGTATCTGCGCCTTCAAAGAAGAGGGGCGGCATCCTTTGGCCCTGTGTTTCTTTATCTGCTTTTTGCGCCCTTTGGTATCTGCGCCATGTCCTATAATTCTATTGAGTTCGGGCTTTTGACAGTGCTTCTGGCTGTTCTTTCCGCAGATATGGAGCATTCCGTGCCGGAGTATATACTCTGTGGAATTCTGATGGCTATGGTGGTTCTTGCCAATCCGTTTGCCCTTGTTATGTATATGGCTTACGGTCTTATCTGTCTGATTGTGACGCTTCGCAGCCGCAGACAGGGCCGGGAGGCGGAAGGGGCTCTGCAGTTTGGAAACTTTCTCTGGATGACGCTGGGGGCAGTCATCATTCTGATCCTTTTTACTGCTTTTGTATTTCAGAGGGGGACACTTCCGGAGCTGATGGCCAATGTGCCTCATATTGTGGGTGATTCGGAACACCAGAGCGGAGGATTCTGGTATAAGACCTGGCGCTATTTTCATCTGTGCTTTAAGAATTACCGATTTATGTTCTGCGGCCTGGGTCTTATCTATGGAGCCGCCTTGCTGGATAAAAAGCGCTGTGAGCACAGTGTTGTCTATATGATTCTGGCTTCCCTGGCTGTTTTCCCGGCGCTGTTTTACTATGGCTTTGTGTTTGACCATATTCCGGTGAATTATCAGATGCTTCCCCTGGCGTTCTGGTGTCTGGGGGCTTATCTGGTGACAGAGAAGAAGGATAAGCGTCTCTTTTACGGCTGGTATCTGCCTGCTGTGCTTTTTACGGTTCTGGTGCAGTATGCCACGAATACAGGGATTGTGACCATCAGTGTGGCTTACAGTGTCTGTAGCTGTGTGGGGCTTCTTTTTGCAGCGGACTGGCTTAAAGAGGTGTGGAAAAAGGCTGGCGCGGGACGGCTGGCTCTAAAAGTCTGTACAGCTCTGGTCTGTGCAACAGTGCTTCTTCAGTTTGCGGGAACCTTTTATCTGCGCATGGATTATGCCTGGGGAGAGGATAAACGAGTGGGAGGGCTGACAGCCCGGATGGAGCGGGGGCCCTTAAAAGGGGTCCATACTGCGCCGGATGTGGCCCAGTGGTATCAAACCGTGCTTGGAGATATTGACAGCCTGAAGCTTACACAAGAGGACAAGCTGATGATTGTAGGGGTGGCTCCGTGGATTTATGTATATGTAGATGCACAGTGCGGCAGTTATTCTACCTGGCAGGTCCATGAGAACAGCACCTATCTCTTTCCTTACTATGAGGTACATCCAGATAAAATACCCAATGTGATTTACATGGAACAGTGGGCAGATCGTTTTCTGGAAAGTGATTTGGCGAAACCCTTTGAACGGTGGGAATATGTATGCATAGAGAAAGAGGCAGGAATGGTCATGATGTCTCCGGAGCGGGCTGCCTGGCAGCAGGAGGAAGCGCAATGAGAGAGGAATTTGCCCGGACAGAGCTTCTGCTTGGATCAGAGGCCATGGAACGCTTAAGAGACAGCAGAGTGGCGGTATTTGGGATCGGCGGCGTAGGCGGCCATGCGGCGGAAGCTCTGGCACGCAGCGGGGTAGGGGCACTGGATCTGATTGATAATGATAAGGTGAGCGTGTCGAATCTGAACCGTCAGATTATCGCCCTTCAAAGCACCATCGGCCGGTATAAGACAGAGGTTATGCGGGATCGGATCCTGGACATCAATCCAGAGGCAGAGGTGCGGATACACAACTGTTTTTATCTGCCGGAGACAGCGGGGGCTTTCTGTTTTTCGGATTATGATTATGTGGTAGATGCCATTGATACGGTGGCCGGGAAGATTCAGCTGGTGCTGCAGGCACATGAGGCAGGAACACCTGTGATCAGCTCTATGGGAGCGGGAAACAAGCTGGATCCGGCAGGGTTTCAGGCAGCTGATATCTATGAGACCTCCGTGTGTCCGCTGGCGAGAGTGATGCGCCGGGAATTGAAGAGCCGGGGGGTGAAAGGCCTGAAAGTGGTTTACTCACGGGAAAAGGCCAGAGAGGTTTCCAAAAAGGAGCAGAGAGTTCCTGGAAGCACAGCCTTTGTACCCGCTGTGGCGGGATTGATTCTGGCCGGGGAGGTCGTAAAGGATTTGACAGGAATACGATAGGAAGGTGTTGGGAAATGGAGCGCAGTTTGGACGGAGATCAGAGAAGAGCGGAAATTATACGGATGCTGAAGGGAAACACAAGCCCGATATCCGGCACAGAGCTGGCCAGAAGGCTTCGGGTGAGCCGCCAGGTGATTGTACAGGATGTTGCCTTGCTGCGGGCAGTAAATAAGAATATTCTTTCCACAAACAAGGGTTACCTTCTCTTTGAGCCGGAGCGGGAGGCCGGGGAGTGCAGAAAAACAATCTGTGTGCGGCATACCACAGAGCAGGTGCTGGATGAATTCTTTACCGTTGTGGATTTGGGTGGAAAGATTTTTGATGTGGTAGTGGAACATGAGCTTTATGGGCAGATTGCCGTAGACCTCATTATTGCCAGCAGGCAGGACGCGGAGGAGTTCTGCCGGAAGATGCAAAGCAGTCAGGTAAAGCCTTTGAAGGAACTGACAGAGGATATTCATTATCACACAATAGCGGCCAGGGATGAGGCTGCCCTGGAGCGTATTGCGCAGGCGCTTAAGGAAAAAGGATATCTGCTGCATACCTTATCATAAAGGAAGGATTGACTTCCTCATAAGTTTGTGTTAAGCTGTTTTCTGGCTGACAAGACAGCTGACTTTACATGTGTGAACTTTCAGACATGTAAGACAAAAGAAAGAGGGAGCAGTTATGGAAAAATTGAAAAAAGCATGTAACCATGTGTTTATTGACGGATTAAGTGGTATGGCTCTGGGGCTGTTTGCTACTCTGCTGACGGGAACGATCATTCAGCAGATAGGACTTTTGATTGACGGCGGATTGGGAGATACCGTTTATTTCTTTGGGAAAATGGCAGCGGCTGTCACGGGCGCGGGCATTGGTGTGGGCACGGCCTGTAAGTTCAGGGAAAGCCCTCTGGTGGTGCTTTCTGCCGCCACGGCGGGAATGATGGGCGCCTTTGCGTCCAATATCCTGGCAGGGAAGGTACTGGTGGATGGAGCCATCGTTCTTGCCGGGCCGGGAGAACCTTTAGGCGCCTTTATTGCTGCTCTGGTGGGAATCGAACTGGGCCATCTGGTGTCCGGGAAAACGAAGGTGGATATTCTGGTGACGCCTCTTACGGTCATCCTGTCGGGATCTGCGGTAGGGCTGATTCTGGGGCCGCCCATCAGCCGGTTTATGGGAGCGCTGGGAGCTCTGATTAACTGGGGAACTGTGCAGCAGCCCTTCCTGATGGGAATTGTCGTGTCAGTTCTGATGGGCATGGTTCTGACCCTTCCCATCAGCTCAGCGGCTCTTGGAATTATCCTGAATCTTTCCGGTATAGCGGCGGGGGCAGCCACCATCGGCTGCTGCTGTAATATGGTAGGCTTTGCTGTGGCCAGCTGGCGGGAGAATCGGACAGGCGGTCTGCTGGCCCAGGGACTTGGAACCTCCATGCTGCAGGTGCCCAACATTATCCGTCGGCCGCAGATCTGGATTCCGGCCATAATCTCCAGTGCCATTCTGGGGCCTGTGGGAACCATGGCGGTGAATATGCAGAGCAATGCTTCCGGAGCCGGTATGGGAACCTGCGGCCTGGTGGGACAGATTATGACCTGGCAGGTGATGGCGCCCATAGAAGGTCCAACAGTTACACTGATAAAGATTCTGGTTATGCATTTTATTCTTCCGGCCGTACTGACTCTGGCTGTCTCTGAGTTTATGCGGAAAAAGGGATGGATTCGTTTTGGGGATATGAAACTTTCTCTGTAAGACTCTTAAATGGGAAATGCATGTTGGAAATGTGCCGTGTAATAGCAGAAATTTATAAAAAGTTTATATTTTTTATAATACTTTTCCAACAAGTTTCCCATATCCGTGCTATAATAAAGCTATTATGAAACTTCGCACAAAATTAATCATTACATTTCTTACGCTGATTCTGGTTCCGGTGCTCTTCATGGGGGCTGCGGTTTATGGGTTTGGACGTTATCAGGTTAAGGCAGTAAAAGAGCTTTACGGTGTGGAGGATACCAACTATGAGACCGTCTCCAATACCATCGCTATGCTCAGCAGAGTGACACAGATCACCTACAATGCCATGCAGCTAAAGAGTGAGGAGCAGGCGGAGGCTTTTGAGGACAGGGAATATCTGGAGGCTGTGAATCAGGAATTGGAGGCCCGCTATTCTTTTCTGGTGGTGCGTAAAGGCGAGGAGTTTGTCTATTGCGGCCGGGAGGGGGAACAGGAGGCTCTTTTTTCGATGCTGCCAGAGTATGGAGATTATGACTCCTCACAGGATACGGGAATCTATGTGGGCGGGAATGTGCAGGCTCTGGTTAAACAGTTGAATTTTACCTTTCCGGACGGGACGGAGGGAAGTGCATTCATCATTACCTCCATTCGAAGCCTGATTCCGGAGATGGAGTCTTTGATTACGGATATGATCCTGACGATTCTGCTGATTCTGGTTTTTACCAGTGTGATCCTGACAGCCTGGATCTATAAGAGTATTGTGACACCCATCCATCATCTGCAGGTGGCCACAAAGAAGATCACGGAAGGTAATCTGGATTTTGAGATGCCGGCAGGCGGCGATGATGAAATCGGCGAGCTTTGTACAGATTTCGAGGAGATGCGCAGACGCTTAAAGGAATCTGCGGAAGAAAAAGTGGAATCAGAACGTCAGAATAAGGAGCTGATCAGCAATATTTCTCATGATCTGAAGACACCTATTGCAGCAGTTAAGGGCTATGTGGAGGGGCTGATGGACGGAGTGGCGGATACGCCGGAAAAGCAGGAGAAATATATCCGCACCATTTATAATAAGGCCAATGACATGGACCGCCTTATCAATGAACTGAGTTTTTACGCCAAGATTGATACCAACCGTATTCCCTATACCTTTGAGAAAATTAATGTAAGCGCGTATTTCTCAGACTGTATCGAGGAATTGTCCATGGAGCTTGAGGAACAGGAGATTGAACTGTCTTACTCCAATTATGTGGAGGAGGATGTACAGGTAATTGCAGACGCGGAGCAGATCAAGCGCGTGATCAATAATATTGTGGGTAATTCTATTAAATACATTGACAAGCCCAAAGGAAGAGTGAATATCCGTGTTAAGGATGTGGGAGACTTTATCCAGGTAGAGATTGAAGACAATGGGAAAGGGATATCGGCCAAAGATCTGCCGCAGATTTTTGACCGCTTCTACCGGGCGGATGTGTCCCGCAATTCCGCAAAGGGCGGAAGCGGCATTGGATTGTCCATTGTAAAGAAGATTATCGAAGATCACGGCGGGCAGGTGTGGGCCACAAGCAAAGAGCAGACAGGGACAGTCATGTATTTTGTCCTTAGAAAATATCAGGAGGTTCCGGTAACATGAGCAGAATATTGATTGTGGAAGACGAAGAATCGATCGCCGATCTGGAGAAGGATTATCTGGAGCTGAGCGGTTTTGAAGTGGAAATAGAAGCGGATGGCATGACTGGCCTGGAGCGGGCGCTGGGAGAGGATTTCCAGCTGGTGATTTTGGATTTGATGCTGCCGGGAGTGGACGGGTTCGAGATCTGCCGCAGACTGCGGGAAGTGAAGAACACGCCGATTATTATGGTTTCTGCCAAAAAGGATGATATTGACAAGATCCGGGGTCTGGGTCTGGGGGCGGACGACTATATGACAAAGCCCTTCAGTCCCAGCGAGCTGGTAGCCAGGGTAAAGGCCCATCTCACCCGCTATGAGCGTCTGGTCAGCAGTAATGTGCGGGAGAACGCAGTGATCGAGATCCGTGGGATCAAGATTGACAAGACAGCCCGCCGGGTGTGGGTGAACGGGGAGGAAAAGAATTTTACTTCCAGGGAATTTGATCTGCTGACATTTCTGGCGGAGAATCCCAACCATGTATTTACGAAAGAAGAGCTGTTTAGGCGGATCTGGGATATGGATTCCGTGGGGGATATTGCCACGGTGACAGTGCATATTAAGAAGATTCGGGAGAAGATCGAGTTTAACTCCACAAAGCCCCAGTATATTGAGACCATCTGGGGCGTGGGATACAGATTTAAAGTGTAATGATTGAGAAGGGGATAAGTTCAAATCAATAGCAGCTGGCAGAAACCGGCTGGCCGGATATTCCGGCGTCCTTTGCACATAATTGTGGAAAAGGGCGCCGGAATTTACATATCAGCTGTTGGTTACAAAATCGGCTGATTCATCTGATACTTCTTCACAAGAGCCTGTATCCGCTCGTAGGGATCCAGAAGCTCACTGATGGACACATCATGATTCAGGGTATCAATCAACAGCGCAATATATTTGCTCATATCACAATTTATGTAATAGGGACGCTTTAAAAGCTCCGGCGTCTGGTAAACCAGATTGGTTGTGAGCACCTTGGAGATGACACCGTCTTCATATGCCTTGTCAAAGCGCTCCAGGCCATTGGTAAAGAGGCCGAAGGTGGAGAAGACAAAGATTCGCCCGGCCTTGCGGTTTTTAAGCTCTGCAGCCACTTCCAGCATGCTGTCTCCAGAGGAGATCATATCATCAACGATGATCATGTCTTTTCCTTCGATATCGCTTCCCAGAAATTCATGGGCGATAATGGGGTTGCGGCCTTTGACCATTTTCGTATAATCCCGCCGCTTGTAGAACATGCCCATGTCAAGCCCCAGCACATTGGCCAGATAAACGGCACGGGACATACCGCCCTCGTCCGGGCTGATAACCAGCATATGATCGCTGTCCAGCTTTAGCCCTGGTACATTTCCCAGAAGCCCTTTGACCATCTGATAGGAACAGGGGACAGTCTCAAAGCCGTGAAGGGGGATGGCATTCTGTACTCTGGGATCATGGGCGTCAAAGGTGAGAATATTCTCCACACCCATCTCCACCAGTTCCTGAAGGGCCAGAGCGCAGTCCAGAGACTCCCGGCCGGAGCGCTTGTGCTGACGGCTTTCATAGAGGTATGGCATAATCACCGTAATCCGCCGGGCCTTTCCGCCGATGGCGGCAATGACACGCTTCAGATCCTGGAAATGATCGTCCGGCGACATGTGGTTGGTGTGCTCGTAAAGCTTGTAGGTCAGACTGTAATTGCACACATCTACCATCAGATAGAGATCGTTTCCCCGGACAGAATCTGCAAGGGTTCCTTTTGCCTCGCCGGAACCAAAGCGGGGGGTTTTGGCGTCAATCAGATAGGAATCGCGCTCATAGCCGGTAAAAGCAATGTTGGACTTATGCTCCAGCTCGCTTGAATGACGCCATTGAACAAGATAATCATTGACCTGCTGGCCCAGCTGCTGACAGCTTTTTAAGGGGATCAGGCCCAGAGAGCCTACCGGGATGGTTTCTAATACGCGCTGACTGCGTTGCAGCATCATAAAATCCTCCGTTTCTGGAATGTAATCCGTGAAATTTATTTTTATGAATTTGAAGTTTAGGAATGTAGTTTTTTCCGTATCCGAATATCGGATCCGGGGAACTGCCAGATGGTATAACTGCTGATAATGCGGGACAGGATGCGGTCGGAATACGTATGTTCCAGTGCTTCCATGTCCAGGTTGGAAGAAATCAGCGTGGACTTTCTCCGCAGAATCCGCTCATTGATACAGAGGAAAAACTGGGATACGGTAAAGGAATTGGGAAGCTCTGTTCCCAGATCATCAATAATGAGCAGATCGCAGTTGAAAATATAAGGATAAGTTTCCCTGGCGGCCTCTGTCCGGTCATGATTCTCGCCAAATACAGTTTTGGAGAGCAGCTGAAATAGCTGGAATGCCGTAAGATAAACAACAGAATGGCCGGTGTCCATCAAAGCCTTTGCAATACAATTGGAAAAAAAGGTTTTACCCGTTCCTACCTTGCCAAGCAAAAGCAGATTCTGAAATTCCTGATCAAAGGATTCGATAAAAAGCTGTGCTCCGATCACATGACGCTTCATGATTTCCAGATCTTCATTTTCATACCATGCATAAGAAAAGGTGTTGAAATTTTCCTGCTCCAGCACATCCTTAAGATGAGACTGATGGTAGAGAAGATCAATCTCGGCCTGGCGGAAGCAGTGGCACTTTTCCGCTCCTATGTAACCAGTGTCCCGGCAGTCCGGGCAGATGTAAGAAATCTCCAAATCTTTAGGGGTATATCCCGCTTTCTGCAGCAACAGCTCTCTGGTATGAAGCAGGATATCAAGCTGTTCCTTGATCTTGAGAAGAACTTCCTGATTTCCGTCTATGGAGGCCCGTACCTTATCTGCGCGCAGAGAAGTAAGAGAGGCTTCCAGAGAGGCAAGTTTTGGAATCTGTTGATGTATGTTGGCAAGACGCGCTTCCCATTTACTGCGGTCTTGTGCCTGCCTGTGGGCATAGGAGCGCATAATGGCGTCATATTGGGTATTCAGCAAAGGCAAAAATGTTTCCTCCGTCACTGGTTAATCAGCTTTTTTTCCAGTTCTTTGATGTTGTAGTTATGCTTCGGAAAATTGTGAAAGCGGTTGGATGAACCGGAACCGGCTTTCCTGCGGTCTGGGGTATCAGCAGAAGTCTTCTCTGTCCGGTGCTGGGCATCCAGCGGTTCCAGATCAGCCACACTTAAAACCTTCTTTTTCTTCCAGTCGGACAAAATTCCGTCCGCGTATTCAAAGCTGATCTTGTGTATGGTTTTTATAGTGCGGTTACAGGCTTCCGTGATGAGCTCTAAAGAGAAGCCCAGCTCTTTCATCCACTTGTCCATATAGAGAATCTCGCTTTTGCCGGGATTGCGTCCGGAAATGCCGAAGGCTTTCAAGATGGAAAAATAAGCTTTGTTGTAAATACTGGTCTGTTCCTTGGCCTGTCTGACGGTGGTATAGCCCTTTTCGTGCCAGGCAAGGGCTACAGAGCTTATGTAAGGCATGCCTTTGTGTCCCATGGTAACACAGTAATCTATCAGGTAATCAATAAGCTCCGGGCTGAATCCCAGCCGATCATGGAAATCCAGGATTTTACGAACTTCCGAGGAAGTCAGTGTTTTTCCCAGATATTTTTCACAGACAAAAAGCAGCTGACGGGCCTCTGCCTGGGACAGAGGCTTTATGGAAGCCGCAGAAGACTGCACTGCAGGCGCCGCGGCTGCGGGGGAGACAGGCTCGGAATTGGAGACTGCCGGAAACGCATCTGTCAGATGGATGCCGGTGAGAGATTTGGAATCATCATACTCCAGCGTCAGCAGATGCATTCTCTCCCAATACTTTAGTGCAATGTTGATATCACTCTCTGTGCGCTCGAACTTCTCGGCAATGAGAGGAATGGACAGCTCCTGGGTGCTGGACTTCAGACAGCGCAGAAGGTAGAGGTACACCTTTACGTATTCTCCGTTGGCTGTGGGCATATAGTTGTCCAAAAACTGATCGGAGACCAGTGTGTGATTGGATTGGGAGGGGCCGTGCAGGCGGAAATGGGTCATGTCTGAATGCTCCTTGTTCTGGGTTGGACACAGCGCCGGCTGTCTTTGACTGGCGGACGCTGTCCTATGAAAAAGATTTTACCATATCTGTTCTAAATTGCAAATGGTCTTTTTACTGGTTTTTCTTTAAAAAATTTCAACAGAGGAGCGGAATAAAAATGTGGATAATGTGGATAACTTTGTGGAGAATTATTATTTGCAACCATAAATCTATGACAATATCCCCGGAAAAACAGGAAAAGAGTTGTTTTGGGGTAAAAATTTATGTCAACAGTTTGTCCACGAAAAAATCCACATGCCTTTTAACCGGAATTGGTGCAAAAACATGTGGATAATGTGGATAACTATTGACTTAAAAGATTTTCTCCAATGTTTATCACGTTTCCGGCCCCCATAGTTATGCACAGGTCTTTGTGTAAACATTTTTTTAATAAAAATTTTTCAATTTCCTCAAAGGAAGGAAAATAGTGAACATCTGTGCCAAGCTTTTCCAGCTCTGCTGCAAGGGTCCGGGAGCTGATTCCTAAAGTATCGGTTTCGCGGGCGGCGTAAATGTCTGTTAGAACAACATGGTCGGCCAGGGAAAGAGCACTGGCAAATTCCGATAGAAAGGCTTTGGTGCGGCTGTAGGTATGAGGCTGGAAGACGCACCAGATCTCCCGGTGGGGATAGTGGGCGGCCGCCTTAAGGGTGGCCCGGATTTCGGTGGGATGATGGGCGTAGTCATCTATAATGGTAAATCCGTTTATTTCCCCCTTATACTGGAAGCGCCGGTCCGTACCGGTGAAAGACAAAAGCCCTCTTTGTATGGTCTCCATGGGAATGTGAAGGCTGTCTGCCGCGGCAATAGCAGACAGGGCGTTGGACACATTGTGCGCACCGGGAACAGCCAGACGGAAAGGCAGGATAGGAGTGCCGTTTTTCACCAGCTGGAAGGATGCGCGGGCAAATGTGTCATAGGAGATTTCACAAGCCTGGTAATCGCTTTCGGAATCCATGCCAAAGGTTGCCACAGGACAGGGAAGATCCTGGGCGATCTCCTCATACCGTTCAATCTCCCGGTTCAGGATCAAAAGACCGTTCTTGGGAAGAAGCCCGGCAAAACGGCGGAAGGAATTGCGGATATCATTAAGATCCTTGAAGAAATCCATATGGTCTTCTTCTATATTTAATATAATCCCAATGGTTGGAAAAAATTCCAGAAAACTGTTGGTATATTCGCAGGCCTCAGTCAGAAAGGTCTGTGAACTGCCGACACGGATATTTCCGCCAATGGCAGGGAGAATCCCGCCTACTGAGATGGTGGGATCCGCGTCCGCGGCCAGAAGTATGGATGCCAGCATGGAGGTTGTGGTGGTCTTTCCGTGCGTTCCCGCTACAGCAATGGCCGTCTTGTAATTGGCCATAATCTGTCCAAGCAGCTGAGCTCTGGAAAGCATGGGAATTCCGCGCTCCCCGGCTGCGGCAAATTCCGGATTGTCCGGGTGGATGGCTGCAGTGTAGACAACCAGATCGCAGTCATCCGGAATATTGTCCGCTCTCTGGCCGATGGAGATCTGCGCCCCGGAACGTTCAAGAAGCCGGGTCAGTTCAGAAGCCTGATTGTCAGAGCCTGAGATCCGGAACCGCTCCTTTAAGAGGATCTCGGCCAGGCCGCTCATGCTGATGCCGCCGATACCGATAAAATGAATGGAGATAGGATTCTGAAAGTCAATCTGATACATGATATACACACCCTTATTATATAATATTTATAATGTACCCTCAGCGAGCAGGGAGACACTTAACTTTCCCCTGCCCGCTGAGGGTAACAGTACCTATTAATTACCAGTATAACCTTATTTTATGAAAAAGCAAAGATTCTGTAAGAAAAATACAGAAAAGGGGAAAAATAAACAAGAAACAGAGAAAAAAACTTTAGATTATGGATAATATGCTAAAAACATTGTGAAAAACTTGTCGCAAAATGTTTAAATTTATTTCGGTATTTTACAAAAAAATGTTCACTATTTACAAGAACTATGATATAATTCATTTGATAGACGAACTAATATTACAACAAGAGGTGATTACGTGATTAAAAAAGAAATGATTGCCATGCTTTTGGCAGGCGGCCAGGGAAGCCGTCTTGGGG
>CATJHO010000167.1 GCA_949740535.1 uncultured Lachnospiraceae bacterium
GTCTTTGGAAAAGGCGCTGTGCAGGCAGCGAAGTTCCTGGCCGGCCGGCCGGCGGGGCGCTATGATATGAGTGATGTGATTGGGTGAGCTGCAATCTGGTTTAAAAATGAGAACCTTGCCGATTTTCGGGAGTAATCTTGAGAATTGGTGAGGTTTTTTGATGAAACCAGCTCTTGACGTTTTCAAATAAAACCCGTATCCTAAAACCAGAACTGGACGGACTTCGCAGCTCTCTTTGCTGGCGGCAGAGGGCATAAAAAGTGTGTTCTTAAGAACAGAAGAGGTATGAGCAGTAAAATATATATGGGAGACAGAAACGAATGAAAAAAAACAACCCAATCCTTCACCCAATCCTGGCCCTTGTGCTGACGCTGGCCATTATTTCGGTATCCGTGGTATTGACGCTGGCGTTTAGGCCTCTTTATTATCTGGACATTTCTCTGCTGAATATTCCAGAGGACTCCGGGTATTCCAGAGAAGAAATCCGGGAGAATTACGATGTGCTGATAGATTACAATCTGTCCTTTGGCGGCGGAGAGCTTGAGTTCCCCAGCCTTGCCATGTCAGAGCCGGGGCGGATTCATTTTGAAGAGGTCCGGGATATTTTTAATATTTTTAAGTATATGGCCGCTGCAGGCACGGTGCTGAGCGTGGCGGGAATCGTGTTCTGTGCCCGCAGAAAGGAGTACTGGTATCTGAAGCTCACTTCGATTCTGGCAGTGGCTCTGCCGGCGGCGCTGGGCCTTCTGGTGTCTCTTAACTGGGACTGGGCCTTTGTTGCCTTTCATCATCTGGCCTTTGACAATGACTATTGGATCTTTGATCCTGCAACGGATCCGGTGATCACCATTCTGCCGGATACCTTTTTTATGCACTGTGCGCTGATGATACTTGGCTGTGTGGTGCTTGGAAGCGTGGTCTGTGCTCTGGTTTACCGGAAAAAGAGCCGGGCTTAAAGAAGAATGGAGGGGGAAGATGTTTGTTACACCCACAGTTAGGTTCGAAGGAGTAGTATATTATCAGAGTGAATGCAGGAATTTCTGCTGGTTTGGGGTCGGTATGGGAGCATTCAGCATGGCAGGTCTGGGATTCATGGCGTTCATGGGAGAAGACGTGCTTTTCTACTGCATTCTTGCAATTATAAGTACCATTGTCATGGCTGCGCTGGCGGTTGGGTATACGAGATATAAAATTGTACTGAAAGACACATATCTTCTTGCAACACCAATGCTGGGAAGAGAGAAAATGGTTCTGTATGATGAGATTACGCAGATAAGGTACGGGTGGGGGCCGGCTAAAACCCTGGTTTTGATGGCAGGGGATCAAAAGCTGATTTCCATTGAAAATTATGCTGTAGGATACAGGGAACTGCGGAACATGTTTCGAGAGAACGGGATGCTCTGGGAGAGGGGCAGATAAATAGATTTCACAAAATTTTCATATTTCAGTTATTGACATTATAACATAGGGGTATTAATATATAGCGTGATATATACCACGCTATATATTTTTGTTTTATTACAGAGGCTGTAAGATTCTAAGGTGCGGCGGCATATCCATTGAACATTCAGGAACGGGTTTCACAAAGAGGAGGTGGCAGCCCGATGCAGAGAGAGCTGAACATCATCAATAAACAGCTCAAAATGATTCACAAAACTTTTGAGGAGAGAAGAAATAAACATCTGGTGAAATATAATCTCACCTCATCCCAGCAGGAAATCCTTTTTTACCTGGGCTTCCATGAAGGGGAGCCGATCCATCAGCGGGAGATTGAAAAATGGTTTCATTTAAAGAATCCAACCGTCACAGGCATTTTAAACCGTCTGGAGGAAAAAGGATTTATTGTGCGGAAAACGAAAGAAGATGACAAGCGTTTCCGCATGATAGAGCTGACTGATAAAAGCCGCTGTCTGATGCAGGAAATGTGTGAAGAAATGTGGCAGATGGACGACAGAATCTATAGCTGTATGACAGAGGAGGAGCGAAGCCAGCTCTCCGGCCTCCTGGATCGAATTCTGAACAGCCTGTCAGAATTGTAAAAAAATAAAAAATATAGAACGGGAATCAGCAGACTTAAGACAGTGCATAGAAGGATTTACGGACGCATGTGTCTGCAGTCGGAAATTCTTCCGGGTAAAGATGTACTGTATAAGGTCTGTGGGACTGGAATAGGAGGGTAATATGCTTAAGACACTACAAAAACATATCGGCGGATACACGAAAACAGCAATATCAGCTCCTGTTTTCATAATCGTGGAGGTTATTTTGGAAATGTTCATCCCCCGTCTGATGGCAGGCATCATTGACGACGGCCTTGGCACCGGAAATATGAACTACGTAGTAAAGGTCGGTCTGCTTATGTTGGCCGTATCCTTTGCCTCCCTGTTCTGCGGCGCTATGGCAGCCAAGCAGGCGTCCATCGCATCCACGGGATTTGCCAAGAATCTGCGGGAAGCTATGTACAGTCAAATTCAGGAATTTTCCTTTTCCAACATTGACCGCTTCTCCACAGCCGGTCTGGTTACAAGGCTGACTACAGACGTAACCAATGTACAGAATGCATTTCAGATGATTATGCGTATGTTCACACGGGCGCCCATTACACTGATAACAGCGATGACGATGGCATTTCTTATCAATGCCCGTCTGGCCCTGGTGTTCTTAGGCGCGCTCATTTTCCTGGGCTGTGTGATTATCTTTCTCATGGGAAAGGTAGGTCCCTACTTCCGGGAAATGTTTGAAAAATACGACGGACTCAATGCCAGTGTACAGGAAAATCTTACAAGCATCCGTGTGGTAAAGGCTTATGTCCGTGAGGAACACGAGACGGAAAAATTCAAGAAAGCTTCCCATGCGCTGTACCTCTGCTCCATCCGTGCGGAGAAGGTGATGGTCAGCATGATGCCCATCATGCAGTTTACAGTGTATACCTGTATCATTCTGCTCTCCTGGCTTGGTGCAAAGACCATTGTCGTAGAAGGCATGACGACCGGTGATCTGATGAGCATGTTCACCTACACCATGAACATTCTTATGAGCCTGATGATGATTGCGATGGTTACGGTCATGATTTCTATGGCAAAGTCTTCCGCGGAGCGTATCTGTGGTGTCCTGGAAGAAAAGAGTGATCTGACCAGTAAAGATGACAAAGAGGCACAGACAGAGGTAAAGGACGGCTCCATCCTCTTTGAGGATGTCTGCTTCAGTTACCATGGGGACAAGGAAAATCTTCACCTGTCCCATGTGAATCTGGAAATCCGCTCCGGCGAGACCGTCGGAATCTTAGGCGGAACCGGAAGCGCCAAGTCCAC
>CATJHO010000168.1 GCA_949740535.1 uncultured Lachnospiraceae bacterium
ATGGGAATAGAGTCTTTCTCTGAGAGTCTTGACTGCCTGGGCTTTGGAGAAGAGCTGGACTTTGATTTTGCCGCCAGGGCTTCTTCTTACGGGACGGAAGGGAAGATTGCTTCTGAGACGGAGCTTGCGGACAGCGGTTACGGACAGGGAAAGGTTCTGGTAAATCCGGTTCATCTGGCTGCTGTTTATTCGGCCTTTGTAAATGAAGGGAATATGGTGCAGCCTTATCTGCGGGAAGGGGAACCCGAAGGATACTGGAAGGAAAACGTCTTCAGTCCTGAGGCGGCCCGGACTGTGCTGGATACCCTGTATCAGACAGTGGAGAATCCAAAAGGGACAGCCCATGAGGCTTACCGGGAGTCTTACCGGACGGCCGGCAAGACCGGGACGGCGGAGATTAAAGATTCCAAGGAGGATGTAAGCGGGACGGAGCTTGGATGGTTTGTGGGAATCCGTGAAGAGGCTGCGGATGAGCCTCTCCTGATTGTTATGATGATAGAGGATGTAAAAGGCCGGGGAGGAAGCCATTATGTGATTCCCAAGGCTATGATGGGCTTTGACGTTTACCGAAAGGGGGAATAAGGAGTGAAAGATGATTCATTCCGAAAATATCTGTTTATCAGTCTGGCAGGAGCCGTAGGCATTATTGTATGTATTGTGTTTTTCTTCCTGCTGTTTCGTTTTCAGGAGGTTGTGAAGGGCATCCGGATCCTGGAAAATATTCTTATGCCCTTTATCTACGGCGCAGTGATTGCCTATCTTCTGACGCCTGTGTGTAATTTTGCAGAGCGTTATCTGCATATTCTGCTGGCAGACAAGATGAAGATAAGCGAAAGGCGGGCGGCCCGCATGTCGGCAGCCATGGGGATTGGCGTCAGCCTGCTGTTCGGCCTTTTGATCATTTATCTGCTGCTTGCCATGGTACTGCCTCAGGTATTTACCAGTATCCGGGGAATTGTGGAGGTGATGCCGGGTAACGTGATGAAGTGGACGGCCTGGGTGGAACAGAAGCTGGCAGATGATGAGGTACTGGCCAATTATGTGGAACAGTTTATCAATACCGCTTACCAGAATATGCAGTCCTGGCTGAATACAAAGCTTCTGCCCAACATGCAGGTAATTGTCAGCGGTGTGTCTGCCGGTGTAATCGGCGCCCTGGTAGTGGTGAAAAATATGCTCATTGGTATTTTTGCCGCAGCCTATATGATGGGCAACCGCCGGAAATTTGCAGCTCAGGGGAAAAAGCTTATTTACAGCTTCTGCAAGGTTCCGGTGGCAAACGGCATTCTGGATGAAATCTACTATATCAATGAAGTATTTGGCGGGTTTATCAATGGAAAGCTTCTGGATTCCCTGATCATTGGGATTCTCTGCTTTGTGATTATGAATATTCTGAATATGCCCTATACGATGCTGATCAGCGTGATTGTGGGAGTGACCAATATTATTCCCTTTTTTGGGCCATTCATTGGCGCAATACCCTGTGCATTGATTGTGCTGACAGTCAGTCCGATCCAGTGCGTGTATTTTGTGATTCTGATTCTGGTGCTGCAGCAGTTTGACGGAAATGTACTGGGGCCCAAGATTCTGGGAGGCTCTACAGGACTTTCCAGTTTCTGGGTATTGTTTTCTATTCTGCTCTTTGGCGGCCTGATGGGTTTTGTGGGCATGATCATCGGGGTTCCCACCTTTGCAGTTATCTATGATCTGATCAAGAAGTATTCCAACTGGATGCTGCGAAAGAAGAAGCTGGCAACAGACACAAAAGTTTATGAGGAGCTCTTTTTAGTGGAGGCAGAGGGAGAGAATTACCGCTATATCCACAACAGCAGCCGGAAGAAAGAAGAAAGGGACAAAGCATGATTCTTGCCATAGATATCGGAAATACCAATATTGTAATCGGATGCATTGAGGATGATCAGATTCTCTTTGTAGAACGTCTTTATACGGATGTGAAAAAGTCGGAACTGGAATATGCCATCAGCATAAAAAACGTTCTGGAGATTTATGGAGCCGATCGAAAGCAGATAAAAGGCGGGATCATTTCTTCCGTCGTTCCGCCGGTGACCAATACGATCCGCAATGCGGCAGCAAAGGTGATTGAAAAGGACATGCTGGTGGTAGGTCCGGGTGTGAAAACAGGTCTGGATATCCGCATTGATAATCCGGCTCAGCTGGGGCCGGATCTGGCAGTAGGGGCCGCAGCGGGAATTGAGGAGTACGGAAGTCCTCTGATTATCATTGATATGGGAACAGCGACCACATTTACTGTGGTCAATGAAAAACGCCAGGTAATTGGCGGGATGATTCTGCCGGGAGTAGGTGTGGCCCTGGATTCCCTTATCAGCCGGACCTCCCAGCTTCCCAAAATCAGCCTGGAGCCGCCAAAGAAATTCATCGGCAGCAACACCGTGGACTGCATGAAAAGCGGCGTTCTCTACGGAAATGCCTCCTGCATTGATGGCATGATCGGACGGATTCGGGAAGAACTTGGCGTGTCCCCCAAAGTTGTGGCTACAGGAGGAATGGCGAAGCATATCATTCCCTGCTGCCGTGAGGAGATACAGATGGATGACGCTCTGTTATTGAAAGGGCTGAACCTGATATACAAAAAGAATTGAGATGTTATGTAATAAAACAGGTTTTTTGTCTGCTGCTCACAGAAATCTTCCCCTCTTAACAGCATCCTGCCCATATTTCCTGCGTATCCGGTCCATAGCGGCATCCAGCTGTTTCAGCTTTTCTGAGGAAGGCCCCTGGGCATCTCCAGGGCTTTCCGGCTGAAAAGAAGGCAGATCAAACAGCGACAGCTGTACGGGACCATCCTCAGAAACCAGCTTTGAAGTACGCACACCCAGAAGACGGATGGGGCGCCCGTCCCAAAGCTCCTCAAAAAGAGAACAGGCCAGCTGATAAAGTTCCATGGTGGTACTGCAGGGAGATAGTGTGTGGGTCTGATGGGAGGCTCTGGCAAAGTCGTGATATTTGATTTCCACCGTAAGAGTTCCTGCCAGCTGTCCGGAGCTTCGGAGCCGTCCGGAGACGCTCTCGCAGAGGGAAAGCAGAACCGAGCGGGCTTCTTCCGGATCCGTAACATCCTCCCGAAGGGTGGTGGAATTGCCGATTCCCTTAGCGTCCTGTTTTTTTGAGAGAACCGGGGTGGGATCAATTCCGTTGGCGAATTCCCACATAAGGCGGCCGTGGCTCTTAAAATGAGCAGTCAGAAAAGCAGGATCTGTGCGGGCCAGGTCCCCGATAGTCTGAATTCCAAAGCTCAGAAGCCGGTCGGCGCTGCGTCTTCCCACCATATACAAATCAGAGACAGGAAGAGGCCACATTTTCCTGGAAATCTCTTCCGGATAAAGGGTATGAATTTTCCCTGGCTTTTCAAAATCACTGGCCATCTTCGCCAGAACCTTTGTGTGGGCGATCCCGATATTGACGGTAAAATGCAGTTTGTCAAAGATACAATTCCGAATCTGGGCGGCTGCATCCTCCGCAGAAGTGTATAGATGGGCGATGGGTGTAAAATCCAGATAGCATTCATCGATGGATACCTGTTCCAGATCCGGGGAAAATCCAGACAATACTTCTATCATGGCGTGGCTGCAGTTCTGATAGAGCTCCCGATCCGGCGGTTCTATCACAAGATCCGGACATTTGCGCAGAGCAGAGGCAACAGGCTCTGCCGTGCGGATGCCGTACTTTTTGGCGGGGATGGATTTGGCAAGCACAATCCCGTGGCGGCTTTCCTCATCACCGCCAATAATGGAAGGAATCGTGCGCAGATCTATGCAGCTGCCATTTTTTAATTTTTCTATGGCGGTCCAGCTTAAGTACGCAGAATTTACGTCGATATGAAAAATAATAGGGGTCATGGAGGGCTCCTTTCTTTCTGCTGATGGTATTATAACATAACAGAACATTTGTTTGCAATAAATTTCTATCATGTATGCAGGAAAACTACCGCAAAGAGACACTTAGTATATAGTTTGAAGAAAGAAGGAACTGCCATGTATGATCCGGCTTCCGGGCGGGCAGAGGAGTTTATCAATCATCAGGAAATACAGGACTCCATTCAGTATGCCAAGGAGAATAAACATAATCGGAAATTGATAGAATCACTGCTTGTAAAGGCCAGGGACCTGAAAGGATTGAACCACCGGGAGGCGCTGCTGCTTCTGGAATGTGAGGAGCAGGATCTGGTGGAGCGGATGTTTCATCTGGCCCAGGAAATTAAGCAGAGATTCTATGGAAACCGGATTGTGATGTTTGCGCCTCTGTATCTGTCTAATTACTGTGTGAACGGATGCACCTACTGCCCATATCACGCCAGGAACAGGCATATTGCCCGTAAGAAGCTGACCCAGGAAGAGATCCGCCGGGAGGTAATAGCGCTGCAGGATATGGGCCATAAGCGTCTGGCCCTGGAGACGGGGGAGGATCCGGTGAACGCGCCTCTGGAATATGTTCTGGAGAGTATTGAGACGATTTACGGAATCCATCATAAGAATGGTTCTATCCGCCGGGTAAATGTAAATATTGCTGCGACAACGGTGGAAAATTATCGGAAACTTAAGGATGCCGGAATCGGAACCTATATCCTGTTTCAGGAGACGTATCACAAAGAGCATTATGAAGAGCTTCACCCAGCAGGACCAAAGCATGACTATGCTTATCATACAGAGGCCATGGATCGGGCCATGACAGGGGGGATTGATGATGTGGGCATCGGGGTGCTTTTCGGCCTGAATCATTATCGTTATGATTTTACCGGTCTTTTGATGCATGCGGAACATCTGGAAGCGGCTTTCGGCGTGGGTCCTCATACCATTAGTCTGCCAAGGATCCGCAATGCAGACGACATTGATGCTTCAGCCTTTACCGATGCGGTTTCAGATGAATTGTTTGCCCGGATTACGGCAGTGATCCGGATTGCAGTGCCCTACACAGGGATGATTATTTCTACCAGGGAATCCAGGAAGACAAGAGAGAAGGTACTAAAGCTTGGAGTATCTCAGCTGAGCGGCGGTTCCCGGACCACTGTGGGCGGTTATGCAGAGGAGGAACCGGCAGAGGAGAATTCTGCTCAGTTTGATGTGAGCGATACCCGGACCCTGGACGAGGTGGTAAACTGGCTCCTGGAACTGGAAATGATTCCAAGCTTCTGCACAGCCTGCTATCGGGAGGGACGTACGGGGGATCGATTTATGAAGCTGGTGAAATCAGGTCAGATCGCCAATTGCTGCCAGCCCAATGCGCTTATGACGCTGAAAGAATATCTGATGGATTATGCCTCAGAAGATACCAGACGAAAAGGGGAATTATTAATAGAAAAGGAACTGAAAAAAGTGTCCAGTGACAGGATTCGGGAAATTGCAGAGCGGAACTTAAAGGAGATAGAACATGGAAAGAGAGACTTCCGATTTTAAACAGGGCTGGGAGACATCCAGGAAATACCGCTGGAAGGAAGGGGAAGAAGGAAGGGAAACAGAAGAGCGCTCGTACACACAGAAGTTTGAAACCATCTGCCCCATAGATGCTTCCAAGGTGGTCCATACCGTACGGTTTCTGAAGAGCACCTGCACCAGAGTGGATGACATTGTGGACGATTTTCGTTGCAGCCGCAATGGAAGCTGTGTAAAATGTACAGAGAACTACCGCTGATAAATCAGGAGTTTGAGGATAGAGAGGAGCAGATAATGGACAGAAAAAGGGTTGTAGTGGCTTTGGGCCATAAGGCACTGGGAACAACGCTTCCGGAGCAGATGAAAGCTGTTAAGGGGGCGGCAGAGGCCATTGCCGATCTGGTGGAAGAGGGCTGTCAGGTGGTTATTTCCCACAGCAATGCGCCGCAGGTGGGCATGATCCATACGGCTTTAAATGAATTTGGAAAGGAACATCAGGATTACACCTTTGCCCCTATGTCCGTCTGTTCTGCTATGAGTCAGGGATATATTGGATATGATCTGCAGAATGCCATACGTGAGGAACTGCTTTCCAGAGGAATTCATAAAACAGTAAGCACCATTATCACGCAGGTGATAGTGGATCCCTATGACGAGGCGTTTGCAGAGCCTGTGAAAGTAATTGGCCGTTATATGACCAAAGAAGAAGCGGATGCAGAAGAGGAAAAGGGAAATTTTGTAAAAAAGGAAGAACAGGGATACCGACGGATTGTGGCGGCGCCCAAGCCGGTAGACATTGTAGAGATTGATGCAGTCCGTGTACTTTCAGATGCAGATCAGGTGGTCATTGCCTGCGGGGGCGGCGGCATTCCTGTATTGAAACAGCGGAATCATTTAAAAGGAGCCAGCGGAGTGATCGAGAAGGATTATGCCAGCGGAAAGATGGCAGAGCTTCTGGACGCAGATATGCTGATGATCCTGACCGGACAGGAGAAGATGTCTATTAATTACGGAACAGAACGCATGAAACAGCTGGACGTGGTAACACCGGAAGAGGTAGAGGCTTACGCGGCGGCGGGGCAGTTCCCAAAGGCGTCCATTCTGCCTAAGATGGCGGCAGGAGCTTCCTTTGTGGCGGGAAGAAAGGGACGCACAGCAGTCATTGCAGAGCTTGGCAGAGCCAGAGAAGCGCTCTATGAACGAGCTGGAACGGTAATCAGGTATTAGAAAATATTCCGTTCAAATTTGCGGGCAAACAGATGCGGCAGAGATTTAAGAAACGCGGCGTCTTCTTCCTGGAAGGTGTAGGGGCTGTTTTCACTTCCCCGTTCCCAGTCGACATAACGCAGATTGCCCAGAGACAGTCCGGTGCCAAATGGATCGAAAACCTGCTCCATAAACGGAGAACTGGCAGCCAGAGTCTGTACAAGCAGCTCATCTGCACAGACAGAGTGACGGAAGTGTCTGCGGATCCAATCCTCATGGTCAAGAATGTATTCAGCAAAGGCATGGGTGATGCTGAACCAGTTGGCACCCTTCTGAAGAGTGGCAGATTCCTTTTTCAGACGGTCCACATGGAGGAGACGCTGAAGCCGGGTAAGAAGCATATCCACAGGTTCGGCCAGAGGATGGGAGCTTTCCCGGAAAAAATGATACAGGGAAATACGCTCCTTAAGCCTTGGCGGAACTTTTGGCGCATCAAAATGCAGAAATTCTCTGCCGGCGTGTGCTTCAAAGAAACGATGGATTTCATCCTGGGTCTTCAGAGGAAAATCAGATCCGGAGAGAAGATGATAATACGTATAATGGCGGGGAACCGCAGCATTTAACAGCAGCAGTTCACAGGCTGTCTGGCTGTAGCCGCCCCAATGAACATTTAACCGTTTGGTAAAAAACAGGCGGGATTTTTGGAGGAAATGAGAAAAACCCGGAAAGTCAAAATTTTGGACTTTTTGATCAATATGAAGATAAATATCATTGCGCTCATCGTCCAGAGCTGAGAGCAGTTCTTTCAGGAAATCAAACTGATGATGGGCCATAATTAGATAGGCATGTCTGTTCATAGGGAGCTCTCCTTTAGAACTTCTGTTATTTTTCATCTATAAGAAGCCGGATTTTCCACAGTCCTATCAGGATTATACCACAAACTACAGAAAACGTCATTTTTATTTTCGATCATTTTCGCACAGGAACTGCAGATAGGAGAGTAAATGTTTTTTGCCGGCAGGGGACAAGCGGTTAAAGTTATTAAGCAGGTATTCCTGCTCCTTTGTGAGATCTTTGGAAGAACGTTCAAAGAATTGAGCGACAGAGACACCACAAGCAGAGCAGATTTTCTCAATGGTCTGTACCCTGGGATCGGTATTGTTGTCAAACATGGATTTCAGTGTGGAAAGGGAGATACCGGCTTTTCTGGAAAGCCGATAAATATTGAAATCATTATTTTCCATTAGTTCCCTGATACGCCGAATGCAAAAATTTTCTTCATACATGATGAACAACTCCATGGTGTTTATTTTACGTTATAGTTTAATATAATATACAGATTGCATAAAAGATTCAAAAACCGATGAAAAAGATAGATTATACGCACCAAATGTGATATGATGAAGACATAGATTGCAATCAAACAGTGACAGAAAGACCAGGTGAAAAAATGAATAGAAGAATTCGTAAGAAAAAAGGACTTTTGAAGGATCTGCGTTACAGTCAGATTAAAGAGCAGGTATTTGAAGCTTTGGATGCAAAAGAGAGTATTTGGGAACAGAAGACAGCTGAGCAGGGTGGAACAAAACAAGAAAAGTAAACTAAAATTAAATAATAGTTGACAATATAGCTCCGATTTCATATACTGGCAGAGGAATATACGAAGTTTTTCGGATCAAAAGATGAATGAGGAGCAGAAACATGAAGAATCAAACAATGACCACACACCAGCTGGCTCTGACCGGACTGATGACTGCCGCTATCTGTATTCTGGGACCTGTAACACTGGCAGTTCCCATCAGTCCGGTACCTATATCTTTTGCCAATCTGGCTGTCTGTTTTTCAGTTCTTATTTTGGGGACAAGGCTTGGAACGCTGAGCTGTATTCTCTACTTATTGATTGGAATGGCAGGGGTTCCGGTGTTCTCTGGTTTTAGCGCGGGAGTGGGAAAGCTGGCCGGCCCTACCGGCGGTTACCTGATCGGGTATGTGTTTTTGGCGCTTATCGGCGGCTTTTTTGTAAACCGGTTTTCCGGAAAGGGGATTCGGGAGCGGCTGATACAGGGGCTGGGACTGGTTTTGGGAACAGCGGTGCTTTATACCTTTGGAACTCTTTGGCTTGCCTATATAGGAGAGATGAGTTTTTTGAAAGCGCTGGCAGCAGGCGTCATTCCGTTTATTCCCGGAGACATGGTTAAGATTTTTCTTGTTCTGCTTGCAGGGCCGGCTGTCCGCAGCCGTCTGCTGCGGGCAGGACTCATGTAAACTGCATAGAAATAGTTTTGAGGTGTGGCAGATGGCTCTGTCACGCCTTTTGCTGGGTACGGGTGGTTTTGCTTGCAAAAGAAGAAGAGATATTATACAATAAACAGCAGTATCTGCGAGAGGGAAGCTTTAAGAAGAGGTTGAGAGAGCAGTGGAAAATGAAATGGTCCGGGCCGAAGGCCTGATTTATGAATATACAAAATATGATGAAGAGGGACAGGCAGTCGATACCACACGTGCGGTGGATCAGGTGGATCTGGATGTGAAAAAAGGTGATTTTGTGGCAGTTCTGGGGCATAATGGTTCTGGAAAGTCCACACTGGCCAAGCATATGAACGCGATTCTCACACCTGCGGAGGGGACACTGTGGGTAGATGGGAAGGATACGAAGGAGGAGGAACATCTCTGGGAGATACGTCAGAGTGCAGGTATGGTTTTTCAAAATCCGGACAATCAGATTATCGGAACTGTTGTGGAAGAGGATGTGGGCTTTGGGCCGGAAAATATGGGAGTTCCCACAGAGGAGATCTGGCAGCGGGTGGAAGAGAGTCTGAAAGCGGTGAATATGTTGAAATACCGACATCATTCCCCCAATAAGCTGTCCGGCGGCCAGAAGCAGCGGGTGGCGATTGCCGGCGTAGTGGCCATGCATCCCAAATGTATTGTTCTGGATGAGCCTACGGCCATGCTGGATCCAAACGGCCGGAAGGAAGTGATCCGCGCAGTGCGGGCGTTGAACCAGGTGGAAGAGATAACGGTGATTCTCATTACCCATTATATGGAAGAAGTCATTTATGCAGACAAGGTAGTGGTGATGGATCAGGGGAAAGTGGTGATGGAAGGGACACCGAAAGAAATTTTTTCGCAGGTGGAAACCCTTAAGTCTTACCGTCTGGATGTGCCTCAGGCCACACTGCTGGCTTATGAGCTTAAAAAAGCAGGTGTGGATCTGCCGGATGGGATCCTGACCAGGGAGGAGTTGGTGGAAGCGCTATGTCAATCAAATTGGAACATATAAGTTACGTGTACAGTCCCGGAACAGCTTATGAAATACATGCGCTTAAGGATATCTGCCTGGAACTGGGCCAGGGAGAATTTGTGGGGCTGATCGGTCATACAGGCTCCGGAAAATCTACGCTGGTGCAGCATCTCAACGGCCTGGTAAAAGCCACAGAGGGCCATATCTATTTTAATGGAGAGGATATCTATGGTCCGGGCTATGATATGCGCCGTCTCCGGAGCAAGGTGGGCCTGGTATTCCAGTATCCGGAGCATCAGCTTTTTGAGGTGGATGTGTTGAGCGATGTCTGCTTTGGACCGAAGAATCAGGGGCTGTCCAGGGAGCAGGCAGAGGAGCGGGCAAGGGAGGCCCTGCGTATGACGGGGCTGGGTGAGGAATTCTATCATCAGTCTCCCTTTGAGCTGTCCGGCGGCCAGAAGCGGCGGGCAGCCATTGCAGGGGTGCTGGCCATGGAGCCGGAGGTTCTGGTTCTGGACGAGCCCACAGCAGGGCTGGATCCTAAGGGCAGGGATGAGATACTGGATCAGATCAGCCTTCTTCACAGAGAAAAACATATGACCATCGTGCTGGTTTCCCACAGCATGGAGGATGTAGCCAAGTATGTACAGCGGATTATTGTGATGAATCAGGGAGAGGTTCTTTTTGATGATGTGCCAAGAGAAGTCTTCCGCTATTACAAAGAGCTGGAGCAGGTGGGGCTGGCAGCGCCCCAGGTGACCTATATTATGCATGCGCTGAAGGACAGGGGGCTTAAGGTGGATGAGAATGCTACAACCATAGCAGAGGCCCGTGATACAATTCTGGCGGCTCTGGGCCGCCGGACATGCGGAACAAAGGCGTGAGGAGTTGCGAGTATGATTCGAGATATTACGCTGGGGCAGTACTACCCGGCAGATTCTGTTCTCCATAAATTAGATCCCAGGGTAAAGCTTTCGGCTACACTGGCGTTTATTGCGGCCTTGTTTGTGGCAGAGGGATGGCCGGGATATCTGGCAGCAACGGTATTTCTGGCGGTGGTCATCCGGCTGTCAAAGGTGCCCTTTTCCTTCATGGTCCGGGGGCTGAAAGCTATTGTAATGATTCTTTTGATTACAGTGGTTTTTAATCTCTTTCTGACTCCGGGGGATCGGGTTCTGGTACAGGTGTGGAAGCTGAAAATCACGGATACCGGCCTTGAAAGATCTGTGTTCATGGCGGTCCGGCTGATTTATCTGATTGTGGGATCTTCGGTTATGACGCTGACCACTACGCCCAATGATCTGACAGACGGCCTGGAGCGGCTGATGGGACCGCTTAAGAAGCTGCATGTTCCGGTCCACGAGGTGGCAATGATGATGTCCATTGCTCTGCGGTTTATTCCGATTCTTCTGGAGGAAACGGACAAGATTATGAAGGCCCAGATTGCGCGGGGAGCGGACTTTGAGCACGGAAACCTGGTACAGAAAGCCAGGAATCTGGTACCGCTTCTGGTGCCGCTGTTTATCTCTGCTTTCCGCAGGGCGGAGGACCTGGCTATGGCCATGGAGGCCCGGTGTTATCACGGGGGAGAAGGGCGCACAAAGATGAAGCCGCTTGTCTATCAGAAACGGGATTATACTGCTTATGGAGTGGTGGTTCTTTTTCTGGTAGCAGAGATTGTGCTGAGGGTGGTTCTATGAAGCGGGTTTTGCTGGTAACTGCCTATGACGGAACCAACTACTGCGGCTGGCAGGTACAGAATAACGGGGAAACCATTGAAGGAGTTCTGAACCGGGAGCTGTCGGCCCTCTTTGGGGAGCAGATTCAGGTGGCTGGAGCCAGCCGTACGGATTCCGGGGTGCATGCGCTGGGAAATGTGGCGGTTTTTGATACAGAGGCCCGGATGCCGGCGGAGAAGATATCCTATGCCTTGAACAGCCGTCTGCCGGCCGATATCCGGATCCAGCGGTCCTTTGAGGTGGAGCCTGACTTTCATCCCAGGAAATGCGTCTGCACAAAATATTATGAATACAGTATCCTGAACCGGGAATTTGAACTGCCGGGAGAACGTCTGGATACGTATTTTTACCGGAAACCTCTGGATGCAGCGCGGATGCAGGCAGCCTGCCCGTATTTTCTGGGAGAACATGATTTCAAAAGCTTCTGCAGTATCCATACGCAGGCAGAGACAACCGTGCGGACCATTTACAGTCTTGCGGCAGAGCGCAGGAGAGATAAGATCCGCATCCGGGTGTCAGGAAACGGCTTCTTATATAACATGGTAAGAATTATTGCAGGAACGCTGATTCAGATAGGAAGCGGCCAAAGAGAGCCGGAAGAGATCCGGGAAATTCTTGCAGCCAAAGACCGTCAGGCAGCAGGACCCACGGCTCCCGCCAAGGGGCTGACGCTTCTGGGGATGGAGTTTGAAAGCGTCAGAGGTACCTTTGTGAATGGCGCAGGCTGAACGGGTACAAAACAGCAGGTTTTTGGTGAATATTTGGTAAAAATGTGGGTTGACACACGGGGGTGTGTGTATTATACTAACTTAGTGCGACGTAGTGAGAAGATGTCAGATCCAAGCCCCGGTAATGGCATTTTTCCATACAGGAACGGATAAGTCCGTCCGCCCCCGGAAGGTATGCGCGATGGTGCAGCTTTTGGGTATAGAATGCAGAATAATTTTTCAGGAGGAGAACCAATGAAGAGTTTCATGGCCAGTCCGGCAACAATCGAGAGAAAATGGTATGTGGTTGACGCTTCAGGATATACATTAGGACGTTTAGCCTCTGAGGTGGCTAAGATTTTGAGAGGCAAGAATAAGCCGATCTTTACCCCTCATATGGATACAGGTGATTATGTAATCATCGTAAATGCAGAAAAAGTAAAGGTGACCGGCAGAAAGCTGGATCAGAAGATTTACTATCATCACTCCGAGTACGTAGGCGGTATGAAAGAGACCACTCTGCGGGAGATGATGGCAAAGAAGCCGGAGAAAGTCGTAGAGCTTGCCGTAAAGGGCATGCTTCCGAAGGGACCGCTGGGAAGACAGATGTATAAGAAGCTTCATGTTTATGCTGGACCGGAGCACAATCATCAGGCTCAGCAGCCGGAAGTATTAACATTTTAAGTGAGAGAGCGGAAGGAGGAAATCTACAGTGGCTAATTCAAGATTTTACGGAACAGGCAGAAGAAAGAAATCAATCGCTAGAGTATATTTGGTACCTGGCACTGGAAATATCACCATTAACAAGAGAGGAATTGACGAGTACCTGGGACTGGAGAC
>CATJHO010000169.1 GCA_949740535.1 uncultured Lachnospiraceae bacterium
GAGGTCTGTCTTCCTTTTCTTACTAACTGGTTAAATGTTGGCATTCCTTTCACCTCCTGTAATAAGTGGCTGGCATGCTGCCGGCCCTGTCAGGCTGCTTGTGCCATAAATCGGCCAAACGGCGCGCGAAAGCCTGCGCAATCGCGCACACTAGATTAGTATAGTAACAAAAAATGCCGATGTCAAGGACTTTTTTACGAAATCTTATTCCCTGTAGAAATAACAGAGGATGCTGCAAAATAAGGCATCCCCTGAAACAACTTCTTATCTGAATATTAGATTTTTACCCTGTCCCGATCCGGATGCTCTCCCGACCATCCAATCGGCGGCAGCGTCATCAGACAATGCATATCGTTTTCCTCTATCTCAAATCCAAACACATCCATATTCTGACGCATCCGCTCCGGTGAAGAAGACTTCGGAAGCGGCAGAACACCGCACTGGAGCGCAAACCGGATGCAGAGCTGCGCCACTGACACTTCGTATTTTTCTGCCATCTCTTTCAGCACCGGCTCTTCCAGCACCCGTGCACGTCCCATAGGGCTCCACGCCTCCACCTGAATGCCCAGACGCTGTGAAAAGTCTACGGCCGCTTTCTGAATATACCCCGGATGAAATTCCAGCTGATTCACCAGAGGAATAATACTTGTCTGTTCCATCAGCTCATTTAAATGATGAGGCAGAAAATTGCTGACGCCTATTGCACGGATCTTTCCCGACCGGTACAGCTCCTCCATGGCCCTCCATGTTTCTCTGTCCGGCTCTTTCCAGTCAGCTTTTAAATCAAACGGCCGCGGCCAGTGAATCAGATACAGATCCAGATAATCCGTTCCCAGTTTCCGGCAGGATTCCCCGAATTCCCGCAGCGCGGACTCGTACCCCAGACATTCCCGCCATATCTTGGAAGTAATAAAAAACTCCTTCCGATCAATCCCGCTCTCTCTGACCGCTTTTCCCACAGCTTCTTCATTTTTATAAAAAGCTGCCGTGTCCAGATGGCGGTAACCCTGAGCAATCGCTTCCGATACAACCTTCTCATCCTGGCTTACCGCTTTATATGTGCCAAAGCCGACTGCAGGGATTTCAACACCGTTTGCCAATGTAAATGTGTGTCTTGTCATTACTGCTTCCTCACTCTTTTCATTTAATTACCATGCCGGTTGTTTTGGACAATGGTTTCTCTGATTCAATTCTACCAGATAATCCTTCTCTTATGTCACCATATTTGAAATTAAACGAAAATATCGCAGCGCTTCTCATGCGTCTGAGCATCCAAAACAGCAGCTAAATAATCTTACAAAGCTTCACATACTTTCTTAAATTGAACTGCCGTCTCACGTATGTCGGATGCGCCTGCAAGAGCATTGCCGACAATCGCTATATCCGCCCCCAGTTCCATGGCCCTGCTTATTGTATCCAGCCTCAGACCGCCGGCCGCTGCTACTTGCGCATTTTTACAGTTCGCCTTCAAAACTGCCAGATCGTCAAAAGGTGTCCGGCCGCTTTTCTGTACGTCAAACGCCGTGTGAACACCAATAATATCAACATCCAGAGCGTCCAGCTCTCTTGCGCGGACCGCCAGATCGGTAACAGAGAGCATATCTACATACACCAGCTTCCCGGCCTCACGTGCCGCCCGGCGTACTTCCAGTATTGTTTCATCCGCAGAAATACCCAGCACCGTAACAATATCCGCCCCTTCGTCAAATGCGGACTTTGCTTCTATATAACCGCCATCTGCAATTTTCATATCTGCCAGGATCACCGCCTTCGGAAAGCATTTTTTCATTGCCGAGACTGCACGCACACCCTCTTTGAGCATAAGCGGTGTTCCAAGCTCAATAATATCCACAATATCATGGACTTTCTCTCCTGCCTCCTGCGCCTTTTCCAGGCTGTCCAAATCAAGAGCAATCTGTAATTTCATTCTTCTTCTCCTTCTAAAATGTTTTTTCGAAAATCTGCACAGGCATCCTCAATACGGACATCTGATTTAAAGATACTTGCTGTTCCCAGCACATATACATTTGCACCATGCTTTCTGGCAGTGCGCGCATTCTGTATGGAGACATTTCCATCCACTCCCAGCCATGCATCCGTTCTGCCTGCGTGATCTAAAATCATGCGCGTTCTGCTGATCCGGGATGCAAACACTTCATCTATCTGGGAACGCGGCCCGGTAATTCCCGCCGTGCGGTTTATCAGAAGCACCATATCGGCCAGCGGCGCCAGTTCTTCCACATATGTAAGCGGCGTACAGCCGTTCAATGCAATTGCCGGATGTACGCCTGCTTTGCGGATCTCAGAAATCACATAGTAAAGTGTATGTATCCCCTCCACATGAACGCTCAGATAACCCCCTTTACAATAGGGCAGTATCTGCTCCAGATAAAGCTCCGGAGTTTTTGACATCAAATGTATATCCAAAGGCAGACAGGTACACTTAACAAGCTGTCTTAACAGATAAGGCGGAAGCATGGTACTTGTTGTAAATGTTGTGTCCATGATATCAATATGGAGCATATCGGCCCCGGCCCGTTCCAGCGCACGGATATCGCGTTCCATATGCATCATATCGCAGCACATCAACGAGGGCGACATGATATCTCTTTTCAATCTCTTTATTTCCTTTCCAGGTTTTTATGCCAGACTTCACTCCAGATTGGCATGAAACTGCCAGAGGGTATCAATTTCCAGATGTTTCCGCTCGGCAATCTCCATTGCCACTGCATCTTTGTAAAGCAGCAAGGTCTGCTCAAACAGTGATTTGCTTTTTCTGCAATCATCTTTGGCAGAACACTCTCACCGCTGCCGGATGCAATAATCAGCAGATCCTGATCTGTAATTGCCGGCTCTGAGATCTCACCCACATAGTGTGCATCAATGCCAAGATGCGCCAGACGCTTGCAGATTTCCTGCAGGGAAAGAAGAACACGGTCTACTCCGCAAAAATATACCTTCCCGGCCTTCATAATTGCATCTACTAATTGTTCCCCCTGCCTGTCATCAATGCGCTCCAGCGCTTCTGCACACTCTTTGACGATCAGATGTTTTGAATTTTGTAAAGACACTTTGTCCGCTCCTTATTCTTCTACAAATTTTTCTAAAAATTCCGAATATTTCTTTTCGTCAATGCATCCATCCGAAAACAGGGCAGATGTTCCCAAAACAAACTGATTTGCTCCGTTTTTCTTCATCCTCTGCACATGTGTACTGCTTACATTTCCATCAATCTGAATACAAAGCCCGAAAAGTCCCCGGCTTTCTGCCTCTTTTTTAATATCTGCAATTTTTCTGAACATTTCCGTCTGCATATTCTGTTTTCCATATCCCGGCTCAATCATCATTATATTGACCCCGTCAATCTCATTCCAGAGATATTCCAACGCAGAGACCGGTGTTGCCGGCCGAAGAGCCAGCAGCACATCTGCCCCTTTCTCGTGAAGCTTCCGAAACAAAATCCGCGGCGCAGAAAGTGTTTCAATTTGAATCGACACCTGATCGCCTGCACGAATATCAAATATCTGAATCAGTTTCTCCGGATCGTCTGTCATAAAGTGGTAATCCATAGCCATCGGTGCAATTTTATGTAATGCATTTACAATATCCGGCCCGGCAGCAATATTGGGACAGAAATGTCCGTCACATACATCAATATGCAGGTATGTAAACTGATGCTGATAAAATGCCATATCCCTTTCCAGTGACGAAAAATCCGAGCACATCACAGACGGCATAAACTCAGGTTGACGCAGGTTCATCGATTATTCTCCAATCTTCTTTTTCATCCATTCCACAGACTGGCGCATAGCCTCTTCCGGCATCCGCTCGTAAGGCGACATCAACTCCAGTGAGAAATAGCCGTCATATCCATATTCATCCAGCCGTTTCATAATATAATCCATATCCAGAACTCCGGTTCCCGGAATTACATGTGCAGAGAGACCTTCATACTGGGCATCGCTGAAATGAATATGATAAACCTCTCCTTTCAGATTCTCCAGAGCATCATCAATTGTCTCATCACACATTCCCAGACAATAGAGATCAATCATTCCATGCAGGTTCGGCGAATTGACATCTTTCAGCATCTGCTTGATACGTCCTGTATCGGTAAGTACCGTCACCAGCGGATCTGCCGCTTCAATCGTCAGATTAATACCATATCCGTGCGCAATATTGGCAAGATAAGAAAGTGAATCCACAGAATACTTCCAGGTATCGTCATAATTGCGGTCCAGCATATTCCATCCGGCAAAGAACTGCACAGTGGGGCTTTCCAGTTCACTTGCAAACTGAAGACTCTTCACATAATACTCAATACTGCGCTGGCGGCAGTATGCATTGGGCGACGCAATATTTATCGCATATTTAACCTGCTCCGGACACCAGTTGATTACATGCATTCCATGATCTTTGAGCTGGCGTTTCAGCGCCTTTACCTGCACAATCCCATTGTCATCTACATTAAAATGGGGATCATGTGCGTAAAACTCAATGGGCCCTGCTCCAAGTTTCTCCAGAGAGTTCAAAGCGTATTCAAGAGAATATCTCGAATAAGGAAAGTTTGACATTGCAATCTGTTTTACATTCAAATTTTTCATTTCATTACCTTCTTTCATTGATCTGCACATGTACTTTGTGCATAATGGTATACCCGCAGGGTGTTTCATTAATTCGCACATGTTCTTTGTTCATAATGGTATGTTAGAATCAGGCCGGCTCCTTTTTCATCTGAAGCTCAACCTCTTCTTTTTCGGGAACAGAGCTGATTCCGCCCTTACGCGATACGCAGATACCGGCTGCAACTGTCGCATAACGGATAGCATTTTCCATCTTCTCTCCATCACACAGGCGGATCATCAACGCTGCCGTAAACGTATCCCCGGCTCCTGTTGTATCAATAAAATCCACTTTACAGGCAGGATAAATTCTGCCCTCCCTGCCGTCATACAAATAAGATCCCATCCCGCCAAGCTTGAGCAGTACATACTGCGCCTGTGTCTCCTGCCAAATAGACTGGGCAGCCAAAAAAGCCGTCTTTTCATCTGTCACTGTGATGCCTGTCAAAGCTTCCGTTTCGGCTTCATTCGGAGACACCATAAAAATACCTCTTAACCGCTCCAGTGGAATCGATTTGGCAGGACCGGCATCCAGAATGACAGGAATCCCCCGCTTTGCTGCAATCTCATAAGTCCGGTATACAGTTTCCAGAGGCATCTCCAGCTGCATCATAATCATATCAAAGGACTGGGAATCCAGTGCCTGCTCCACCATTTCCGGCATAATACGGTCATTGGCTCCCCATACATTCGTGCCCACATAAGAGCCGTCTTTCATCATATAAATTCCACAGATTCCGGTGTGTGTATCATCCAGGACGGATACAAAGTCCAGATGAACCTTATTCTTCTCAAGTTCATCCATCATTCTTTTTCCTTCCGTGTCATTTCCCAATGCGCTTACCAGATAGACATCTGCTCCAAGCCTGGCTGCCGCTGCCGCCTGATTACTCCCCTTTCCGCCACAGTAATATCCTACCGAGTCAAACACCAGAGAGCCGTTTAATTTCATTCCGGACCCATGTGGTCCATAGAAAATCATATCCATATTAATACTGCCGACAATCAGAACCTTCGGTTGTTCTTTCATACGATATCCCTCATCTCTTTGTTACATGGCGGTTATCCAGGATATAATTGATAACCAGCATGATAAGCAGTAATGCTCCCCATACAATATCACGGTAAAAAGTGCTCAGATTCTGGAACATATTCATAAGTGTCGCAACCATCTGAAGTACAATTGCCGCCAGAACAATGCCGGGCACATTTCCTTTTCCGCCGTTTGGGCTGATCCCTCCAAATACGCAGATCAAAATAGAAAACATAATATAGCTGGTGCCATAGTCCGGTTTGGCCGAACTCATCCGCATCGTACTGA
>CATJHO010000170.1 GCA_949740535.1 uncultured Lachnospiraceae bacterium
CAGATAAGCCTGATCGCCATCCCCGGTATAGATAATCCCAATATCCGGCTGATGGTCATAGCGCATGACATGACGCATCTGCCCGTCCTTGAATTTCAGGTACATCGTGACAAGAGGCATCACCCTGTCCACAATGTTTTTCGTCTGATAGGAGAGAAATCCAAAATGCGTATCCGAAATCAGCCAGACCTGATCGGCTTTGCTCATCTTTTTCAAAATCGGTGTATAATCGTCTTTGATAGCACATATTCCCGGCGTCTTGAGCCAGCAGTAATTACAGCCGGCACAGTGAGAAATATTCATCCCGGCAGTATCGATCAATTCAAATGCAGCCGGATTTCCGCCCTTGTGAAGTAACTCCTCTACAATCTGCTTTCCTATATGTTTTATCGTTGTATCAATCATCAAAACCATTTTAATTTCCCTCCGTGCCCTGCATAAATTCCGATTTGCCGGTTCGTTTATAAACACCCTTTCCGGAAAAATGTTCCTGCTGCTTAAAATTTGAAGTATAATGCATATATTTAGATATGGCATCCATGTTTTTCTTCTGATCATTTACTGCCTCTTGTGCCAGTCCTCTATTTCTGTATTCTGGCATTACAAAAACAGGTGGTATTTGCTTGGTTATACCATATTCATGTTTATCAACAATTCTTACAGCACTGCTATACTATCTGCAATGATAAAATAGTAATAAGTACATGGCTGCTTTAATCTCATAATTATATTGTCCACAGGCTCTGATGCAGGTTTCTATACTCGATTATAAATATCAGCCTGCTAATTGCAATGTATATTTATAAATTCTTTTTATATAGGTGCACAATTCTGAAAAGGAATTTTATGAATCCAAAATAACACGTAATAAAACACTTCATGTCTTATTTTGCGGGATTCCCGCCCCCACCTCCAGGATCTCGGCCCCAATCTCGTCAAGAAAGCTCCTGTCATGTTCTACCAAAAGCATGGAAGGACGATAAGCCCGAATCAGTTCCGCCAGCTGCATTCTGGAAAAAATATCAATATAATTCAAGGGTTCATCCCAGATATACAAATGCGCCCTGGTCAGAAGGCTTGCTGCCAGTGCTGCCTTTTTCTTCTGCCCCTCACTGTAGCAGCTCATATCTTTTTCAAACTGCACCCTTGGAAAATCCAGCTTCCGAAGAAGGGCCAAAAAAAGATGCTCCGTGAGCCCCCGCTCCCTTGCATAGTCCAAAAGCCCGCCGGAAAGCCGGCTTACATCCTGAGGCACATAGGAAACCACCAAATTGGAGGCAATAAAAAGCTCCCCCCGGCTCTCAATCTCTTCTCCCAAAATTTTTTTCAAAATACTGCTTTTTCCGCAGCCGTTTCCTCCCTTTAAGGCCAGCTGCATCCCGTTCCTCAGCTCAAAGCCCACATCCTGGCAGACAGGCTTTTCCCCATAAAAAAGGCTCAATTCCTCCGCCTTAATCAAACGCTCCTTATGATACGTTAACGGAAACAGCTTCAGCTCCTCTACTGTCTCCAGATTATTTAAAAGTCCCTCCTTTTCCTGTGCAGCCTTCTCCATGCGGTGCTGTGTATTCTTGGCCCGCTTCATCATTTTGGCTGACTTATGTCCGATAAAGCCCCGGTCCGGGCGCAGACCGCCGGTGCGTGTTCCAAGCTTTGTTTTTTCTACCGCATTGGACCATCCCTCTGCCTGGCGGGCGGCCTCCCGCAGATGGGAAATGTCCTTTTGCAGCCGTTCATTTTCAGCCAGGGCATACGCGTCTCTTTTGGCCTTCTGCTCCTGCCAGGAGGTAAAATTCCCCTGCATAACTGTTATGGTCTGCCGTTCCAAAACCAGTACGTGATCCACACATTGGTCAAGAAACCATTTGTCATGAGATACCAGAAGAAATCCCTTCTTTTTCCTCAAATACCTGGCTGTTTTTTCTCTGCCCTCCATATCCAGATGATTTGTCGGCTCGTCGATCAGCAAAAAGCGGTTTTCGCCTGAGAACAGCAGCGCCAGCAGAATTTTTGTCTGCTCACCTCCGCTTAAGGTGTGAAAGCTGCGGTTTAAGACCTCCGGATCCACCAAGAGCTGATCCAATTCCCGGCAGACCTTCCAGAGCTCATAATCCGGATTCAGCTCTTCCAGCAATTCCATCGTAGTCTGAGATGCGGGGATCGGACTGGGCAGGGTGTATGGAAAATAAACACACTCTATGGAGCCTGTAACTGCACCGGAATATTCATAAGCTCCGGTCAGAAGCTTCAGAAATGTCGTCTTTCCTTTTCCATTTCTTCCAATCAAACCGCACCGCCAGTCCGAATCAAACTGCAGGTTTACATGTTCAAATATATTGTCATAGCTTCCTTCATAGCAAAAAGTTAAATCACTTATTTTGATCTGTGCCAATACATTCACTTCCTTTCCAATTGCAGGACAGATTCGCATTAACGTAATATTTCTGTCCCCTATCCCGGCAGCTTTTCTGGCTGATGGCTTATTTGGCAGCAGGCCCTCAGCTATTCTTCTTTCTGCATACAAAAAACACGAAGAACGTATTCTCCGTGCTGCATCTATGCTCCATCCTCTAATTTCTCAGGATTCTGCTCTGCTATTCTCACCCTGCAGGCACACAGTCCAAACCCGGTCAGGCCGGACAGAAGCCAATAAGATATCTACACTGAAAGAATTTCATTTCTGCCGTACAACTTAAGAGCAGCCGCTTCTGCCGCCTGACTCTTAACCTATGTTCACCTTTCTCATTTAGCAGAAATAAATAATCATCCTTTCAGCTCCTTTTCCTAATTAATCAAACCCATATATCCATCAGGTATATACTTTGTTCTTATCTAAGGTAACAAAATCAATGCCTTTTGTCAAGAGAAGGTACGTATTTTAAAGTATAGAAAGTGTAAATTTGAAATATTTTTACACTTCTATGCTAATATCCGATTGGCCTTAGTTAACATACCTTCCCTTTGTTCCCTATGAAAGCGGGTGTAGACGACATAATAAATACCATCCATCTCCTTTACAGGCTTTTCTGGCTTGGAATGTAACAGTATTTGCATCCCTCGCTATGTTTGTGACAGCCACGCCACGGATTCCACATTGCCATATTTATAACTTTTCATCTTTATTACTGTTCACGGATTACACCATTAAAACAGATAAAAACTCCACAGGATTAATTCCAAATGATCCCTTGATTCTGTCACGTGTTTTACTGCCGCAAATAGGGCAGCTTATCCATTTCATTCCCATCATTTTAAGTCCTCAATATCAAAACTTTCTGTTTTCAAATCACAATAATGTCTGCCCTTTATTGCAGTAAATTTTAATACACAGTAATCTGGGTCAGTTACGCCCTGCTTATAAAACATAGTATCTCCAGCACGCCAGATTTCTTTCTTTGTTTCATCGTCCTGTAAGACTTCCATTGTGCCAGTCAGCATAATGCCCTCATATTTGAAACGTCCCTTGCTGAAAAAATAAATACCTGCCTTTGGATTTTTTATATACTGCTGCGAGCGCATAGCGGATGTATTCGTTGTAAAATAAAAACAATTTCCCTCAATCCTGCGTGGTACAAACATTGCTTTTACATTGGGGAAACCTTCTTCATCTATGGAAGCGATAAATGCAACTTTTTGTTTTTTAATAAATTTAATCAGCTGTTCTCTTGTTTTCATTGGTAATTATCCTCCTCATAAAAATTATCAGTTTGTATGCAGATTTTCAATCAAGGTTTCAAGTATCCGGGCAAGACATAAAATAAAAATTTATCTTTTCTTTTCCATCACAAAATTAGTAAGAAAGATCCCCTGACGCTCTACTTGCTGTTCTTGAATTACTCTATATCCCCTATTTTCAAAAAATGGTTTTGCCGTAATGGAAGCATGCGTGACAATATCCCCAGAAACTGCCTGCTCCAGTTGATCACAGACAGCCGCAGCAATCCCTTTTCTCTGATAATCAGCATGAACATATAAACGGTCAAGATAACCTGTATTATCTATATCGCCGAATCCTGCTATAGTTCCATTATCAACCGCAACAATCGTAAAATGCTCCAGTAATGATCGGTTCCACTTTTCTAAATCTATTTCCCCGCCTGCCCATGCATTTAACTGTTCCTTCGTATAATCCCTTATATTGACCGTATGAACTGTATGATAAAACAATTCTGCCAATTTTATGCAGTCTGACGGCTGATACCTTCTAAGCTCCACGTTCTCAATCCTCCAAAATCCCGTATTTACTGTCATAAATGCACGTATATATCCTTTGTATCCTCAATCAAAATATTACTGCTTCTACAGCTTCAATCCAAATTTGTCTGTTTCTTCATACTCATATTATAACAATACCATAGCTCCGCCACAATATAATTGTCACAGCCTTGTCATTATGAAAAATCCAGCGTACAAAAAAGACCGGAAATCAGCCTGGAAAACTCCTCATTTCCCCGCTCTAACAATTGTGCTATAATAATGACAAAGGTCTGCACGGTCAGAAGAGGGTACAAAACCAATGGAGCAAAAGGATCATTGACCATGAAGAATGAATACGATAACGAAAAGTTTTTTGAAGAATACAAAAAAATGTCCCGCAGCAGAAACGGTTTAAGCGCTGCCGGAGAATGGCATCAGCTAAAACCCCTGTTTCCTCCGCTTCAAGGGAAGACTGTCCTTGATTTGGGGTGCGGTTATGGCTGGCATTGTACCTTTGCGGCAGAGCAGGGAGCTGCACAAGTATTAGGGCTTGATTTGAGCAGAAAAATGATTGAAGAAGCAAAAAAGCGAAACGGACAAAAACGAATTGAATATCGTGTCTGCGCAATAGAGGACTATAATCCATCAAACATTGAAGCAAGGCGGCGTGTTTATTTTTAACATTGAACATCCAATTTTTACCGCAGGAGTGAAACAGGGCTGGATTTACACAGAAGCTGGAATCCCCCAATACTGGCCAGTTGATAATTATTTCATTCCGGGAATGAAAGACGAATTACGCCGTCCAATGATGTTGTTGGTGAAAGCCAATAAAAAACAGCGTCATACTGTCTTGTCAAATAATCCCGCTTCCAGAAAGCACCTCTCTTGAATCCCAAAAGCTTTGATGCTATAATTCAACCATAGTGTATCATTTTGTTACGATACCCTCTCTTGACAAGGGCATACACGGTCGAGAGAGGGTAACTCCATCTTATATCAGGTAAACGGCGCGCAGCATACACCCTGCACGCAAAAACGGAGACCCCCATGAACCAGAACCTGTCCCTCTACCGCATTTTCTACGCCACAGCCTTAGCCGGAAATATCTCCAAGGCGGCCGACGAGTTATTTATCAGCCAGCCGGCCATCAGTCAGGCAGTCAAAAAACTGGAGCAGTCCCTTGACACCACTCTCTTTGTCCGCAGCTCCCGCGGCGTGCAGCTTACAGAGGATGGAGAGCTTCTCTTCTCCCATGTAAAATCCGCTTTCCAGACCTTAGAAGCCGGGGAACAACAGCTCCGTCTGCGCCGGGAGCTTGGGATGAGACATCTGCGTATCGGCGTCAGCTCCACCCTCTGTAAGTACGTGCTTCTGCCCTATCTCACGGACTTTGTAAAGCTTCACCCTCATACCCAGGTAACCATTGCCTGCCAGTCCACCAACCACACCCTCCAGATGTTAGAGCATGAGGAACTGGATCTGGGGCTTACGGGCAGACCCGAACACCTGCACGGCATGACATTCTATCCGGTCCGGCAGATTCAGGATATCTTCGTGGCCTCTCGTGAATATCTGGAGCATCTTCTTGTGTTCCTGGAGCAGAACGAGCAGGAAAGCCATTCCGGCCTTTCAAACCTGTCTGCCCGTGGATCCGCTCTCTTGCTGAAATCCGGAATTTTGATGATGCTTGACAAGGATAATCTGACGAGACAGTATCTGGATCAATATTTCAAAGAACAGCAGCTTTTCCCGGAAAATATTCTGGAAGCCACCTCTATGGATCTTCTGATCGATTTTGCAAAAATCGGCCTGGGAATCGCCTGTGTGATACGGGAGTTTGTCAGGGAAGATTTGAAAGCGGGGACTCTTCTAGAGCTGCCAGCGCCATTTCCCATTGCCTCCAGGGAAATCGGATTTGTGTTTTCCGGGAAACAGGCAAATCTGGAATTGATTGAGGAACTGATCTGCCCAAAGTAACATACCCTCAGACCATACTTTCTCTGCTCATTGACCACCAGAACACAAAATCTGCTCCTTCTTGACCATATATGCCCTTATCAAGAGAATATATACAAAAACTGCAAAAAGAGAACTTCTATATAAATCGAAAAACATTTTACATATTTTTCTGTGTAAGTCTCTTCTGCCTCTGGCACTATAACATTGATACTAAAAAATGAAAAACAGAAAGAAGGTAAAGAACGCGTTATGAACGGAACCGATCTTATCAAACCCGCCCTTGATCTCGGCTTTGCGGACGCCGCCATTATCAACACAGAGGAACTTGTATTTGTCCCCAATTTCCGCACCCTCTGCGAAGAAAATCTATGCGGAAAATACGGCGTCAACTATGCCTGTCCCCCGGACTGCGGCACAGTGGAGCAAATGCGTGAAAAAGTCTTACACTGGCGGCAGGCCCTTGTGCTGCAGACCATGTGGGATATTGCGGATCCTTTAGACAATGCACAGATCAAACCTGCAAAGGCACAGCACAACCAGCTGACCCGTCAGTTGATTGATATGGCCGGCGGCCCCGGACTGATGATCGGAGCAAGCGGCTGCAGCCTCTGCAGTCCCTGTGCGGTTACAGAAGGGAAGCCCTGCCGTTTTCCAAAGCTTCAGTACTCCTGCATGTCTGCCTACTGTATTTTTGTAAAGGATATGACCGAGCGCTGCCATATGGATTACGACTGCGCTCCCGGAATTACAACTTTTTTCAGCATGTACTGCTTTGATGAACGTACCGTATAATTCGTATACTGCTCCTGTGATATTCCACACAGCGCCCGCCAGCCGTTCAATTAACCAGCCTTTCAATTTAAGTGAAGTCTGCGGGAACTGCAGACGAAAGGAAATGAGGACCAGACTATTCTCTTTGAGAACACTTTACAAGCACACGCTCCCCCGGCTGCTTCTTGATTTTGGCGCGGATGTCCTTGCGGATGCCGATGATATAGCAGATGCTTCCGTCCTCATTTTTCACACCCATGTTTACGATGCTGCCGTCATAGGGTTCTCCGTCAAAGGTGACATGTACCTTTACCCGGCCTCTGCCAAATTCCGCACGGATGTCATAAGGAAAGATCACATAGGCTCCTCCCGTGTCTCCGGCCGGGTAGATAAGGGACTCATATTCATAAACCTTTTGATTCATTGCTGCCCTCCTAATCTTTTAACTGCCATTTTCCGATTCTGTTCGTTCCAATCCGAATTACCAGCCCCATCTCTTTCAGCCCCTTCCCTGCATAACGGACTCCGGCGTGGGAGATTCCTGCTGCCGCAGCCAATTCCTTCTGTGTAATAAAAGGATTCTCTTTGATTTGTTCCATGATTCTGCGCTCCGTATCCGTTAAGTTCCGTAATATTTCTTTCCCGCAAAATTATTTTTTACATTCTGCTCCTTCTCCATACATCCATATTCCTTCCGCTCTCACAAATCCTCAAACCAGCTCCCGGAACCGCCGCCCTGCTGCGAGTGCAGTCACCAGAGAAACTCCCCCGGCAGACAGAATCACCGCAGATTCAAAGCCCCGGCAAAGCTCAAACAGCACCCCATAGAGGGCATTTCCCAGAGGCTGCGCGCACATAGCAATGGTGAGAATCACCGCGATGACTTTTCCGATGAGGTGCCCCGGCGTCTCTGCCTGGACAAAGGACATCATCTGCACGGAAAACATAGTGGAAAGCACCATAATCACAAAGCAGCAGCCGGTAATCACCAGATAACTGCCCATAGCAAAAAGGTTCAAAGCCAACGCAATCCCCATAGGAAATACTGCTACAGCCGCCAACGCAATCAAATTCCCTGCCTTATGTATGGACAGTTTTTTCCCCAGAACGCCAGACAGAATACCGCCTGTCAGGCCGCCTGCCGCCAAGGCTCCCTGCGAAAAGCTGTAGAGGGTATTGGCCGTATTTTCCGCGCCAAGCTCCAGCACCTCTGTAATCAGATACGGTACCGCTACAATGATCATGGCTGACAGAAACAGATTGATCTCACAGACCACCAGGGTCACCCGCCCAATCTGAGGCTTTTCCTTTCGGATAAAACGAAAGCTCTCCTGAAAATCTCCCTTTACCATTTTCAAAATCCCCCCTTCAGAGGCCTGCCTGACAAAGGGAATCCGGATAAAGATCTCCATCACTGCCGACAGGAAAAAGCACGCTATACAGAGCATCAACACCATCTCCAGACCATAGGCGCTGTAAAGCATGCCTCCCAGCACCGGCCCGATGAGATTGGCAAAGGAGCTGATGGTGTTGATGATGGAATTGGCCTCCATGAAATGCTCCGGAGCTGTCAGGGCCGGAATACTGGCCTGAACGGAAGGCTGGTAGGCGCCGGCAATTCCGTAGAGCAGCATCATAGTCACGGTTAAAAGCACGACCAGATTCACATTTCCCATCAAAAGGAAAAAGACAAGGATTACGGCCGCTGTAAAAAAATCGAGAATCACCATAATGTTCCGCTTATTGACCCGATCTGCCACAATGCCGCCTATGGGAGACAGCAGGATCGCCGGGATAAAGGCGCAGGCCATCACGGTTCCATAGAGGGCCGAGGAGCCGGTCTGATTGAGAAGATAGAGGGGCAGCGCAAAGCGGATGGCTGCATTTCCAAAAAGGGAAATAATCTGCCCGATGACTACCAGAGTAAAGTCTCTGGAAAATAAGCTCTGTTTCATGTTTTAAACCTCCATATTTTCGATACCATTTGCAGGCAGCCGGCACATCGGAGTACCGGCGGCTGCAAACATCATTGAAAACCACCCTTTAACTTCACACATACCAAACGTTGGTATGTATAAGTTTAAAAGAAAGAGCTGTTGCAAAACAGCCTTTCCGTAACAATTCTTTTTCGTTTCCCGCACCACTGGCTGCTGCCAGTCTTCCGCCGGTAAGCCTGACTGCCCCAATCCATGCTTTACAGATAACACATTTCCTACTTTTTCTTCAGATAAATAGCCGTAAGCTCCTGCAGACGCTCAAGCATCTGCTCATCCACAATATCCAGCCCAAAGCCCTGAAGCATCTGCTGAAATACCATAAATTTCCCGAAAGATTCTTCCTTGGTATCTCCAAAATTCATCGGATTCATCCAGATATTCGCCACAAAAATAATCAGCTCTGCAAGCTGTGCCGGGTAATCGGTGGCAATGGTGCCGTCCGCAATTCCCTCCTCTATAATGGGAAGAATATAGTTTGGCGCTGCCTGCTTCACGGTATCGTTCACCATACTGAACATAAGCCTGGCATTGTTCTGAAAATTGGGAGCCATCGCGAAAATCTCATCCTGCACCGGCCGGTTTATGGATTCCTGAAAGATCGCCCTCAGCTTTTCCCTTCCGTTTAAGTCTCTTCGATCCCGGATCCCGGCAAGTATCTGGTTGGACTGCTCTGTTATCCGGTTTGTGACTGCTTCCAGAATATCCTCCTTGGACTTAAAATGGTGGTAAATGGCTCCCTTGCTTAAGCCTCCCAGATGATTGATAATATCCTGAATAGAGGTATACTCGTAGCCATTCTCCAGAAATAAACGGTATGCTGTGTCCAGAATCCGATTTACGGTTTCCTCCGGGTTTTTGCCGCGCGCCATGATACATGTACCTCCCCGTCAGCTTCTAACAGAACAAAGCCTGTAACGCTGTTGTCTGCCAAACATACCGTTGGTATGTATATTAACATACTTCTGGTATGTTTGTCAAATCCCTATTCTCTATAAAAATTTCTAATTATAATTTCTGACATCTGTCCAGAACAGGCAGTTTAAACTTTTTACTGCCTTTCCAGCTGCACTGTTAAAAAAGTGCTGGTATTTACCTCATTTACTCTCCTGTTACTTCTTTATTGTGCTGTCTTTCCCTAAAAATGTCAATAGAAATAAAAATATATTTTGCAGCTGCAAAAATACCCTCAGTGAACAAAAATCCACTGAGGGTACTGCTTATTCAAACACACCATTCTGGGCAATCACGCCCTGATACCAGTAAAAGCTGTCCTTGCGGCTGCGCTGATAGGTTCCGTTTCCATCATCATCCTTATCCACATAGATAAAGCCATAACGCTTACGCATCTCTCCGGTCGTAAACGACACGGGATCAATGCAGCCCCAGACCGTATAGCCCAGCACTTCCACACCGTCCTCATCTGCTGCCTTCACCATCTCCCGGATGTGATTTTCCAGATACGCAATCCGGTTCTGATCATGAATCAGCCCGTCCTCCAGCTGATCCTCATAGCCAAAGCCATTTTCCACCACAAAGAGCGGAATCTCATACCGGTCGTAATACTGGTTCAGCACATAGCGCAGGCCTTTTGGATCGATGGTCCAGCCCCAGGGTGTCACTTCCAGGTAGGGATTCTCCACCGCATCCGGACTTGAAGCCAGATCATTTCCCAGCTTCTCTACTGCCGGATCCGCGCTCATCACACTGCTGAGATAATAGCTGAAGCCGATGTAGTCCACGCAGCCTTCTTTCAGACATTCCAGATCCTCTGGCGTGATATCAAATGTATAGCCCCGCCGCTCCCAGTCTTTCTTAATATAAGCAGGATAGTGCCCCCGGACATGGACATCTGTAAAGAAAAGATTCTTTCGATCCTCTTCCAGCGCAAGAAGTACATCATCCGGATTGCAGGTCAAGGGATAGACCGGTGTTGCCGCAACCATGCAGCCGATCCGGAACTCCGGGTTAATCTCGTGTCCCAGCTTCACCGCCGCAGCGCTGGCCGTAAGCTCATAGTGAGCTGCCTGATAAATGGTCCGCAGACGATCTTCTCCCTCCTCAAACACGATACCGGAGTTGGTGAACGCATAAATCCCGTTGGACAGGATCATCTGGTTGTTAATCTCGTTAAAGGTCATCCAGTATTTCACCTTATCCCGGTAACGCTCCATAACCGTTCTGGCAAAACGGACAAAAAAGGTAATCAGCTTCCGGTTCCGCCAGCCCCCATAACGCTTCACCAGCCCATAGGGCAGTTCAAAATGGGAAAGGGTTACCACCGGCTCCATGTTGTGGGCCAGAAGCTCATCAAAGAGCTTATCATAAAACTTAAGCCCCTCCTCATTGGGCGTCTCCTCGTCACCGTTGGGGAAAATCCGGCTCCAGGCAATGCTGGTGCGGAAGCATTTGAAGCCCATTTCTGCAAACAGGGCTATATCTTCCTTATAAAAATCGTAGAAACGGATTCCCTCGTGGTTGGGGTAATACTTCCCCTCCACAAGGCCGTCTGTGATCTCTCTGGCTTGCGTACGGCTTCCGGCTGTCATCACATCTGCTATGCTGAGTCCCTTATTTCCTGCCTGATAGGCACCTTCTACCTGGTGGGCGGCTACTGCGCCGCCCCAAAGAAAATCCTTTTTCATGGCTGTCTCCTCTCACTTGGAATCTGTTTTATTCTGACAGAGTATATGCTTTCAGGAAAATCTGTTTTATCGTACCACCTGATAAATGCTCTCTCCAGCCTCTGTCCGCTTCTTATCTGCCACCTGAATTTCACAAAACTCGTCTGCGTTGGTCACCAGTATAGGAGAAACCAGAGAATAACCCTGTTTTTCAATAAATTCCATATCAAATTTCAAAAGCAGCTGACCCTCCTTGACCTTATCTCCCTGCTCCACCAGAGTTTCAAAGCCCTCACCTTCCAGCATCACTGTATTGAGACCGATGTGGATCAGGCGCTCTGTACCGTCCTCTGCAGCAATACCAATGGCATGCTTGGAAGGAAAAAGTACGGAAATAACACCGTCACAGGGAGCCTTCACTTCACCCGCTGAGGGCTTTACGGCAACCCCCTGTCCGGCCACGCCGCTTGCAAATACTTCATCGGGCACATCCTTAAGCGCTATCACTTCACCGGTCAGGGGAGAGTGTACATCTATAATCTGTCCCTTTGTCCCCTCTCCTGCGTTCTCAGCCACAGTCTTCGTCTCTTCTTTTGAAAGCTCTTCCTTCGGCACAAAGTCTTCCTTATCATCCTCCGTAATACCCCAGAAATAGGTCAGAAGAAGTCCTGTTACAAGGGCTGCCGAAATACCGATGAGATAGCCCAGGAAGGGGGAATAGGTCTGCATGGCAAGGGCAAAAATATTGTGGAACACATAAGCGTCACAGGTTACATGGAAGGCTCCGTTGATGGCTCCGCCCACGGCTCCCGCAACGGCCACAACTGCCATCAGTCTCTTATAGTTCATGACAATACCGTAGAGAATCGGCTCTGTCACACCGGCACAGATTCCGGTGATAATCGTCGGCCCTGCAACCTCGCGGATCTTGGAATGTTTCTTCCCTTTCAGATAAACACCGATCGCAATACCAATCTGTGCAAATACGGCACAGACAGCTGCTCCTTCCAGCACATCGCCGCCAAAAAGTTCCAGGTTCTGCAGTGTTACCGGCGTAAAACCCCAGTGCAGTCCCAGCATGGTCAGGAATGGATACGCAGCTCCCAGAAGGAGACCGGCAATCAGACTGTTGAAATTAAACAAAGCTACCACTACATCTGACACAGCATTGCCAACTGTGGTTCCAAAGGGTCCGAACAGAATCACGGTAAAGGGTACCATCACCATCACTGAAATCATGGGAACCAGGAACAGCTGCAGCTCCTGCTTAATGATTTTTTTCAGACCTTTATCCAGCAGACTGTACACCATCACAGCGATAAAAATCGGGAAAATCGTTGCTGCATAGTCAATGGGAGTCACTGGTATGCCAAGGAAATTTACACCCTCTGCACTGAGAAGGCCTGTAAAATTCGGCTCCAGAAGGGCAGCTCCAATGGTACCGCCCACATAGGGGTTCGCTCCAAACTGCTTGGATAAGGTAATCCCAAGGAAGATGGGCAGGAAATAAAAGACTGCATTGCCTGCCGCAGACAGAATCAGATACGTGGGATCTTCATAACCCATGATTCCAAATTCTGTAAACAATGTCAGGAGAGCCTTGACCATACCGGCTCCCGCCAGTGCCGGAATCAGAGGAGAGAACGCGCCGGAAATCACCTTCATGGCACGGCTCATAATGCTCTGATTCTTTCCGTCCTCCTTCTTAGAGGAACTGCTTCCACCGCCAATCTTTGCCACAGAGAGAATTGCCTCATAATAATCATGAACCGCAGGTCCGATCACTACCTGATACTGTCCGCCGCTTATTACCACCTGCAGCACATAGGAAAGCTTATTCAATGCCTCCTTGTCTGCCTTTCCCTCATCTTTCAGTTCAAAACGCAGTCTTGTGGCACAGTGTACCAGACTGTTGATATTCGCTTCCCCGCCTACCAGGGCTGTAATCACTTTTGCTTCTTCCAAATACTTCATGTCACACGCTCCTTTTTGTCCCATATTCATTGCAAATTCATTCGGTTCAGGTGCAGCGTCAGGTAGAGTTCCTCGCCCTCACTGACCTCCCACCCATAGGTCTTCTGCAGAAACTGAGAGATCTTCCTTGCACACTTGTGATCCTTGGGGCATTTCTCTGCAATTACTGCCCCGATGGATTCGTCAATCTGAAGGCTCTCTCTGTTCATCTGCCGTTTCACAAAATAGCGCACATGGGTGACAAACCGGCTTACATCAAAATCCTCTTCGCTGAATTCCCGCCCATAATGCAGCTTGCTGATATTCAAAATATTTTGAATTATCTTTGTGTACATCATGGTTTCCTCCATGCCTTTTCCGCTGGAGTTGGCATTGATGAAGTGAAGGACAATCAGCGCCGCCTCCTGCTCCGGAATCTCATATCCCGTGTTTTCGCTTAATTCTGCTACAACCTTCCTTGCAAACTGGTATTCTTTTGGATAAATCAGCTTGATATCCCACTCCAGAGGTGTTCCAAAATGAACCCCTTCCTTCATCCGTTCAAGCAGCATCCCCAAGTGATCTGATAATGTCAGCAGTATACTGTCGTTACAGCGGTATCCCAGATATTCTTCGCCCTTCCGGATAATACGGCTGGCCAGTTCCACATCATCCACGGTAATCCGTTTCAACAGGCTGTCAAAATCCTTCTTCCCTCTGTCGCCATTCAGTACAAAATGCTTTTCAATCCGCTCTTTCCTGACCGGATCGCCGGGCTTTGCGGCAAATGCCACGCCTTTGCCCATGACAACCGCCTCCTGTCCATGCTCATCCTGGACCAGCGCTACATTGTTGTTGAGTGCCTTGATCAATTTCACGGCTGTCTCTCCCCCTTTTGTACAAAAAAAGCATGACTAAAAGAACGCTTTTTATACGTTTCTTCAGTCATGCCTGCACTACCAGTAACACTCTACTGACATATTATCTTCATTCAGAGAATTTGTCAAGGGCCAATTACACCTAATTTCCTCTCCGTCTAAATACAAATGAAAGCGTTCAGAATCCCTCACAATATCCCAGTACTCCTGATATTCCTTTGTCTCATACTGTATCCTGCATACCTGCCTGCCATTTTCCCGGTCCTGACCGGTCAGGTAGACGGCAATATCCAGCCGGGAAGGATAATTCCCGGTTCCCGCTGACAGCTTAATCGTCTTAAAAGCATCCTCCTGACACATACGCACCACCTTCTGTGCGAACTTAGCTTTATCTTCTATGACAGCGCAGTTTGCCACTACCACCAAATGATAATCATTATTTACAGACATGCTGTAAACCAAATCCGGTTCTCCCTTATTTACTTCTATACTGCAGCAGACTGCACGGTATCCCAAAAACCATACCAGAACAACAATTCCCACAATCAAAACGCCCTGCAGAAGCTGGCTTTTCTCTCTCTTCCAGTCCAAACTTTACCTTCTTTTCTTTCCCTCTTGATTCCTGGGGATATTATTAGCAAATACAAATATCTGCCGAATCGTTAAATATAGGGTTCTTAAAACAGAACCTGTGTCGTTTTCCATTATATTCCTATAATAAAAGAAACACAAGACAAAAGGCAAAGGAACACGCCATGATTAAGTACGACAAATTATGGGAAACCATGCAGGCCAAAGGTATCACCAAATACACGTTACACAAGCAATACCATTTCAGTAAATCTCTTATACACCGCCTTCAGCACAACGAGGGCATCAGTATGAATACCATCGACTCACTATGTGAAATCCTAGATTGTAA
>CATJHO010000171.1 GCA_949740535.1 uncultured Lachnospiraceae bacterium
GAAAGAATCTCAGGTTTGACCTCCGAACAAGCAAAAGATTATTTGTTAAAGACTGTTGAAGACGAAGTAAAGCATGAAACCGCTGTGCTGGTCAAGGAATTGGAAAGCAGAGCAAAAGAAGAAGCCGATAAAAAGGCAAAGGAATATGTCGTAACGGCGATTCAGAAGTGCGCTGCAGATCATGTGGCGGAGACAACCATATCGGTTGTACAGCTTCCGAATGATGAGATGAAGGGACGAATCATTGGCCGGGAGGGCCGGAATATCCGGACTCTGGAGACTATGACCGGAATCGATTTGATTATCGATGATACACCGGAAGCTGTTATCCTTTCGGGATTTGATCCCATCCGCCGTGAAGTGGCGAGGATTGCGCTGGAAAAGCTGATTGTTGACGGCCGGATTCATCCGGCCCGTATCGAGGAGATGGTAGAAAAAGCGCAGAAAGAAGTAGAGGTAATGATTCGTGAGGAAGGTGAGTCGGCTGCCCTGGAGGTAGGCGTTCACGGCATTCATCCGGAGCTTATCAAGCTTCTGGGAAGAATGAAATTCCGGACCAGCTATGGTCAGAATGCTCTGAAGCATTCCATCGAAGTAGCTCATCTGGCAGGTTTACTGGCAGGAGAGATTGGCGTGGACGTGCGTATGGCTAAGAGAGCCGGGCTTTTACATGATATCGGAAAATCCATCGACCACGAAGTAGAGGGATCACATATTCAGATTGGCGCTGATCTGTGCAAGAAGTACAAGGAATCAGCCATCGTCATCAACGCAGTAGAATCACATCACGGGGATACGGAGCCGACCTCTTTGATTTCCTGTCTGGTACAGGCAGCCGATACTATTTCGGCGGCAAGGCCAGGGGCAAGAAGAGAGACTCTGGAGACGTATACCAATCGGTTAAAACAGTTAGAGGATATCGCCAATGGATTTAAGGGCGTAGACAAGTCTTTTGCGATTCAGGCAGGTAGAGAGATTCGTATTATGGTAGTTCCAGAGCAGGTAGATGATGCCGCTATGGTATTGCTGGCGAGAGATATTTCTAAACAGGTGGAAGCTGAACTGGAGTATCCGGGCCAGATTAAGGTAAATGTCATCCGGGAAAGCAGGGTGACTGACTACGCAAAGTAGAACAGCCAAAAGGGGCTGTCGCAAACAGTCAGGCGAAAGAGTGACTGTTTGTGGCAGTCCCTTTTTTGCGGAACCGGAGTTATAAAACAGCAGCGCCAATGGAGGACACAGAAGGATTTATGGACGGTATTTAACGGCCAAAAATCCTTCTGATACCCGTGTACGAAATGGTGCTGCGGAACTAAAATAGGAGGGTTTAGGAATGGCAGATATAGGATTTATCGGCATGGGAAACATGGGATATGCAATTTTAAAAGGAGCTTTAAAGGTATTTCCTGCAAGTGACTTTGTGTTTACGGCAAAGACCGACGAGACAAAGCGCAGAGTATATGCAGAAACGCAGGTAACTTATGCGCCTTCCAACGCGGAGTGCGCCAATTCCTGTAAGTATGTGGTACTGGCTGTAAAGCCTCAGTATTATCCCCATGTTTTAAAGCAGATACGTTATGCTCTGACGCCGGAGCATGTGGTGATTTCTCTTGCTCCTGGGATTACCATCAGCTCCTTAAAGGAGACTCTCGGTTCTGACCGGCGGATTGTCCGGGCCATGCCCAACACACCGGCGCTGATAGGGGAGGGAATGACTGGATTAAGCTTCCGGATGGAAGAGTTTTCTGAGGAAGAGCTGGCGCTGGTACATAAGCTCTTTGGGGCAGTTGGCCGTTGTGCAGATGTAGAGGAACGTCTGATGAGTGCGGTAGTCTGTGCAAGCGGAAGCTCGCCGGCATACGTGTACCAGTTTATTGAAGCCCTGGCGGATGGGGCGGTGAAGTACGGGATGCCCAGAGAGCAGGCGTATCTCTTTGCGGCGCAGGCAGCAGCGGGAGCGGCAAAGATGGTGCTTGAGACTGGGGAACATCCGGCAGTACTGAAGGATAAGGTTTGTTCTCCCGGAGGCACTACCATAGCGGGAGCAGCGGCGCTGGAAGAACATGGGTTTAGAAATGCAGTGCTCAAGGCCTGCGATGCTTGTTATGAAAAGTCCGAATCCATAAAGTAAGCATGCCTTTGTCAAGAGAGGGCAGGGGATTCTCTTGTCTGGAGAGAGTATCATAACTGTGGAAAACCTTTCATACATATGAGTATGGGAGGTTTTTTGATGAAAATTAAAGGTGTAGATTTAAAAGATATCACAATCCGGCCGCTGCCCCTGAAGCTTTCGAGGCTTGGGACAGGGAAATCTGTCCACGTGCCCATCCGGCGGAGCATGGAGTCCAAAAGTGCAAAGGGAATTCAGCTGAAAAACAGAGATTTCTTTTTAACTCTGTTTCTGGCGGGTTTTGCCATGGGCGTTTTGTATATTACGGTGTTTGGCAAAGAAGCAGTTCATCAGACTTCCCTGCTGAGTCCTTATTTTTTTTCCAAATATGAGCGTTTGGAATTTGCGCCGGAAGAACTGTTCCTTTACACATTTAAATCAAGGCTTTCCACCTTTCTGGTTCTCTGGCTTACGGGGCTTACGGTCCTGGGAACACTGGCAGCTTACAGCTATCTGCTCTGGATTGGAGCAGCCCTTGGAATCACGATGACAACAGCGGCTATGAAAATGGGCCTGCCGGGGATAATTCTCTGCATTGCCGGAAGTCTGCCCCATTTTGTTCTGTATGTTCCTGCCGTATACTGGATTTTAAAAAAGATCTGTGAAATGTCCGGAAATCAGGAACGGAAATTCCGACAGTGGAATAGTGGAAAAAAACAATTTTTTTCTTATATTATCGTAGGTATATTTGGGATCCTGCTTTTGTTTGCTGGTGCGTTTCTGGAAAGCTATGTAAATCCATTCTTTTTAAAACCTTTTTTGAAGAAATTATAGGATGTAACAGTTGACGAGGCACAAAAATTAAAAAAAATATTTACAAGATTTGGTGGTCGCTGAAAAAGCGGGAGGCCAGATATTGTAGAAAACCTGGAAAACCTTGATTTTCCAAGGTTTTTAGCAAAAAAAGACCATTGCTTTTCTGCTTTTTTATTACTATAATGGTAAACATAACGGGTATCGGCATGCGGCTGTGAGACAGCTGTATTACAGAAGAATTATAAGACGGCAGTTCAGCCAGAGGGGGACAGATTGCAGTAATATGGCTGGACTGTTATCATTTGAGGGCGGAAGTTTGATGGAACAAGAGATTAAGAGCTTTGTGTCTTATTTACACAATGTAAAGAAGACGTCGCAGAATACGGAGCTTTCCTATCAGAGAGATCTGATGAAGATGATGCGTTTTCTTCAGGGGCAGAAGATAGAAAAGCTGCAGGATGTAACGGAAACCAACCTGAATTCCTATATTTTGGATTTGGAAAAAAAAGGAATGGCAGCAGCGACGGTATCCCGGAATATTGCATCTATGAAAGCGTTTTATCTTTACATGATGCGTAACGGAGAAGTAACCACAGATCCGGCTGAGAATCTGAAGGCGCCGAAGGTGGAGAAAAAGGTACCGGATGTATTGTCGGTGGAGGAGACCAAGCGGTTGTTGGAACAGCCGGGAGATCGGACGCCCAAAGGACTTCGGGATCGGGCCATGCTGGAGCTTTTGTATGCAACGGGAATCCGTGTGACAGAATTAATCTCTTTGAAGCTTGAGGATGTGAACTGGAAGCTGGATTATATTATCTGCCGGGATCGGAACAAGGAGCGGATCATTCCCTTTGGTTCCAAGGCAAGAACAGCCCTGGAGCAGTATATGAAATCTGCCCGGACGGAACTGATAGGAGATAAAGAATGCCGGATGCTGTTTCCCAATTGTTCCGGTGACAGCATGAGCCGTCAGGGCTTCTGGAAGCTTTTGAAGCAGTACGCCAGACAGGCTGGAATTGAGATGGAGATAACGCCTCATACGCTCCGGCATTCCTTTGCCGCGCATCTGGTGGATAATGGAGCAGATCTTCATATGGTTCAGGAAATGCTGGGCCATTCAGATATATCTACCACCATGATGTATGCTGTGCGTACCAGAGAGGTCTATGAAAAGGCCCATCCAAGAGGATGATTACATAGAAATTGAATGGATTTTCTGCAAAAATAAAAGGCTGCTATAAAATCAGTTGGAAGATTTTATGGCAGCTTTTTTGATTAAATTTTCCGTGACTTTTTCCGGGCCTTGTATTATGATAAAAACCAGAAGTCAGAAACAGAGGAGAATGAAAAAATGGGAATGAAATTTTTACAAAAGCTGCCCACGCCGGAGGAGACCCGGAAGCTGTATCCGGTGCCGGCCCGCGCGGCCAGGATCAAAGAAGAACGGGATGAAGAGATCCGCAGGGTATTCACGGGAGAATCGGATAAATTTCTGGTTATGATCGGTCCCTGTTCAGCAGACAACGAGGAAGCGGTCTGTGACTATGTGCGCCGCCTGGTTCCTGTACAGGAAAAGATCAAGGATAAAGTCATTGTGATTCCCCGGATTTACACCAATAAACCCAGAACCACCGGAGAGGGATACAAAGGCATAATGCATCAGCCGGACCCGGAAAAAAAGCCGGATCCTCTGGCAGGTATTGTAGCTTTGCGCCGTATGCATATCCGGGCCATTGAAGAAACAGGCCTGACTGCGGCAGATGAGATGCTGTATCCGGAAAATCTGCGTTATGTCATGGACTTTTTGTCTTATATTGCAATCGGCGCCCGCTCTGTGGAAAATCAGCAGCACCGTCTCACTGCCAGTGGCTTTGACGTGCCTGCCGGCATGAAGAATCCCACCAGCGGTGATTTCACGGTTATGCTGAACTCGGTATACGCGGCGCAGCACGCCCATTCATTCATATACCGTGGCTGGGATGTTGAGACGGATGGAAATGAGCTGGCTCATGTGGTGCTGCGGGGAGCTGTCAATAAGCGGGGTGTTTCTCTGCCCAATTACCATTATGAGGATCTGCAGACTCTTTTGGAACTCTACGAAGCAAGAGAACTGAAGAATCCGGCCTGTATTGTAGATGCCAATCACAATAACTCGAATAAACAGTACAGGGAACAGATCCGGATAGTAAAGGAAGTTCTTCACAGCCGCTCCTGCTCCCAGGACATTCACAGGCTGGTCAAGGGTGTTATGATAGAGAGCTATATTGAAGAGGGCTGTCAGGGAATCCATAATCATGTTTATGGAAAATCTATCACAGATCCCTGTCTGGGCTGGGAAGATTCAAAGCGTCTGTTGTATGAGATAGCTGAGAGGTGCTGACGAAGTGAGTGGGAGCTGCGCACTGCTTCAGGGAAGGTTATTGCCGGAGCCGGAGAACTGTGAAGGCTCCGGGCAGGAACCGCAGCTCATGCGCCGGCACTTAGTGAATGCCGGCGTCCATCCTGCATAATCCTCCGTCCGCCTTCAGTGCATTTACATTCAAGAAGGCTACAAATAATTGATTTCCCAGAATTCCCCAGAGATATCCCTGAATCCCCACGCGGGGGACAAACACCAGAATAAAGAAAATCCGAATCATAATTCCGATGAGATTATTTACAAATCCGGTAGAAGTCCGTCCCAGTCCATTCAGAATGCTGTGGAGGGTACTGTTCAAATACAGAAATGGACAGATCCAGGCCAGGGTAATAATAAAGTCTCCAGCCATCTCACTCTTGAAAAAGTACCGTCCCAAAAATTTTCCACTTAAAAGAAAGAAAATCATACAGCCAATTCCCAGAGGCAGACAGAAGGAAATGGTCCGGCGTATGGTCCGGGCAATCTGGTTCTGATTTCCTGCGGCCTGCGACTCTGAGACGGAAGAAAGCAGCATAACGGATACGGCATTGGTAAGTACGCTGGGAAATTGAATAAAGGCCATAGCCATACCGGTAAGCGTACCGTAGACGCTCAAAGCCCGCCCGGCATCCAGCCCATACTGCTGAAGTGTAAGGGGCAGAAGCACAGCCTCTGCACTGCCGAGTATATTCATACAGACCCGGTTGGCAGATACGGGGGCTGCTTCCAGAAACATACGCTGTGCAAAGAACCGGGTAGGGAAATCCGTACTTTTCGTTCTGTGGCTGCGGAGGCTTTCAGAGGACAGAGCAAAAAGGCCAAAGAGCATGGAAGCAAACTCTCCCAATACCAGTCCGATTACTGCAACAGCAGGAGACAGGATTTTTCCTTCTTCCAGACTGATTTGGTAAATAATATACACAGACGCCACACGGACCAGCTGTTCGAAGAGCTGGGCACAGGCAGGAACGGCGGTCCGCTGAAGTCCGTAGTAATATCCGCTGATACAGGAATGACAGGCTCCAAACGGAACGGTTAAAGACATAATGCGCAGCAGATGGGCACAGCGGGCCTCATGGAGAACACGAAGTGCAAGAAAATCTGCGTTGGCATACACCAGAAAAGTGGTCAGGAGAGAGAGCGACAGGGACATGGAAAGGCCGATCCACAGGATCGATTTGGCCCGATCCTTTCTTCCCCTGGCCATTTCTCCTGAGACAAAGCGTGAGATGGCAATCTCCACGCCGGCAGTGGTGAATGCGTAGCAGACACCGTATACAGGGAAAATCATCTGGTAAATGCCGATTCCCTCGGCACCTATGGTACGGCTTAAGAATATCTTATAGAAGAAGCCGATAAAACGGCTGGCAAGGCCGGTGAGGGTGAGAATCAGGGTTCCGGCAATGAGCGGATGCTTTTTCTTTTTCATGTTACTATCAACCCTGTTTTTAGAAATATATTCCGACGCAGCACTTGACAGAACAAATGCGTGGTGGTATCATTTGTTTAAATTCCGAGTGAAATACTCGGAATTGTACGATGAAACCTATGTGCAGAAATCTCTGTTAAAGGGAATGAGAGGTGGTTTGATGAAGCTGTCAACAAAGGGGCGGTATGGGCTCCGGGCGTTGATTGATTTGGCTTTATACAGTGAAAATGAGAATGTTTCTATTGCAAGCATTGCCGGGAGACAGAATATATCAGAAAGCTACTTGGAGCAGCTGATTGCAAAGCTGCGGAAGGCCGGGCTGGTGGTCAGTGTACGGGGAGCCGGAGGCGGCTATAAGCTGGCGAAACCAGCCGGAGAGATTTCTGTAGGAGACATACTCCGGGCGCTTGAGGGCAATCTGGATCCGGTGGAATGCCCTGGTCTGAAAGAGGAAAGCGCCTGTGGCGGCTCTGAGTTCTGCGTGACCAAATATGTGTGGCAGCGGATCAACGACAGTATCAATCAGACAGTCGATGAGATTTCCTTAAGCCGGCTGGTGGAAGAGAGCAGAAATGTAGGCGAAAAGGCAGGAACCATTGTGAGCTCCTGCTGTACCAATTAAAAAATAGACTGCGGAACTTAGATAGGAGGACGATTATGAAGAAATTGATTTATCTGGACAATGCAGCCACAACAAAGACTGCGCCCCAGGTGGTGGAGGCTATGATTCCGTATTTTACAGAGCATTTCGGCAATCCATCCAGTGTCTACAGCCTGGCAGCGGAAAGCAGGAAAGCAGTGACTGAAGCCAGAGAAACCATTGCAAAGGCTCTGGGTGCAGCTACAGAGGAAATTTATTTTACTGCAGGAGGAAGCGAAGCAGACAACTGGGCGTTAAAAGCCGCTGCAGAGAGCTATAGCAGCAAGGGAAAGCATATTATTACCACAAAGATTGAGCATCACGCCATACTCCACACCTGCGAGTGGCTGGAGAAGAAAGGCTTTGAGGTGACTTATCTGAACGTGGATGAAAATGGAGTGGTAAAGCTGGAGGAGCTGAGAAGAGCGGTTCGTCCGGATACGATACTGATCTCCGTGATGTATGCCAATAATGAGATTGGCACCCTTCAGCCCATTCGGGAGATTGGAGAGCTGGCCCGTGAGCGGGGAATTTTATTTCACACCGACGCGGTACAGGCTTTCGGACATGTGCCCATTCAGGTTGAGGAACTGCATATCGATATGCTGAGTGCCAGCGGACACAAGCTGAACGGCCCTAAGGGAATCGGCTTCCTTTATATCCGCAAGGGGCTGAAGCTGCGCTCTCTGATACACGGCGGAGCCCAGGAGCGAAAACGCCGGGCAGGAACGGAAAATGTGCCGGGAATTGTAGGATTTGGAAAGGCAGTGGAACGGGCCTTCGCATCCATGGAAGAGCGGACCAGTCAGGAGCGGGAGCTTCGGGACTACCTGATTGACCGGGTGTTGAAGGAGATTCCCTACACAAGACTGAACGGCCATCGGACCAGCCGTCTGCCCAACAACGCCAATTTCAGCTTTCAGTTTATTGAGGGAGAGTCCCTGCTGATTATGCTGGATATGGAAGGAATCTGCGGATCTTCCGGTTCGGCCTGTACCTCCGGTTCGCTGGATCCTTCCCATGTACTGCTGGCTGTGGGTCTGCCCCACGAGATTGCCCATGGGTCTCTCAGGCTGACGTTGAATGAAGAGATTACCAGGGAAGACCTGGATTTTGTGGTAGAGCAGCTGAAACGGATTGTGGAGCATCTGCGCAGTATGTCGCCCTTGTACGAGGATTTTATGCGCAGGAGGTAAGGCCGGGCGGAAAAACGATATCAGATACCGGGCCGGAATTTAAAATAATCTACAAAAATCAGGAGGAACATAAAAATGTACAGCGAAAAAGTGATGGATCATTTTCAGAACCCAAGGAATGTGGGAGAAATAGAAAACGCAAGCGGCGTAGGAACTGTGGGAAATGCTAAATGCGGGGATATTATGCGGATTTACCTGGATATTGATGAGGTAGGTGTGATTAGGGACTGTAAATTCAAAACCTTCGGCTGCGGGGCTGCCGTGGCAACCAGCAGTATGGCAACAGAGCTGGTAAAAGGAAAGACGGTTCAGGAGGCGCTGAAGGTAACCAACAAGGCTGTGATGGAGGCTCTGGACGGCCTGCCGCCGGTGAAAGTTCATTGTTCTCTGCTGGCAGAGGAGGCCATTCATGCCGCGCTCTGGGACTATGCAGAGAAGAACGGGATCCGGATTGAAGGGCTGGAAAAACCAAAGTCCGATATTCATGAAGGCGAGGAAGAAGAGGAAGAGGAGTATTAGAGGGATGAATGTATTTAAGGAAATGGGGTGTGCGGGAGTTAAGCCAGATGCGTATCCGCAGTTTTTAAGAAATAAAAAAGGAAAAATATTTGGCTATGGCATGCTGTTGATGGCCTTCTATTTTGTGATTACCGCACTTATTCCGCTGATTCAGATACAGGCAGAGATTGGCGGAATCGGCCATGCAGTCAAGGAAGAACTTCCGGACTTTGAGGTGTCAGAGTACGGCTTTTGGATTGAGCGCCCTTATCAGTTTGACGGAGGCACTACGTATGTGGCCCTGAATTCGGACGACTATTTCGACGAGGAGGAAGCTTATCTGTTTTCACAGGGATACCAGAGTGTTCTTCTGGTGGACAGCGAGAAGATGCTGATTAAGAGCAATGGCCAGGTGCAGACACTGTATTTTTACATGCTGGAAAGCGGTACGTATTTCAGCAGGCAGAGTATTATGGCATTTATCCCGTTGATTTATCTGCTTGTGATCCTATTTCTGATTTTCTATTTTATCTGGATTACGGCGGTGTTCTTCTTCGGCGTGCTGATTGTGGCTCTGCTGGGAATGATTTTGAATTCCATTACCAAAGCGGGTCTGACCTTTGGACAGATATATATTTTGGGAATTTATGGAAGAACCTGGCCTCTCTTCTTTAAAGGAGTGGTCGTGCGGCTCTTTGGCGTGCATATTCCGTTTTTCTGGGTGATAAACTTTGGTGTGACCCTGATTTACCTGTATCTGGCCATGCGGAAGATAGGAGCGCAGAGGGTACAGAACAATCCCTATGTGTATGTGCAGACACCGGGCAGCTATGGACAGGACGGTTACGGCCAGATGCCCTATCAACAAGGCTCTTATCAACAGGGCTCATACCAGCAGGGACCATACCAGCAGGGCCCCTATCAACAGGGACCATACCAGCAGGAGCCCTGTCAGCAGACCCCTTACAGCCAGGGGGAAAATCAGAGCAGTTATCAGGAACAGACAGGCGGTCAGGACAGGTGAGCAGGAAAGAAAAAGTAGTAGTGGGAATGTCTGGAGGCGTGGATTCCTCTGTGGCGGCCTGGCTTTTGAAGGAGCAGGGGTATGAAGTCATCGGCGTAACCATGCAGATCTGGCAGGATGAGGAAGAAGAAGTTCTGGAGGAACAGGGAGGCTGCTGCGGGCTGAGCGCTGTGGAGGATGCCAGGCGGACCGCCCAGCTTTTGGAGATTCCTCATTATGTCATGAATTTTAAAGCAGATTTCAAACGATCCGTGATGGATTATTTTACAGCGGAATATCTGGCGGGACGTACACCCAATCCCTGTATAGCCTGCAACCGCTATGTGAAGTGGGAAGCGCTTCTGAGACGAAGCCTGGAGATTGGAGCCGGTTATATTGCTACCGGCCACTATGCCCGGATAAAACATCTGGAAAACGGACGTTTCTGTCTGGTGCGTTCCGTGTCAGCAGCCAAGGACCAGACCTATGCCCTTTACAACCTCACGCAGGATCAGCTTTCCCATACCCTGATGCCGGCAGGGGACTATTCTAAGGAGGAGATCCGGGAAATGGCCGGGCGCCTGGGACTGACGGTTGCGGACAAGCCGGACAGCCAGGAGATCTGTTTTGTGCCGGATCAGGATTACGCGGGCTTTATCGAGCGCACGACAGGAGTGCCGTCCAGAGAGGGGAATTTTGTACAGAAAGATGGAACCATCCTGGGGCGGCATAAGGGAATCATCCACTACACCATCGGACAGCGCCGGGGGCTGGGCCTGCCCATGGGACGGCGCGTGGTGGTAACAGAGATACGCCCGGAAACCAACGAGGTGGTGATTGGAGAACAGGAGGATGTCTGGACAGATCAGCTCCTGGCAGATAAGATGAACTGGATGTCAGTCCCAAAGCTTAAGGGAGAACGGGAGGCATTGGCAAAGATCCGCTATAACCACGCGGGAACGCCCTGCACCCTTTGGAAAATCTCCCAGGATCAGGTACGGGTGCAGTTTCATGAGCCGGTACGTGCCGTGACGCCGGGGCAGGCTGTAGTTTTTTATGAGGATGACTGCGTGCTTGGAGGCGGAACTATTCTGAAATAAGCTTCTATTACAGGGGCACAAATTCCGGTTTCCGCTCCTGAAACAAAGTAAAATACCGAAACCCGCACAAGCGCAGGATTTCCTGCGCTTCCTGCATGTGGCTGCCTGTAAATTCCGGCGTATGGGCATCGGATCCCATGGTAATGATTTCACCTCCCAGCTCCCGGTAACGGCGCAGAATCTCCGGGCAGGGATTGGGACATCCAAGCCCGCTTTTATATCCGCCCGTATTGACCTCGATTCCCTTTCCCCTGGAAATCAGCAATTTCAGGATTTCATCTGTCACATCCCCGTAAGTTTTATAGGAAAAGTGCCGGTTTCCGTCAGGCACATAGCGGATGATATAATCCAGGTGCCCGTAGACGTCAAATTCATCAAAATTCCGTATATTTTCAAGCGTAACCTCCAGAAATTTTCTTATCACAGTCTCCGGCCTGCATCCATCCCAGAAGGACGGATAATAGGGATCCATTCCGTCGACCAGATGGGTAGAGCCGATGACAAAGTCAAAGGGGTATTGTTTCACATAAGAGCGGTAAAGTGCTCCAAGATGTGGCTGCAGCCCCAGCTCCACTCCGAACCGGATGACAGTTTTCCCTGTATAAGCTGACTGGAGTTCTGAAATTTGGGAATAATAAGCTTCTGTATCCAGCTCAAAGCACACATTCTCGCAGGGATAATCTGCATCATAATGATCGGTAAAACAGATGGCACAAAGCCCTCTTTGAAGGGCTGCATGAACGATCTGTGCCGGCGCGGTATCACTGTCGCCGGAAAACGAAGAATGTAAATGAAAATCTGCCTTCAACATATCCACCCCCAGAAGAAAAATCTGAATCGAATTTCATACCCTCGCTCAGCCATGTATGCCCTTGCCAAGAGAGGGCGCCAAAACAAAGTCCGCCAGCCCGAAGTGTATAAATACAGCATACAACAGAGCAGCGTTTTTCTCAATAGTAGTGGAAGAATGGGAAAAAGGCAAGACAGAATTTGAAATCTGCGTGGTTTACAAAGCCGCAGCGGATATGGAGGCGGTTAAAGTGAATGTAGAAGTATAATTTTTGAGGGAGCAAAGTTCTGCCCGGCATGTGGGAAATCGTATATTGGCTGACAAGATTCGTAATAACGAAGCAGGGAGAGACCATAGCTGCGGGCAGCAAATCGAAGAATCTGAAAAAGGAGCGGATAAAATTTCAATTAGGTCTTGAAATTTCCCGGTGGATTCGGTACAATGAATACCAGATTGCGGGCTTTTCCCAAAAAGAGGGTCCGCAGGAAAAAAATAAATAAAATTTATTTTTAGGAGGAATTGAAAAATGGCAGTAAAAGTAGC
>CATJHO010000172.1 GCA_949740535.1 uncultured Lachnospiraceae bacterium
ACAATTCTTTGTTATATTAAGAATGTAGCAAGAACACATATCAGTATTTCATTCATAACACTCGGGGGTCTCCGAGAGGAGGCCCCCACTCCCTCGAACTTACAGGCTTCTGCATTTTGCAGAAGCCTTTTTTGACGGGATTTATGGGACGCTGGATTTGCATCCTAAAATAACATTTGTCTGGAAATGCCATACAGTATCTGTTGTGAATATATGGCACAGAAATCTATTCTGCAGGAGGAAAGCGGCTGTAAGCGGGGAAACCAGTGCAAAGAATCTGACAAAATTAAAAAGAACTCCTGAATGCCTGGATAGGGCTTCAGGAGTTCTTGTATATACATGGATTTATTTTGCAGCCTTCAAATCCTCCGGCTGAGAATTGTCTTTCTGAAAGTCTTCTGCCGCAGAATCGGCTTTTGTTACGGTACGGGTAGTTCCGCCGGAAATATACACGCTTCCACATTCCGGACAGATACCTGTATGCAGTGAAACACTCTGGCTGATTACTTTGCGGTTTTCCTGCTGTGCCTGTGCCTGCTCGTGAAATACATGCTCCATTTCGTGGCTGCGGACAGCAGACGCGGCCATATCCGGATCAATCCGGGTGGGCATCTGAAAAGAAACCGAAGGGTCATCGGAGCCGTCCTGATATTTGCGCTTCTCGCAGGTTTCGCATCGGCCTTCTTTGGCGGATTGGGCGGGATCTGCATATTGGATCCGCAGCCGCACAGCCTGCTCTGCAGCATATTTCTCTGCCCAGGAAGGGGCCGCGGACAGAATGGGGGCTGAGGCATCCGGGTTTACCGGCTTTACGGGCTGGATGGGCTGAATGGGTGTATTCGGATCCGCTCCCCGCCGCAGAACCACCGTGCCGGCGGCTCCCACAGTCTGTGACTGCTGTGTGGGATTCATGGAGAGACTCTGACTGCGGGGATGATAGAATATAGGATAGCAGGAATTCACAGCGGAAATAGCCTGGATCATAGTGTTCCTCCTTGTACAGCAGTTCATGGGACTGAACAGTCAGGTTCTGACAGTTCAAGAGGGCAGATTTGGGACACTGCCTCCCAGCCAGGATCCTGCTGTATTTATTGACCATTGATTGACCTTATTATAGCAGATTTTTCCACAAAAGCAAATACAGATAAAGATTCCGAGCTTGAATTTGGGCATAGGAAACGGTAAAATAGAGAAATGAAGAATGGAATCTGAGGGTGAGAACAGGAATGAGCTTCTGCAGATAATAGGATTCCTGAGGGAAGGAAAGGAATTTGGCATGACAAAAGAAAAACTGGCGTTGGAAGTGATTGAACGGTTAAAGAAGGAATATCCGGATGCAGACTGCACACTGGATTATAATCAGGCATGGAAGCTGCTGGTCAGCGTGCGGCTGGCGGCCCAGTGTACAGATGCCAGGGTAAATGTAGTGGTAAAGGATCTATACAAAAAATACCCGGATGTAAGGTCTCTGGCAGAGGCATCGGTGGAGGATATTGAGGCCATTGTCAAGCCCTGCGGACTGGGACACAGCAAGGCCAGAGATATCAGTGCCTGTATGAAGATTCTGGTGGATCAGTATGGAGGAAATATACCGGATACGTTCGAGGAGCTTTTGAAGCTTCCCGGCGTGGGACGCAAAAGTGCAAATCTTATTATGGGCGATGTGTTTGGAAAGCCTGCCATTGTGACAGATACCCACTGTATCCGCCTGGTGAACCGTATGGGGCTGGTGGAGAACTTAAAGGAGCCCAAGAAAGTAGAGATGGCGCTCTGGAAATTAATTCCGCCCCAGGAAGGAAGCGATTTCTGCCACCGGCTTGTGTATCACGGCAGAGCTGTCTGTACAGCGCGGACAAAGCCTTATTGTGACAAATGCTGTGTGAGGGATATCTGCGCCCGAAACGGCGTGGCTGATTGAGATAAATGAAGGAGAACAGGGATGGAACATGCGTCAGTAACTCTGAAGAAGGGGGAAGGGCGGGCCTTTAAGGCAGGAGGCCCTTGGATCTATGACAATGAGATAGCATCTATTTTAGGGAGCTTCCAGGACGGGGATCTGGTGACGGTGCATGACTTTGACGGCTACTGTCTTGGGCGGGGATTTATCAATTCCCATTCCAAAATCCGTATCCGTATGATGACCCGGAAAAAGGATCAGGAGATTGATGAGGCGTTTCTGCGCATGCGTCTTAAGAATGCCTGGGAGTACCGCAAGCGGACAGTGGACACAGACAGCTGCCGCCTGGTTTTCGGAGAGGCGGACTTCCTGCCGGGATTTGTGGTGGATAAGTTCTCCGATGTGCTGGCTGTGCAGTCTCTGGCCCTTGGGATCGATCGGATGAAGGAGACGCTGGTCCGGATTCTGAAAGAGATTCTGGCGGAAGACGGAATTTTTATCCGGGGGGTCTATGAGCGCAGTGACGCGAAGGAGCGGGAAAAAGAGGGACTGGAGCGGCACAAAGGATTCCTGGGAGAGGCCTTTGACACCCAGGTGGAGATTCGGGAAAATGGAGTCCGCTATCTGGTGGATGTAAAGGACGGGCAGAAAACGGGATTTTTTCTGGATCAGAAATACAATCGTCTGGCTCTTCAGAAGTTGTGCAGAGATGCCAGAGTGCTGGACTGTTTTACCCATACAGGCTCCTTTGCCCTGAATGCCGGGCTTGCCGGCGCACGGGAGGTTCTGGGAGTGGATGCTTCCGAACAGGGAGTGGAGCAGGCCCGTAAAAATGCAGAGCTGAATCATATGGAAGATCGGGTACAGTTTTTGTGCGCCGATGTCTTTGACCTGCTGCCAGAGCTTGAGAAGAAGGGGGAGCGCTATGACGTGGTGGTTCTGGATCCGCCGGCCTTTACCAAATCCCGCAGTTCAGTGAAGAATGCAGTCAAGGGCTATCGGGAGATTAATATGCGGGGTATGAAGCTGGTAAGGGACGGAGGATTTCTGGCCACCTGCTCCTGTTCCCATTTTATGACCTATGAGCTGTTTACCAAAACCCTGCACCAGGCGGCCGGGAGTGTCCACAAGCGTCTGCGTCAGGTGGAGTATCGGACCCAGGCGCCGGATCATCCCATTCTTTGGGCGGCAGATGAGTCCTATTATTTGAAATTCTATATTTTCCAGGTCTGTGAGGAGAAGTAGCCATGGTTTTGCCACAGGAATTTAAGAAGCGGATGAAGCAGCTTCTGGGTGAGGAATATGAAGCGTTTCTGGAGAGTTATGAGAGGGAACCGTCACAGGCTCTGCGGGTGAATCTGCTCAAGATAACGCCCCAGGAGTTTCAAAAACTTGCTCCCTTTGATCTGCGCCCGGTTCCGTGGACAGAAACCGGATATTATTATGGAAGGGAGGACAGGCCCGGCAGGCATCCCTTCCATGAAGCAGGCCTGTACTATATTCAGGAGCCCAGTGCTATGGCGGTGGGCAGTCTTGCAGATCCGCGTCCGGGAGAACGGGTGCTGGATTTGTGCGCTGCGCCGGGAGGAAAGACGACCCATCTTGCCTCATCCATGGGCGGGCAGGGGCTTCTGGTATCCAACGAAATTCATCCGGTCCGGGCGAAAATTCTTTCTTCCAATGTGGAGCGAATGGGTATCCCAAACTGTGTGGTGGTCAATGAGAAACCAGAAGCATTGGCACAGCGGTTTTCGGGCTTTTTTGACCGGATTGTGGTGGATGCACCCTGTTCCGGGGAGGGTATGTTCCGAAAGGAGGAGCAGGCAGCAGAGCAGTGGAGTGAAAAAAATGTAAGGATGTGCGCCGGACGTCAGCAGGAGATCCTGAGCGTTGCGGCCGGGATGCTGCGGCCGGGGGGCATTCTGGTGTATTCTACCTGTACCTTCGCGCCGGAGGAGAATGAGGGAAGCGTCAGTGCCTTTCTGGACAGCCATCCGGAATTCTCTGTGAAAAAGGTATCTGCCTGTGGGCAGTTTTCACCGGGGGTGCCTGGGTGGTCCGGATCCCGGCCGGAGACGGCTGATACCTTCCGGCTGTGGCCCCACCGGCTTAAAGGGGAGGGACATTTTGCGGCGGTTCTTGAAAAGGACGGGGAGGCAGGAAGGGGAGAACTGTCCTGGAACATGCCGCAGGCAGATCCCGGCCTGTGGAAATTGTATCAGGAATTTGCCCGGGAGAATCTGCATTTTGAGGGAAAGGGAATCCCGGTTCTCTTTGGTGAACAGCTGTATCTTCTGCCCTGTGCATTTCCTTTGAAGGGACTTAGGATACTGCGTGCCGGTCTTCACTTGGGAACCATAAAGAAAAACCGCTTTGAACCCGCCCATGCGCTGGCCCTGGCGCTTAAGCCTTCGGAGGCGGCATCTGTCTGTGCCATGGATATGCGTCAGGCGGAGGAATATCTGAAAGGCGCGGTTTTTGAAGGAACAGGAGAGAAGGGCTGGCGGCTGATGCTGGCGGAAGGCCATTCTCTGGGATGGGGGAAAGAGGCCGGGGGAATGGTGAAGAATCATTATCCAAAGGGACTGCGGCGGAATTAATCCAGGGAAATCTTCATTTGACAAAGGCATACATGGCCCCAAAAGCAGGAAATCAACCGTTTTCCTGTTCAATGTCTTTGATTTTCGACAACAGATATAGAAAGCGGTTGATTTCTTATTTTATTCTCTGACGTTGTATAGATTATACCGTATGTTGTGCCGGAAATAAACTATAAAAGGGTCACCCCATGCTTTTGTGCTGTTTTACGCACATCATCGGGCCAGATAGATACCTGCACTTCCCCAATATGCGCCTTGCGCAGATAGAACATACAGATGCGGGACTGGCCGATGCCGCCGCCGATGGTGTAAGGCAGTTTCTTTTCCAGGATGTCTTTCTGGAAGGGCAGCTTGGCACGTTCCTCACAGCCTGCCAGGGCCAGCTGGCGCTTCAGTGCTTCCTCGTCTACACGGATACCCATGGAAGACAATTCCAGGGAATGACCTAAAACCGGATACCACACAAGGATATCACCGTTTAAATGCCAGTCATCATAGTCCGGAGCGCGGCCGTCATGGGGCTTGCCGTCAGTCAGCTTGTCACCGATTTCCATGAGGAAAACGGCGCCCTTTTCCCTGGCAATCAGATCCTCCCGCTCCTTGGGCGTTTTGTCAGGATACCGATCTGCCAGTTCCTGGGTAGTGATAAAGAAGATCTCTTTGGGGAGAAGCTCTTCAATATAATCATAGTGGATCGCCATGTACTTCTCAGTTTTCTTAAGAGCCTTGTATACTTTGCGTACAGTCTCTTTCAAATAATCCATATTGCGGTCTTCCCTGAGAATGATTTTCTCCCAATCCCACTGATCGACGTAGATGGAATGGATGTTGTCGGTATCTTCATCCCTGCGGATAGCGCTCATATCGGTGTACAGACCTTCTCCGATGTGAAATCCGTACTGCTTCAGGGCGTTGCGTTTCCATTTGGCCAGGGAGTGGACAATCTCTACCGGCCGTTCTTCCTGTTCCCGGATTCCGAAGGTAACCGGCCGCTCCACACCGTTCAGGTTATCGTTGAGGCCGGACTCCGGCGTAACAAAAAGGGGAGCGGAAACCCGCAGAAGATATAATTGATCTGCCAGAGTTTTCTGAAAAAAATCTTTTACCGTTTTGATTGCAACCTGTGTGTCATACAGGTTCAACTGGGACTGATAGTCCTTTGGTATGTACAGATGTTCCATAATAAGCCTCCTCTGAAATTATTGCAAATATGAACTTTATTATAACAGATATCCCAGAAAAGAAAAGATTTTTATAAAAAGAACTGTTGCAAAATAAGATACATTTCTTACATTGCAACAGCTCTTTCTTAATCTGCTTTAACCAGTTGCTTTTATCTGCTGTCAAACACCATAGTCTGGCCATGGAATATTTGCTCCCAGCGGCAGTGTCCAATCTGTGTATGCCGTCATAGGAATAAATGCTGCCTTCAAATAGGCGCCCGATAATTGGCTGATTAAATTCTGGTTACGTTGGTAGCCTGCGGTCCCTTTGCTCCGTCGATGACGTCAAATTCGACAGCCTGGCCTTCTTCCAACGACTTGAAACCATCCATGGTGATGCCGGAGTAGTGTACAAATACATCGTTTCCCTGCTCGTCGGAAATGAAGCCATAACCTTTCTGATTGTTGAACCACTTAACTGTACCTTGCATTTCTGATACCTCCGAAAATATTAAAAAGTGTCTGGCCGCATAAAAGCGACTTAGTATAGATTAACACAAACGGGATCTGCTGTCAATTAAATTTGGGTCTAAATTTGTGCATTTTTAAATAAAATATATTAATGAAAAAAGTGCGGTTTTATATGGAAAAAGTAAGAATTTTCAGAAGATTACTTTTGCTGGAAGGATTGCTTCTGGCAGTCTTTTTGAGTGTTTTTCTGTATAAAGGAAAAGATCTGGAAAAGCTGGCCGAGACAGCAGGCAAAACAGGGGATCAGCAGGGAGATTTTATCAAATGGGTGGATTTTCAGGTTTCCGCTTCAGCTCTTGCAAAAGCCTATGAATATGACCGGGACAGCTGGCAGGCAGAGGTACATTTAAACTGGATTGAGCTTCTGGCCTATACGGCGGCTGAAACAGGGGGCGATTTCTCCAGCGGGAATCAAGTGAATGCCTGTCTGGAAGAGGCGGCAGACCGGCTGACACAAGGAGAGACAATCGAAGAGCTGACCGAGGGCATGAAGTATTATGATTATTATCTGGAGGCCTACACGGCTGTTCTGGGGGGAATGGTAGGGGAGTATGAGATTCAGGTTGAGGCAGAGCCCTCTCTTGGGAATCAGGCGCAGGAACCGGCACAGGCAGAACGGGAACCGGAGCTGGTCTGGGAGAAGCGGTACGGCCTCAAGGCCTTTCTGCCTGTAGCAAAGAATTTTCCTTACAGCGACTATGATGATTTCGGGGTATCCAGGAGCTACGGCTATCGACGGCAGCATCTGGGGCATGATATGATGGGACAGGTGGGTACACCCATCATTGCAGTGGAATCCGGCTATGTGGAAGCGCTGGGCTGGAACCAGTATGGCGGGTGGCGCATAGGCATCCGCAGCTTCGATCAAAAGCGTTACTACTACTATGCCCATCTGCGGCAGGGCTTTCCTTACGCGCTGAATCTTGAGGAGGGCAGCCGGGTCCAGGCCGGGGATGTGATCGGCTATATGGGACATACGGGCTACAGCACCAAAGAGGACGTGAACAATATCGATCAGACCCATCTCCACTTTGGCATCCAGCTGATTTTTGATGAGTCCCAGAAGGAAGGAGATTCGGAAATCTGGATTGACTGTTACCAGATTGTGAAGTTTCTCTACCGGAACCGGAGCGAGTGCGCGCGGGACGACGCCACAAGGGAGTGGCACAGGGTATATGAGATGCGGGAACCAGGGGAAGATTGACTTTTGCTCTAAATTTGTATAAACTGATATCGTTCACAGGATACTGTCCTTAGTTTACGAAAGGGAACGCTGTCAGACAAAATAAGACGGCAGAAAAGGACGAAGCATGTTTGGAGAATGCCATGCCCATATTATGATGGATGGGAAGAATTATAAATCAGCGGCCGCCCGGCATAAGGATAGCATAAAGGAAGAGGTTATCCGGGCGCATTTTCAGCTCTGGAAAGAGGCGGGAATTACCTTTGTCCGGGACGGAGGAGATGCCCTGGGTGTCTCCATCCGGGCAAAGGCGATTGCACCGGAATACGAAATAGACTATCGGACGCCGGTATTTGCCATTCACAAAAAAGGACATTACGGCGGAATCGTGGGACATGCCTTTTCAAACAGGCAGGAATACAAAGAACTGGTGAAGAAGGCCAGAAGAGAGGGAGCTGATTTCATCAAAATCATGATCAGCGGCCTGATGGTTTTTGATACTTTTGGTGTGCTTACGGAAGAGGGACTGCCAGAGGAGGAGATCCGGCAGATGATTGAGACGGCTCATGAGGCAGGCATGAAGGTGATGGCTCATGGAAATGGCAGCCGGACGGTGCAGGCAGCCATAGAGGCCGGTGTGGATACCCTGGAACACGGAAATTATCTGGAGCGGGAGACCCTGGATCTGCTGGCCGAAAGCAGAACCATCTGGATTCCCACCCTGGCGCCTGTGGGGAATCTTCTGGGGTGCGGGCGCTTTCCGGATGAAGCGGTACAAAAGATTCTCAAGCGCCAGATGGAGCATATCCGCTATGCGTTTGAAAAGGGTGCCCGGATTGGCCTTGGAAGTGATTCCGGGGCTTATAGAGTGCCGCACGGACAGGGGCTTCTGGATGAGTATAATTGGGTGAAAGAGGCAGTAGGGCCAAAACAGGAGATGCTTCTGCGGGAGCGGCTGGCGGAAGCGGAAGCCTGGATTCAAAAGAAGATGAAGCAGTAACAGACTGGCCGCCGCTTTATCTTCTGTGTGATCTTAAAGTTCTTCCCGGCAGAAATAACAGCTGCATTTTTTGAGGGTCTGTTTTTCCAAAATCAGATTGTCAGCGCCGCAGTAGCTGCAGCGGACCACTTGTTTTCCTGGCGGAACAGACATCCACTCCTCGTAGGGTTCACCGGCAGGGGCAGAGGAGCGGGAAGGCCGGGCAGGGGGCTGGGATTCCTTCTTTGATTCGGATCCGGAGTTTTTTTCCCTGGGCGGGGCAGGGGAAGCCGGAGTGCCTGCGGACTGGACGGAGGTTCTCTGTCTTGCGGTTGATGGATAGATCAGACGGTAATTTGGCTCATCAATCTCAATTTCCAGATAGTGTCCCTGCTTTTTCAGCTCCTTGATTTCCCGGAGGACCTTGTACTTGCTGATTCCCAGTTCATGGGCGATTTTCTCCATATTCTGGTAACGGTCTGTGAGCAGCAGGCGGTTGTATATCGTGACACGATCCTGCGGCTGTTCCGTGCCGTAGATCTGCTTATTTACCTGCCTTGCCACATCTTTCTGGGTGAAAACCGGAGTGACGGGAGGCTTTGGGGGAGAGATGGGAGGCGTGTGGCGGGTGACAGACTGCTTCCTCTGAAGCCTTCTGACAATGAGTGAAATGGAGAAAATAATGATAATCAGTTCCAGCATAGCAGTTACCTCACAAAATAAATGGATTATAAGAGTTTCATTAAGAATATGATACACGAAAAAACGGGAGAGGAAAAGATTTTTATGCGCAATCTTCAAATGCTGATTCAATATGACGGGACACGTTATCAGGGCTGGCAGAGCCAGAAGCATACAGACCAGACGATCCAGGGAAAGCTTACCCATGTGCTTGGGAAGATGACGGGAGAATCCATAGAGCTTCAGGGAGCGGGAAGAACCGATGCAGGGGTCCATGCGCGGGGGCAGACGGCAAACTTTCATACAGAGACAAGCCTTTCCTGTGAAGAAATCTTAAGTTATGTAAATCAATATCTCCCGGAGGATATTGCGGTCCTGAAAGTAGAAGAGGCAGGACCGCGTTTCCACAGCCGCCTCAGCGCCGTGGGGAAAACCTATGTTTACCGAATCTGGAACAGCCCTCTGCCCAATGTATTTGAGCGCAGATATATGTATCAGGTCAGGGAACCTCTGGATAAAGATGCAATGGAACATGCGGCAGGACTGCTCTGCGGGACCCATGATTTCCGGGCCTTTTGTTCCAACAGACGGATGAAGAAGTCTGCCGTGCGCAGACTGGATCGGATCGAATTTGAAGAAAAAGGCTGTGAGCTCTGCCTGCATTTTACAGGGAATGGTTTTTTGTACCATATGGTCCGTATTCTCACAGGAACACTGCTGGAGACTGGACTTTGGAAACGAAGGCCAGAGGAAATGGGCCAGATTCTGGAGTCACTGGATCGGGAACATGCAGGGGTGACGGCACCTGCCCAAGGGCTGTGTCTCTGGCAGGTGGAGTATGCAGGGAATGCTGACTGCAAAACGCGCCGGTAATATCTGCAAAATAAGGATCCTTTCAGGCAGGGTACACACAGCCGGAATAGAGAGCGTATGGATTTTAGGAGAGAAAAGGGTTAAGGGGAAGAACATGAAAAAGAGACAGAATAGATTCAGATTTGGATGCATGGGTATCTTTCTGCTGGCATGGCTGCTTGTGGCAGGCTGTAAAACAGATACGGGAGGAAAGGAGCAGTCCGCAGAGCAGGAGACCAAGATAACAGCAGAGGAGAGCGGACAGAACAAGGGGACAGAACCGGAGGAGCAGCCAAAGACAACGGAACTGGCTGCGTTCCTTCCGGATTATACCAGCGCACCGCTTCTGAATACGACAGAGATCAAGTGTCTTTCCATGGAAGTGGGCGCAAAGGAAAACGAAGTGCAGCTGAACTGGTTTTCGCCCAGTGGGAAAGCAGGGAAAACAGAGTGGAAAGATTCTTCCGGAAAGATATCCAGCTTTGAGGCAGAGTGTACTGCTTCTGTGACGGTGGAAGGATATTATGTCAATAAAGCCGTGGTGACAGGCCTGAAGCGCGGGGAGATCTACACCTACCGGACAGGCAATGAGGAAGCCTGGTCTCCGGAATATACCTATCGGGTGCCGGAGGACACGGGGGAGCTCACCTTTGTGGTGACGTCGGATGCTCAGATTGGGCAGTCAGAGATGGAGTTTCCGGAAGATACAGCAGATCGCTGGAATCGGGTTCTTACACGGCTTGCGGGGTATGTTCCGGAGTCCAGTTTTCTCCTTCATATGGGAGATCAAGTGGCAGATTACGGAAGCCAGGAGCAATATGAGCTCTTCCTGGAACATCTGCCCCTGTACCGCACTGCGCTGGCGCCGGCAGTGGGGAATCACGATGTGGCCAATGAATGGAGTATGGAGGCCAACGGCCATCCGGACGGGCCTTATTTCTATGAACACTTTTTTGTGCCCAACCGATCGGATATGTGTGAGAGTCCCAACGATCTAAACGGAAATTATTTTTTTATCCGGGATGATGTTCTTTTTATTGTGCTGAATGCATGCACCGGACATCCGGGAGAATTCCAGGAGGCCTATGCGGCACAGATTATTTCCGAGCATCCCGAAGTGAAATGGCGGATTGTGATTCAGCATTATGCGGCTTACAGCGGGACAGGAAATTCCGGCAATGGCAAGAGTAAAGAGTATCTGGCACATATCGCCATGGACAATGGAGTGGATCTGGTATTGACAGGCCACGATCACGCCTATTCCCGGTCCGCGTTTATCAACCGGGAGGGGGAGACGCTGGAAGGCTATGCATATGAATCGGGGAGCGTGGCGGTGAATCCAGAGGGTGTGATGCATGTGACCTGTGGGACTTCCAGCGGGTGTATGTATCATTACATTGAGGAAGAGGAGCATCTGGTGTTCCAAGGACAGCCGGAGACGCCGGTTGCCATGCGGATTGATGTGACAGATTCGGAACTTCATCTGCGGACTTATCTGGTGGAGGACTGGACTTTGTATGATGAGTATACGATTCGAAAGGAATAAAAGAAGCCGTCAGTCATTTCATCCGGTCAGTGAGAAATGGCTGGCGGCTTACCTGACATTTGAGATAGAATTAATTTGCTGCTTTTTCTGCAAATTCCGTTGTTACCAGACTTTCATAGGGTACCCGTTCTTCGAGCTCTCCGGCCTCATCCAGAATATCCTGCAGAAGAGTAAAGCTTTCCTCCTCAAAGATGAGATTTTCCTTCCAGGTATCCTGCTCATAGTACCTGGTTACAATGGAGGTGATGACTTCCAGATCTGTCTCTTTAAACTGGGGAGCAATCACTTTGGCGATTTCTTCCGGTGTATGGTTCTGCACATAGTCCATGCCTTTTTGAAGGGCGTTGGTAAAGCCCTGCACCAGTTCGGGGTGCTCCCGCATAAAGCTCTGTCTTGCGCTGTAGGCTGTATAGGGCACATAACCGGAATCCACGCCCAGAGATGCAACTACATAACCGGCTCCCTCAAGCTCCAGGGTAGTGGCGCCAGGTTCGAATTCAACGGTAAAGTCTCCGCTTCCACCGGAAAATGCCGCCGCTGTGGCACCAAAATCAATGCTCTGATCGATATTCATATCCGCTGCAGGGTCCAGATTGTTTTTCTTCAGGATGTATTCAAAGACCATCTGGGGCATACCGCCTTTGCGGCCGCCAAGAACTTCCTTCCCCTTCAGATCTGACCACTGAAAGTTCTCCATAGGCTCTCTGGCAACCAGGAAATTGCCGGCCCGCTGGGTCAGCTGGGCGAAATTGATGATATAATCGTCGGGATTCTGGCTGTACACGTAAATGGATGCCTCGGATCCCATGAATCCGATGTCGGCTTCGCCGGAGAGGACGGCGGTCATGGTTTTGTCGGCGCCAAA
>CATJHO010000173.1 GCA_949740535.1 uncultured Lachnospiraceae bacterium
AATGAAAGTTGTACTGCTGGCCGGAGGCCTTGGCACCCGAATATCAGAAGAATCACAATTCAAACCAAAACCCATGATTGAAATAGGCGGAAGGCCGATTCTCTGGCATATTATGAAGGAGTACGCCTATTACGGCTTCCATGAATTCATTATCTGCGCAGGCTACAAGCAGGAGGTGGTAAAGGACTGGTTTGCCGACTACTTTCTGCATAACAGCGATGTTACATTTGATTTTACCGGCGGGAAAAATGATATGATGATCCACGATCACCGCTGTGAGCCCTGGAAGGTGACTGTGGCAGATACAGGCTTACATACCATGACAGGCGGGCGGATCAAGCGCATACAGCCCTATGTAGGCAGGGAGCCTTTTATGATGACTTATGGAGACGGCGTCTGTGATGTGGATATTTCGCGCCTTCTTGCATTTCACAAAAGCCATGGAAAAATTGCGACCCTGACAGCCGTACTGCAGGAACAGCAGAAAGGGGTGCTGGATATCGGCGGTGACAATGCAGTGAAGTCTTTTCGGGAAAAGAATTTAACGGACGGAATTCCGATTAATGCAGGCTACATGGTGCTGAATCCGGAAATTTTTGACTATATAGAGGGGGATCAGACCATATTTGAGAAAGAAACCCTGGAAGAACTGGCGGAAAAAGGAGAGCTGATGTCATTTCTCCATAAAGGCTTCTGGCAGTGCATGGATAACAAACGGGAGATGGATATTCTGGAACGCTATCTGGAACAGGGAAAGGCGCCCTGGAAAAAATGGAAAGACTAAACTAAAAGGAGACGGCGTATGTTTGAGTTGTCATTTTATGAGGGAAAAAGCGTATTTGTAACCGGACATACAGGATTCAAGGGAACATGGCTGTGTAAAATGCTGGTTCAGGCCGGAGCCAGGGTGACGGGGTATGCTTTGCAGGCCCCAACAGAACCTTCTCTGTATGCCTTGTCAGAAATTCAGGATGAGATAACATCCATAATCGGAGATATCCGTGATTTTGATACATTAAAGAAAGCTTTTGATACGGCAGAGCCGGAGATTGTGTTTCATCTTGCGGCGCAGCCTCTTGTGCGTGAAAGTTATCGGAATCCGCGCTCGACCTATGAGACGAATGTTATGGGGACTGTAAATATTTTGGAATGCGTGCGCCAAGGCAGCTGTGTCCGTTCTTTCTTAAATGTTACAACCGACAAAGTATACCGCAACAGGGAATGGGAGTGGGGATATCGTGAAAATGAGGAGCTGGACGGATACGATCCGTATTCCAATTCCAAATCCTGTTCCGAGCTGGTGACACACAGCTATAAGAATTCGTTCTTTTCAAAAGAAGATGTGGATGTGCCGGCAGTTTCTACGGCAAGGGCCGGAAATGTGATCGGCGGCGGGGATTTTGCGCAAGATCGGATTATACCGGACTGCGTCCGTGCAGCAGTGTCAGGAAAACCGCTGGTGATCCGCAATCCTTATTCCACACGGCCTTTTCAACATGTTCTGGAACCGCTGTATGCATATTTGATGATTGCGGCAGAACAATATAGGGACAGAGCCCTTGCAGGATGGTATAATGTGGGACCGGAGGAGGGGGACTGTTACACTACGGCAAACCTTGCAGCGTTATTTGCAGACCATTGGGGCGGTATGAATTGGGAGATCCAATACGATGGCGGTCCCCATGAAGCGAATTTTTTGAAGCTGGACTGCTCAAAGCTGAAGAAAACCTTTGGCTGGCAGCCGCGCTGGAATTTGGAAATGGCAGTTAAGATGACTGTAGAGTGGACGAAATGCTGGCTGGAGCAGGGGGATATTAAAGAATGCATGTCCCGGCAGATAGCATTATTTCAGGAAAATTAAAAAGATTATGGCACCATGCAAGAGATAATCTGCATCTAAATGATCTGCAAAGCTGCTAGAGAGGAAACTAAAAATGTTTGAGAATAAAACAGAAATACAGGCCAGAGAAGAAATTCTGGCCATGGTGAAGGAATACTGCAGCACTTATCACAATCGGAAAAAGGACTTTCAGCCAGGAGACCGCATCTCCTATGCTTCCCGTGTCTACGATCAGGAGGAAATGTGTAATCTGGTGGATTCCGCACTGGAATTCTGGCTGACTTCCGGACGGTACACAAAGGAATTTGAGGCGGAGTTTGCAAAATACCTGGGGGTTCGATACTGCTCGCTGGTGAATTCGGGATCTTCTGCCAATCTCAATGCGTTTATGGCCCTGACCTCTCCTTTGCTTGGGGAACGGCAGGTAAAGCCGGGAGATGAAATGATCACAGTGGCGGCAGGCTTTCCCACCACAGTGACTCCGGCCATTCAGTATGGGGTGGTTCCGGTCTTTGCAGATGTGACGATTCCCCAGTATAATATCGATGTCTGTCAGCTGGAAGCAGCGCTGTCGGATAAGACAAAGCTGGTGATGGCGGCTCATACGCTGGGAAACCCCTTTGATTTGAAAGCAGTCAGAGCATTCTGTGATAAACATAATCTATGGCTCATCGAAGATAACTGTGACGCCCTGGGCTCCATTTACTGTATAGACGGGGAAGAAAAGCTGACGGGAACCATCGGAGATATCGGAACCTCTTCCTTCTATCCGCCCCATCACATGACCATGGGCGAGGGAGGAGCCGTTTATACCAATGATGCCCTTCTCAACAAATGCATCCGCTCGTTCCGGGACTGGGGGCGCGACTGTGTCTGCGCTTCCGGGCAGGACAATCTCTGCGGTCATCGCTTTGACCGGCAGTATGGGGAACTTCCGCTGGGCTACGATCACAAATATGTGTATTCGCACTTTGGATATAATTTAAAGGCAACGGATATGCAGGCGGCTGTAGGCTGCGCGCAGCTTAAGAAATTTCCTGTTTTTGTGGAGCGCAGAAGAGAGAATTTCCAGCGTCTGAAAACGGCTCTGGCCGGGATGGAGGATAAGCTGATTCTTCCGGAGGCCTGTGAACAGTCCAATCCAAGCTGGTTTGGCTTTCTGATTACCTGTCGTGAAGGGGTAGATCGGAGTCGGGTTGTGCCCTATATAGAACAGCACGGAATTCAGACCAGAATGCTGTTTGCCGGGAACCTTACAAAACATCCCTGTTTCGACCAGATGCGGGCGTCAAAAGAGGGATACCGGATAATCGGAGATCTGGCGAATACGGATCGGATTATGAAGGACTCCTTTTGGGTAGGCGTTTATCCGGGCATGACAGACACTATGATTGATTATATGGCGCAGATCATCAGAGAAGCGGTCCAAAATGGTTAAGAGGGGATTCATGGAGAAACAGAAGGTTAAGGCAGGAATAATCGGAACCGGGAATATCGGTACAGATATATTAATGAAACTGCAGAGATCAGATGTTCTGGAATGTGGAATCTTTGCAGGACGGAACCCGGATTCCGTGGGAATCCGCAGAGCGCGGGCGATGGGAGTTCCGGTTTCCACAGATTCGATTCGTGCCATTGAAGAGAATCCGCAATGCTGTGAAATTGTATTTGACGCTACATCTGCCAGTACACATTGTATCCATGCGCCGATTCTTGAGAGGCTGAACAAATTTACCATTGATCTGACACCCGCCCATGTAGGCCGATTCTGTGTTCCGGCTTTAAATATGGAGGAATGTCTTCAGGAGAGCAATGTAAATATGATTACCTGTGGAGGCCAGGCGGTGATACCGATCGTTCAGGCCATCACTGAGATACATCCGGATACAAAATACATTGAAGTCGTTGCGACAATCGCATCCAGATCAGCAGGACCGGGAACCAGAGATAATATTGATGAGTTTACCCAGACAACCAGGGATGCCCTGACCGAGTTTACCGGGATAGCAGATACAAAGGCGATTATTATTCTGAATCCGGCTGAGCCGCCCATTACCATGCATAATACCATTTATGCCCTTATCGAACATCCGGATATGGATGCTTTGTGCCGGAAGGTACGGGAGGCAGAGGCCAGGATACGGAGCTATGTTCCGGGTTATAAGATTGTGATGGAGCCTGTATTTGAAAACGGGCGGGTGACGACCTCTCTTCAAGTGACAGGTCTGGGAGATTATCTCCCCAAATATTCCGGGAATCTGGATATTATCAACTGCGCGGCAATTGAGATTGCAGAGAATTATGCCAGACAGAAGATTTTAGGTGGTGGAAATGGCTAAATTAATGTTGTTTGATTCCACGCTGCGGGATGGAAACCACGCAGTGCGGCATCAGATCCGTAAAGATCAGATAGAGGATTACTGCCTGGCAATGGATGGTACAGGAGTGTATACAATTATTGTCGGGCATGGGAACGGTTTGGGCGCGTCCTCGCTTCAGGTGGGGTTTTCCAGGCTGACCGAACATGAGATGCTGGAAACAGCAAGGAAGAATCTGGAGAAAACAAAGCTGGGCGCATATATGATTCCGGGGTTTGGCACGATCCGGGACAATCTGGAGCCGGCCATCCGTGACGGCGTAGAGGTGTTTACCATCGGGTGCCACTGCACAGAGGCAGATACCACCAAGCAGCATATTGAATTTCTTCGGAAGAAGGGAAAAGAAGTCTATGGTGTTCTGATGATGTATCATATGGCTTCTGCCGAAAAACTGCTGGAAGAGGCGCGGAAGATGCAGTCCTATGGTGCCATGGGCGTCATTTTGATGGATTCTGCCGGGGCTTCCACGCCGGAGCTGGTACAGAGAAGCATCAGTACCCTGTATGAAGGCCTGCAGATCCATGTGGGATTTCATCCGCACAATAATATGGGGATGGCGGTAGCCAATGCTTACACTGCCTATCTGGAAGGGGCGGATATCATTGACGGAACCCTGCGCGGCTTCGGGGCAGGGGCGGGAAACTGCCAGCTGGAGAACGTAGCAGCATTATTTGAAAAATGCAGAATCAAAACCGGCATTGATTTTTACCGGATGCTGGATGCCAGTGAGACAGTAATGCCTGAACTTATGGGAAGAGAAATGGGGCAGGAGCCTTTAAGCATTGTCAGTGGACAGGCAGGCGTGTTCTCCGCCTTTAAGATTCCGGTACAGAAAGCTGCCGAGGAATTCCAGGTAGATCCGCGGGATATTTTCTATGAGCTGGGAAGGCGGAAAGTGGTTGCAGGCCAGGAAGATATGATTGTAGAAGTGGCAGAAAGCTTAAGCCGGCCGGCTGGCGGTTCGGGAAACATTAATTATCAATTGGAATCACTGCTCTAAAGAGTGAATGCATCTTATTCTATATCTGGATTTTGTAAAAAGAACTGGAGAATATACCAAATACAGCAGTTGAAGAGGGCATTGCAGAGAGGATTAAATACAGAAAAATGTTGCGGAAGGATATTATAAAAGCTGATTTGGAAGAGATTTATCGGAGGGCGGTTCCGTGGGAAAGGCTGGAAAACAAGACGGTACTTATAACTGGAGCCTATGGGATGCTTGCTTCTTACCTGGTATTTTTGTTAATGTTTTTAAATGAGGAGAAAGGAATGAACGTCCGTATCCTCTGTGTTGTGCGGTCAGCAGATAAATTCAGAGCAAGATTTGGGAATGAAGAAAATTATGAATATATAAAACTTTATACGGAATCTTTAGATAACCAACTGTTGATAGAAGAGAACGTGGATTTTATCATTCATGCGGCCAGCTTAGCCAGTCCGCAGTATTATGGTGTCTGTCCTATCGAGGTATTGAAACCTAATGTTTTGGGAAGCTGTCATTTGCTGGAATTGGCGGCTGAAAAAAAGGTGGAGGGATACCTGCTTTTCAGCACCGGTGATATCTATGGCATTGTAGAAAATGAAGACAGGATCCGTGAAGAAAGCTGTGGGCGGATGGATCCCCTGGATATACATAACTGTTACAGCGAAAGTAAGCGGATGGCAGAGACGATGTGTAAAGCCTGGTTTCATCAAAAAGGCGTTCCTGCCAAAATTGTGCGGATATGGCATACGTATGCCCCTACCATGGACGTGGAATCCGATCCGAGAGTGTTTGCTTCCTTTGTCAGAAATATACTGCAGGGGCAGGACATCGAAATGAAAAGTGAGGGAACTGCAAAAAGAAGTTTTTGTTACATTGCGGACGCAGCAGCGGCATACTTTCTGGTTCTGCTGTGCGGGGAGAACGGAGAGGCATACAATGTATGTAATACCCAGGAATTTTACAGTATAAGCGCGCTGGCGGAAGAACTGGTAAATATTTATCCTGAAAAAAAGCTGAAAGTAATAAAAAAGAAGAGAGAAAAAAAGGATCCTTATATAGAAAACACGGTAGCCAACTGTATACCGCCGGATAACAGCAAGCTGCGGGCGCTGGGCTGGGAGCCCAGGTATAGTGTACAGCAGGGATTTAAACGGGTGATAGACAGTTTTGCGAAATAACAGGGAGGACAGGAAATGAACGTTTCGGAATTTATTTTTGATTATTATGCAGAGAAAGGCATCGATACAGCCTTTATGGTCACGGGCGGACAGGCTATGTGGTTAAATGATGCCGTAGGAAAAAACAGTCATTATAAGATTATCTGCACCCACCACGAACAGAGCGCAGCCATGTCGGCAGACGCCTATGGACGGATCCGCAATAAGCCGGCGCTGGCGGTCGTGACAGCCGGGCCGGGAAGCGTGAATGCGATGAACGGCGTAGTAGGAGGATATACGGATTCTGCGCCCATGATTGTGATTTCCGGCCAGGCGGCTCTTTCCTTTGTGCAGTACCAGGATGCTGCCGGAATCCGGCAGTATGGCGTGCAGGGAATCAATATCCGCCCATTGGTGGAAAATGTGACAAAGTACTTTATTACGGTGGACGATCCCCAGAAGATTGCTTATTATCTGGAGAAAGCATATCATGAGGCGACGACGGGACGTCCGGGACCGGTTTGGATTGATGTGCCGCTGGATATACAAAAAGCAGAAGTAAATGAAAAGTATCTGGAGCATTATGTGCCGGAAAAAGAGCCGGAGGGAAGAGTTTCCCTGAACCAGGCGGCAAGGCAGGCATACAAGCTCCTGAAAGATGCGAAACGTCCGGTATTTCTTGTGGGACAGGGAGTAAGTCTGGCCGGAGCCAGAGAAGCGTTTTACGAGTATGTGAATAAGGCCCGCATTCCGGTGATTACGGCCCGGCTTGGAATCGATCTCATTGAGTCGGATCATGATCTGTATGTAGGAAGACCGGGAAATTATGGAGAGAGGGCGGCAAACTTTGCCATTCAAAATGCAGATGTAATTCTCTGTGCCGGGTGCAGGCTTGCCTCTTCCCTGGTGGGGCACAGCCCGAAAATGTTTGGGAAAAATGCTTATATTTATGTAGTTGATATCGATCAGAAGGAGCTGGACAAGCCGGGAGTAAAGATTGATTACAAGGTGAAGGCTGACTGCAGGGATTTTTTTGCAAAGCTGCTGGAGAAACTTCCGGAAAATCCGTTACCAGCGTATGAAGGCTGGGTAAAGATTTGCAATACATGGAAAGAAAAATATCCGGTGGTTCAGCCGGAGTACAAAGAGGAGAAGCCGGTTAATTCTTATTATTTTGTAGACCGTTTATCCCAGATTGCACCGGACAATGCCGCAGTTCTGGTAGATACAGGCTCCTGTTTTCATGTGGCCTGCCAGACCTGGAAGCTGAAGAAGGGACAGAAGTATCTGACCACAGGCGGACTGTCTTCCATGGGTTACTGGTGCGCGGGAATTGGAGCCTGTATGGCCAATGAAAAGAAGGATACCATTGTCATCACCGGGGATGGAAGTCTCCAGATGAACCTGCAGGAATTTGCTCCCATTAAACATAATAACCTGCCCATTAAGGTGTTTGTCCTCAATAATAACGGTTATCTTCTGATCCGCCATACACAGCACAATTTTATGGAGGACCGATTTGTAGGCGAGAGCCCGAAGACTGGTGTATGGTGTCCGGATACGCTGGAGATCGCCAAGGCCTATGGGATCAAAGGAGTCCGCATTGAGAATGTATCGGAAGTGGACGAGAAGATTCGGGAGGTGCTGGCCAGTGAAGGACCGGTGATCTGTGAGGTTATGACGCCGGAGTGGCAGCTGCTGGTTCCCAGAATCGCTTCCGACAAACGCCCGGACGGGACGCTGGTATCCAGAAATTATGAAGATATGTTCCCATATCTTTCGCAGGAAGAGCTTCGGGAGAATATGATTGCAGAACAATAGAACCAGAAGCTCCATGTAAAAGACTCCGTGCGGCTTGGAATTTATGAGGTGGTTATGAAAAAGGTAATGGTGCAGTTTATCAAATTCGGTATCGTGGGAGTATCCAATACATTTATTTCCTATGTTACCTATATGGCGGGAATTACCTGGGGGCTCCATTATCTGCTGGCAAATTTACTGGCATTTGTTGTAAGCGTAATCAATTCGTACTACTGGAACAGCCGTTATGTATTTAAGCAGAGGGAAGGAGAACGCCGTTCAAAGATAAAAGCATTTGCAAAAACGGTCCTTTCCTATGCAGGTACAGGGTTGTTACTTAACAGTATTCTGCTGGCAGTTCAGGTGGATATGCTGGGGGTTGCAGAATGGCTGGCTCCATTGATTAATCTGATTATCACTGTGCCGTTGAATTTCATTTTAAATAAATTATGGGCGTTCCGGACCGAAGAGAACCGGACTGGGGAGGTAAGATGAAAAAGGTAAGCATACTCATTCCTACATACAACGAAATAGAAAATGTGGAAGATTTAAGCATAGCGATTATTGGGGAAATGGAGAAACTGCCGCAGTATGCGTATGAAATTATTTTTATAGACAATGATTCCAAAGACGGCACAAGGGACAAGCTGCGGGAGCTGTGCGGGCAGAACCGAAAGATCAAGGCGATCTTGAATGCCAAAAATTTCGGGCAGAATAATTCGCCCTATTACGGCCTGACCCAGACTACCGGCGACTGTGCCATTATGATGTGTGCCGATTTTCAGGATCCGGTGGAGATGATTCCAAAGCTTCTGCAGGAATGGGAAAATGGATATAAGATTGTCAGTGCAATTAAAACCACAAGCAAAGAGAATAAAGTGATTCGGTTTCTGAGAACCTGTTATTATAAAACAATTAAAAGGTTCTCGGATGTGGATCAGATTGAACATTTCACCGGATTCGGCCTGTATGACCACTCTTTTATACAGGTAATGCGGGAATTGAAGGATCCGACGCCGTTTCTGAGAGGAATTGTAGCAGAATTTGGATTCCGCAGAAAAGAGCTGGCTTACGAACAGCAGAGACGGAGAGCCGGAAGGACAAAAAACAATTTCTATTCTCTTTATGATATAGCGATGCTGAGTTTTACTTCTTACACCAAAATTGGACTGAGACTGTGTACCTTTATAGGCTTTGGAATTGCATTCGTCAGTTTTGGGGTTGCGCTTTTGTACTTAGTATTAAAATTAGTTTACTGGAATAATTTTGTGGCCGGTACGGCTCCTGCCCTAATCGGGATGTTTTTCCTGGGAGCGATACAGCTGATCTTTATGGGGATTCTTGGGGAGTATGTGCTGAGCATTAATGCCAGGGTGATGAATCATCCGCTGGTGATTGAGGAAGAGCGGATTAATTTTGAGGAGGCTTGTGAAGAAACGTAGAGAAGATTAAACAGATTTTCCGTGGATTTTGGTTTTCTGCCCGTTGGGAGAAGCGGATTGATATTTTTGTAGTTTCATACAAAAGAAAAAGTAGATAGGAGTATTGAATTTAATTATGAATGAATCACAGAGAAAAATCAACTTATTGTCAATAGGCGTCATGCTTTTGCTGGAAATGCTCTGGGCCTATGTATGTCTATACACAAATATTTTCAGCAGCCGGCTTCCGGCATC
>CATJHO010000174.1 GCA_949740535.1 uncultured Lachnospiraceae bacterium
GCGGAACTGGAATTAGGAGGATTACTTATGCGTGCAGCAAGAGAACTGCTGAAGGATTTGGAATATAAGGTATTAAGCGGAAGTATTGATGTCAATGTAAATGAACTGGTCTACAATACGGCAAAGGTCACAAAGGAATGCCTTTTCGTGTGCATCAGAGGCATGGTTTTTGATAGCCATGAAGCGGCGGCCAAAGCTGCGGAGGCGGGAGCCGTGGTGATTGTGGCGGAGCGGCCGGTGGAGGTTCCTGCGGGAATTACGGTGGTTCTGGTGAAGGATACGCGGTATGCACTGGCGCTTATTTCAGCGGCTTATTTTGACTATCCGGCAAAGAAATTGAAGGTTATTGGAATTACCGGAACCAAAGGCAAGACAACGACGGCCTTTATGATACGTTCCATTCTGGAGCATGCAGGCATTTCCACCGGGCTTATCGGCACCATAGAAACCATTATCGGGAAGCGTCATATCCCGGCGGACAATACCACACCGGAGTCTTATGCCATTCAGGAGGATTTTGCGAAGATGGCAGCGGCAGGCTGCAAGGTGGTGGTGATGGAGGTGTCTTCTCAGGGACTGAAACTGCACCGGACAGCGGGGATTCTCTTTGATTTGGGAATATTTACCAATTTGGCTCTGGATCACATTGGTCCGGGCGAGCATGAGAATTTTGAAGAGTATCTGGAATGCAAGAGCCGTCTGTTCCGCCAGTGCAGGGTAGGAATTGTGAATCTGGACGATCCCTATTGCAGACAGATACTGGAAGGCAGTACCTGCCAGGTAGAAACTTACGGGTTTGCACAAGAGGCAGATCTGCGGGCGTCCGGGGTCCGCCTGATCCGCCGTCCGGAGTGTCTGGGGGCAGCGTATCAGGTATCCGGCCGGGCGGAATTTCCGGTAGAGATTGACCTTCCCGGAAAGTTCAGTGTATACAATTCTCTGGCTGCTATCGGAGTCTGCCGTCATTTTGGCATTTCAGAGCAGGATATGGCAAAAGCTCTGAAGGCCGCAAAGACAAAAGGAAGAATTGAGCGGATCCATGTATCCGATGATTTTACTTTGATGATTGACTATGCCCACAATGCCATGAGCCTGGAGAGCCTTCTCGCCACTTTGAAGGAATATCATCCCAAGCGTCTGGTCTGTCTTTTTGGCTGCGGCGGCAACCGTTCCAGACTGAGGCGCTTTGAGATGGGAGAAGTGTCCGGCCGTCTGGCGGATTTGACGGTGATAACGTCTGACAATCCCAGATATGAGGAGCCGCAGGCAATTATGGATGATATTAAGACGGGCATTGCGAAGACCGAGGGTGCTTATGTAGAGATAATTGACCGGAAGGAAGCCATTCGTTACGTTATCGAGCACGGTCTTCCGGGAGATGTAATTGTGCTGGCCGGAAAAGGCCACGAGGATTATCAGGAAATCCGCGGGGTGAAGTATCCCATGGATGAGCGGGTGCTGATTCAGGAAGTGCTTCAGGAGCTGGCCCGGTGATAGATTGATAAGAGGTGCAGAAGATGGCCCGGTATGCCAATGTCATTGTGGATATTTCCATGGAAAAACTGGATAGAACCTTCCAATACCGTATACCGGAGGCGTTAAGAAAAGATCTGCGTGTGGGTATGCAGGTGGTGGTTCCCTTTGGAAAAGGTACACGTACCCTGACGGGCTATGTGGTGGAGCTGACGGATGTCTGTGAATTTGAGCCTGCCCGGCTGAAGGAGATTGAGGCAGTTTCCGAGAAGGGAATTCCCCTGGAAGGACAGCTTATCGCTCTGGCTCAGTGGATGCGCAGAAATTACGGAGCAACCATGAACCAGGCCCTGAAAACCGTTCTTCCCGTGCGCAAAAAGGTGCGGGAGAAGACAAGACGGAAGCTTGTGCGGGTCATTTCCCTTAAGGAGGCAGAAAGCTTTCTGAAGCTGTTTGAGCGGAAACACCAGACGGCCCGTCTCCGACTGCTGGCCGCCTTAACGGATACGCCGGAGGTGGATTACCGTCTGGCGTCAGAACAGCTTCATTTGACAGCTTCTACCATAAAGAAGCTGGAGGAAATGGGAATCCTGCGGGTAGAAACAGTTACCCTGTCACGCAATCCGGTCCGGGTGTCAAAAATGCAGGCCCACCCCTTTGATCTGACCAAAGCCCAGCAGGCGGCAGCAGAGGATATTAAGAGACGCCGGATGGCCGGAGACAGACGCCCCGCTCTGATACATGGAGTTACCGGAAGCGGAAAGACGGCTGTTTATTTGGAATTGATTGCTGATGTGCTGGCTGAGGGCAGGGAAGCCATTGTGCTGATTCCGGAAATAGCCCTCACGTTTCAGACAGCCATGCGCTTCTACAAGCGGTTTGGCGATCAGGTATCGATCCTGAATTCCAGGCTGTCTGCGGGGGAACGTTACGATCAGCTGGAGCGGGCCAGAAGAGGAGAGGTACGGGTGATGATTGGTCCCCGGTCAGCTCTTTTTACTCCTTTTCAAAATCTGGGAATTATTGTAATTGACGAAGAGCATGAGGCCAGTTATAAGAGTGAGACAGCGCCCCGGTATCATGCCAGAGAGACAGCCATAGAGCGGGCGCGGATGGCAGGAGCCGTTGTGGTTCTGGGCTCTGCCACACCTTCGGTGGAGTCTTATGAAAAGGCTCAGAATGGTACATACTGTTTATATAAGCTGGAACAGCGGGTTTTCGGCCAGGCCCTTCCTTCGGTCGAAGTTGTAGACCTCAGACAGGAATTAAGGATGGGAAACCGCTCGATTTTAAGCGGACGCCTTCGGGAATTGATGGAGGACCGGCTGGGAAAGGGACAGCAGATTATGCTGTTTCTGAATCGAAGAGGCTATGCAGGCTTTGTTTCTTGCAGAGCCTGCGGACATGTGTTAAAATGTCCCCATTGTGATGTGTCTATGTCTCTTCATATGGGAGGGCGCATGGTCTGTCATTACTGCGGGTATGAGGAAAGAGAACGGAAGAAATGTCCTTCCTGCGGCTCTCCCTATATCGGCGCCTTCCGGGCGGGGACTCAGCAGGCAGCAGAGCTTGTAAAGCGGGAGTTTCCAGGAGCAAGAGTTCTCCGTATGGATATGGATACAACAAAGAATAAAGACGGCCATGAGAAGATTCTGGAAGCCTTTGCAGAAGGACAGGCAGATATTCTGGTTGGAACCCAGATGATTGTAAAGGGGCATGATTTCCCGGCGGTGACTCTGGTGGGAATTCTGGCGGCGGATCTTTCTCTTTATGCCGGTGATTACCGGGCTTCGGAGCGGACCTTTCAGCTGCTGACTCAGGCAGCCGGACGGGCCGGACGGGGACAGGAAGAGGGCATTGCCGTGATTCAGACCTACAGTCCGGATCATTACAGCATTGTAACGGCTGCTGCCCAGGATTATGGAAGCTTCTTTCAGCAGGAGCTTCGGTACCGCCGGCTGATGGAATATCCCCCGGTAGCGCATCTCCTGGCAGTATGTCTTTCCGGCAGGGAAAAGGAGCAGCTGGAGGATGGAGCGGGAAGGGTGAAAACAGAGCTTCAGAAGTGGATTGGCAGCAGCAGTGTCCAGCTTATCGGCCCTGCAGATGCTTATGTGGCTAAAGTAAATGACATTTACCGGAAGGTGGTTTACCTGAAAGCAAAAGAACTGGAGCAGCTGGCAGAGCTGAAAGAGCAGCTGGAGCTTTTCTGGCAGGAGCAGACGGAGATCCAACCGTTAAACATACAGTTTGACATGAACCCCATGAGCGGGTATTGAGGATTTGCAGACGGCTTTTAACGGCTGAAAAAGCTTTTGTTACAGAGTGCTGTGGAATTAAAACTAGGAGGAAAGAAGTATGGCAATCAGAAACATCAGACATTTAGGAGATGAGCTCCTGCGTAAAAAATGCAGAGAGGTCACAGACCTGACCCCGAAGCTGAAGGAGCTTATTGAGGACATGTACGATACCATGTATGAGGCAGAAGGCGTAGGCCTGGCAGCCCCCCAGGTAGGGATTTTGAAGCGGATTGTGGTCATTGACGTGGATGGAACCCCCTATACCATGATAAATCCCAGGATTCTGGAAACCAGGGATACCCAGGACGGCAGCGAGGGCTGCTTAAGTGTTCCCGGAAAGGCAGGTATTGTAATACGTCCGGCCTATGTGCGGGCAGAGGCCTGGGATGAAAATATGGAGCGCTATGAGGTGGAGGCAGATGGATATCTGGCAAGAGCCATCTGCCATGAGCTGGATCATCTGGAGGGCATCATGTATGTAGATAAGGTAGAAGGCAGTATCTATGATGTGGAAATGGATGATGAGGAGCAGGATGTATGAAAATCATTTTTATGGGAACACCGGATTTTGCAGTGGGAACACTGGAAGCCCTGATTGAGGCAGGCCATGAGATTACGCTGGTGGTCTCTCAGCCGGATAAACCTAAGGGCCGCGGCCATGAGCTGATACCCACACCGGTTAAAGAAACAGCCCTTGCCCACAATCTGCGCATTTATCAGCCGGAACGGCTTCGCGGCGGGGCGCCGGAGGAAATGATTCGCAGGACAGAGGCGGATGTGATTGTGGTGGCGGCATTCGGCCAGCTGGTTCCCAAGTCTATTTTGGAGATGAAGCGGTATGGCTGTATCAATGTCCACGGCTCTCTGCTTCCCAAATACCGTGGAGCAGCCCCCATTCAGTGGGCGGTGATTGACGGGGAAACGCAAAGCGGCATTACCATTATGCAGATGGACGCAGGACTGGATACGGGGGATATGCTGCTAAAAGCGGCGGTTCCACTGGACCCCAAGGAGACAGGCGGAAGCCTTTTTGAGAAGCTCAGTAAGCTGGGAGCATCCCTCTGCGTGGAAGCACTTCAAAAGCTGGAGGCCGGGGAACTGGTTCCCGAAAAGCAGGGGAAGTCACCCACACCCTATGCCAGGATGCTCACCAAGGATATGGGAGAGCTTGACTGGTCCCGTCCGGCTGTGGAGCTGGAGCGGCTGATCCGGGGGCTGAATCCCTGGCCCAGCGCGTACACCAGTCTGGAAGGCAGGATCTTAAAAATCTGGGATGCAGATGTCTGTGAGGAGGAAGAGGCGGGAAGCGCCTGCGGGGAGATTGTGAGGATAACCAAGGATGCTGTCTATGCAGCCTGCGGCCAGGGTGCTTTGAAGATTAAAGAGCTTCAGCTGCAGGGAAAGAAGCGTATGGACACAGGGGCTTTTCTCCGGGGATACCATTTGGAAGCAGGAACAATTCTCGGATACAAAAACGGCGGACATCGTATATAAAGCCCGGCAGAATCAGAAAGGAGACAAAAAATGCCTTATTATGGATATGGATACTATTTTGACCCCACTTATATATTAATTATCATTGGGATAGTGATTTCTCTGGCAGCTTCAGCAAAAGTGAAGGGAACTTATGCAAAGTACAGCAGAGTCCGCAGCCGTTCCGGCCTTACCGGAGCAGAGGCGGCTGAGCGCATCTTACGTTCCGCAGGTCTTTATGAGGTACGGATTGAGCATATTTCCGGCAGCCTGACCGATCACTACGATCCCCGCTCCAAGGTGCTCCGTCTGTCGGATTCCGTGTATGGATCGGCTTCCGTAGCGGCCATCGGGGTGGCAGCCCACGAGTGCGGCCATGCCATTCAGGACGATCGCTCCTATGCACCTCTTAAGTTCCGTAATTTCCTGGTTCCGGCAGCCAATATCGGCACCCAGGCAGCCTGGCCGATTATTTTAATTGGACTTGTGTTTGCAAGCTCTTCCTTTTTGATTAATCTGGGCATTCTGCTGTTTTCTTTAGGAGTGCTGTTTCAGCTGGTGACACTGCCGGTGGAATTTGATGCTTCCGGCCGTGCAATTCGTATTTTGAGCGATTCCGGAATGCTGTATGAGGATGAGGTAAAGCAGACCAGAAAGGTTTTGAGCGCGGCGGCCATGACCTATGTGGCGGCAGCAGCGGCTTCCATTCTGTCCCTGCTCCGTCTTTTAATCTTATTTGGAGGAAGAAACCGTGACTGAGACGGTGGACAGCCGGGAACTGGCCCTGGGCATTCTGCTGGAAGTGGCCAGAGGAGAGGCTTACAGCCATGTGGTCCTTCGCAGTGTGCTGGAAAAATACCAGTACCTGGGAAAGCAGGAGCGGGCCTTTCTGACCCGGCTCACAGAAGGGACACTGGAATGGATGATCCATCTGGATTATATCATCAATCAGTTTTCCAGTGTGAAGGTTCATAAAATGAAGCCGGTGATCCGCAGTCTTCTGCGGATGTCCGTGTATCAGCTGAAGTTTATGGACAGGGTGCCTGCTTCAGCCGTCTGCAATGAGGCTGTAAAACTGGCAGGCAGAAAAGGATTTGGCAGTTTAAAGGGCTTTGTAAACGGAGTTCTGCGTAGCATTGCAAGGAATCTTTCCCAGATCCAGTATCCGGACAGAGATGATACACTTACTTACCTGTCTGTGATGTATTCCATGCCGGAATGGATTGTGGAGGACTGGCTGGGGGATTATGGGGAGGAAATTACAGAGCGGATGCTGAAGGCTTTTCTTGAGAAAGAACCTTTATCCATTTGTCCTAATTTGATGAAAACCACCCAGGCGGAACTGAAAGACCGCCTGGAGCAGCAGGGTATTACCGTGACCGCGGCAGCCTGGCCAGAGTATGCCCTGCGGATAGAAAATTACAATTATCTTTGGGCCATTCCTGAATTTGGTGAGGGGCTGTTTCAGGTTCAGGATGTGAGCTCAATGCTGGTTACAGAAGCAGCCGCTTTGGGGGAAGAAGACTACTGTATTGATGTGTGTGCAGCCCCTGGCGGGAAGAGCATTCATCTGGCAGAGAAGCTTCAGGGCAGGGGCTGGGTGGATGCACGGGATTTGACTGCGAGCAAAACAGAATTGATTCGGGATAATGCCCTGCGCTGCGGCATCGGAAATCTGGGCGTTCTCCAGTGGGACGCCTGTGTCTGTCATAAGGAATCTCTGGAAAAAGCAGATATCGTGCTGGCGGATCTGCCCTGCTCAGGTCTGGGGGTTCTGGGAAAGAAGACAGATCTGAAATATCGCATGACAAGAGAGCAGGAACAGGAACTGTCCGCTCTGCAAAGACAGATTTTAGAGGTGGTCCAGGCCTATGTGAAGCCGGGGGGAATCCTGATTTACAGTACCTGTACTATCCACCGGGGAGAAAATGAGGAGAATGTAAAGTGGTTTCTGGAGCATTTTCCATTTCAGGCAGTGTCTTTGGATGACTGTCTTCCGGGAGTATTGAAGGGAGAAACCACATCTTTGGGATATCTCCAGCTTCTGCCGGGGATCCATGCCTCGGATGGATTTTTTCTTGCAAAATTTAAGAGGAATTGTGAGTAACAATGGAACAGACAGACATCAAATCTCTGACCCTGGAAGAGCTTCGCAGGGAAATTGCAGAGCAAGGAGAAAAGGCATTCCGGGCAGAACAGCTGTATCAGTGGATGCATGTAAAGCTGGCGGAGCGGATCGCCGGTATGAGCAATCTGCCCAAAGTCTTTCGAGAATGGCTGGAAAGAGAATATGAATATGTCACTTTGGAGACGGTAGAAATACAGAGATCGAAACTGGACGGAACCTGCAAATACTTATTCCGGCTTCCGGACGGCCATGTAATTGAGAGTGTGCTGATGCGGTACCGCCATGGAAATTCTGTGTGTATCTCCTCCCAGGCGGGCTGCCGGATGGGCTGCCGCTTCTGTGCTTCCACCATTGGCGGTCTGAAGCGGAACTTAAGGCCCTCGGAGATGCTGGAACAGATTTACCGGATTCAGAAGGACAGCGGTGAGCGGGTTTCTCATGTGGTGGTTATGGGAACGGGAGAACCTTTGGATAATTACGACAATCTGATTCGGTTTATCCGGCTTGTATCCCATGAAAAGGGACTGAATATCAGCCAGAGAAATATCACGGTATCCACTTGCGGGATTGTACCGGGGATTCGTAAGCTGGCGGAGGAGAATTTGTCCGTGACACTTGCGCTGTCCTTACACGCAGTGACCCAGGAGAAGCGCCGGGAACTGATGCCGATTGCCAACCGCTATGAGTTGAAGGAGGTCCTGGATGCCTGCGGATATTATTTTCACAAAACAGGCAGAAGGCTGACCTTCGAGTACAGTCTGGCGGCAGGGGTGAATGACACCGAAGAGGACGTAAAAGGCCTGGCAGCCCTGGCAGGCCCTCTTCACGCCCATGTGAATCTGATTCCCATAAATCCGGTAAATGAGCGGGATTTTGTGCAGCCAAGGGAAAAAATTATCGCCAATTTCAAAAAAAATCTTGAAAAATGTGGGATTAATGCTACACTTAGGAGAGAGATGGGCCGTGATATAGACGGCGCCTGTGGTCAACTGCGCAGAAAATATCTGGAGGATTCTCCAGGCGTACCGGAGGATTCAGACATTATGGACAGCTCCAGGGAACATTCTGCGGACAGCTTAGAGAGAGGAGGAGAGGATCCATGCTGAGAGCATATGGAATGAAGGATGTGGGCCGATGCCGGGACATCAATCAGGATTATATTTTTATTTCCGAAACACCTGTCGGTAATTTACCGAATCTCTTCCTTGTTGCAGATGGGATGGGTGGTCACAAAGCAGGCGATCTGGCCTCCGAGTATACAGTCTCCCGGATTCGGGAGGCAGTCGAAAAAAGTATGCAGAATATTCCCCTACAGATTTTAAAAAGCGCGTTTCATTATGCAAACCAGAGACTGCTGGAGAAGGCCCAGGAATCAGAGTCCTATATGGGAATGGGAACAACTCTGGTTGCAGTTACGGTGGTGGACAATACCGCCTATGTGGCCAATGTGGGGGACAGCAGGCTCTACAAAGTGGGGAAGGACATTCAACAGATTACAACGGACCATTCTCTGGTGGAAGAAATGGTGCGTATGGGAGAGATTTCAAGAGAACAGGCGAGGAATCATCCCGAAAAGAATATTATAACCAGAGCCATCGGGGTATCCGGGCAGGCCGAGCCGGATTATTTCGACACGAACCTGGAGCCGGGCGAGTGCCTGCTTCTGTGTTCGGACGGCCTGAGTAATATGATAGAGGATTCCCAGATTCGGGAGATACTGGAACGGAGAGTGGATCTAAAGTCCGGAGCTCAGGAACTGGTGGATACGGCGAACCGAAACGGCGGGAGGGATAATATAGCAGTCGTGTTGGTAGAACGGGATGAGGTGATAAAATGATTAGATTAGGGATGTTTTTGGGTGACCGTTATGAGATACTGGAGAAAATCGGATCCGGCGGTATGGCAGAGGTCTTCAAGGGAAAGGATCATAAGCTGAACCGTTTTGTGGCGGTAAAAGTTCTGAAGGATGAATTTGTGGAGGATAAGAATTTTGTCCGCAAGTTCAAGGAAGAGGCTCAGGCAGCAGCAGGACTGGCCCATCCCAATATTGTAAATGTCTATGATGTAGGGGATGAGCAGAATATCAACTACATTGTGATGGAACTGGTTGAGGGGATCACCCTGAAGACTTATATTGAGAAAAAGGGCAGGCTGACTGTGAAAGAGGCTACCAGTATTGCTATTCAGATGGGAGCCGGGCTGGAGCTTGCACATAATAACCAGATTGTACATCGGGACATTAAGCCTCAGAATATCATTATTTCCCGTGAGGGCAAGGTAAAGGTGACAGATTTCGGCATTGCCAAGTCCGTTTCCTCCAACACCAACACCTCTGATGCTATGGGGTCTGTACACTATACATCTCCGGAGCAGGCCAGAGGAGGATACAGCGATGCCAAGAGCGATATTTATTCCATGGGTATCGTAATGTACGAGATGGTCACGGGGCGGGTGCCTTTTGACGGGGAAACTACTGTGGTTGTGGCGGTAAAGCATCTGCAGGAGGATATTGTGTCTCCCAGAGTTTATGCTTCGGATATTCCCGTGAGCCTGGAGCATATTATTCTGAAATGTACGGAGAAGAGCCCGGACCGCCGCTATGCCAATGTGGCGGAGCTGACAGCAGACTTAAAGCAGTCGCTGCTTACGCCGGATGTAAATTTTGTAAAAGAGATTCTGCCGGACGGCGCCAAGACAGTAGCCATTTCCAGAGATGATATTTCCAGAATTAAGGAAGAGACGGGCCGGATTCCGCTGGACCGTGATTACAGTTCCAAGCAGGGTTATCCGGAAGACTTCGGCGAAGATGATGCGGATCTTTTCGGCGATGAAGATGAGTATGACTATGAAGATGACGGCTATGATGAGGATTATGACGACGAGGACGGCTATTATGAGGACGACGGGGATGAGGACGACGAGGATGAAGATGGCGGCATTCTGGATCCCAGGCTTGAAAAGATAATGACTATCGGCGGCATTGTGGCCGCAGTGATTATTGTCATTATTATAATCTTCATTATTGCCAAGATTTTTGGATTTGGTAAAAGCAGAAAAAACAACGATGACAATACCCCCCAGATCGAAGATGTACTGGACGGTGAGGATGAGGGGGAAGATGAGGAAGTAGAGGTGCCGAATCTTCTGGGCAAGAGTTACTCTGAGGCCAAGGAAGCCTTAAAAGAGGTGAGTCTTGGAATCCAGCTGGGAGAGACCAGAAGCTCGGACGAGTATGAGCCAGGCCAGATTATCGGTCAGAGCCAGGAGGCCGGAACCAAGGTGGACGCCCATACCACGATTATTGTGGATATCTGCGGGGACGGCGAGGAGCTGATTGTTCCGGATGTGGTTGGACAGACCAGGGAGCGGGCTGTGAAGGCACTGGAGGATATGGGCTTCGATGTAGATGTGGCAGAGGCCTTTGATGAGAATACCGCAGAAGGGAATGTTATTTCCACAACGCCCAAGGGAGAGACGAAAGCAAGCCGGGGCAGCGTGGTACGTCTGGTTGTGAGCAAAGGCAGGGAGCAGAAGGAAGAGGAGGCCACCGTTCCGGATCTCAGGAACCGTACAGAGGCCGAGGCCAAATCGGCTCTGGCTAATGCGGGTCTGAAGTCAGGTACGGCTAAGTCGGTCTTCAGCGATACAGTGGAAGAGGGACGGATTGTGTCTCAGAGTGTTGCCGGCGGGACCAAGGTGGCCAAGAATACGTCGGTCAACTATGAGGTGAGTAAGGGGAAAGAAGTTAAAGATGTTTATATAGGAAATGCAGA
>CATJHO010000175.1 GCA_949740535.1 uncultured Lachnospiraceae bacterium
AGATCCAAAAAAATTTATAGAAAATCGAAGAATTTCTTATTGAAATCTGTCATAAATTTCTCTATAATTATCCTGTAAGTAGTCATAGTGCACAAGGAAATGTAAGGTTTTCTATGCGCTTGTAAAAAAATACTCAAATTATGAGTAAAGTAAAGGGAGGAATTTAAGACTATGAGACTTATCAAGAAGTTCACAGCAATGGCCATGGCAGTCCTGATGGCAGCATCTATCGCCGCATGTGGTTCCAAGGCAGAAGAGCCTGCAGAGGCTCCGGCAGCAGCACCGGAAGCAGAAGCTCCTGAGGCAGAAGCACCTGAGACAGAGGCTCCGGCAGAGGGTGAAGAACCTGCAGCAGGCGGCAACATCGGTGTTTGTATCTACAAGTTTGACGACGCTTTCATGACCACCTATCGTAACGCACTGCAGGAGATCCTGGAGGGCAAGGGATACACCGTTACATTCATGGACGGAAAGAACGACCAGGCTGAGCAGAACAATCAGATCAACAACTTCATCACACAGAAGGTTGACGCTCTGATTATCAATCCGGTTATGACTTCCGCAGCAGACCAGATCATTGATATGGTAAAGACTGCAGGTATCCCCACTGTATTGATTAACCGTGAGCCCACCGCAGAGCAGATGGCAGCATACGACAAGCTGGTTTATGTTGGATGTGATGCACGTCAGTCCGGAACCATGCAGGGCGAACTGATTCTGGATACCGAGAACAAGGGTGATATCAACGGCGACGGCAAGATTTCCTATATCATGATTCAGGGTGACCCGGAGAACATCGATGCTCAGTATCGTACCGAGTTCTCTGTAAAGGCTCTGACAGACGCTGGTCTGGAGGTTGAGGAGCTTGACCTGCAGCGTGGTGACTGGGACCGGAACAAGGGACAGGAGATCGCACAGAATGACCTTGCAAAGTTTGGCGAGAAGATTGAAGTTGTGTTCTGTAACAACGACGATATGGCAATCGGCGCATTGCAGGCTATTCAGGCAGCAGGACGCAAGGTAAACGAGGACATCTATCTGGTAGGTGTTGATGCTTTGGATGCAGCCCTGAATGAGGTTGTAAACGGCAACATGACCGGTACCGTTCTTAACGATGCACAGGGTCAGGCAGAAGGCGCAGTAGCTGCTATGGAAGAGCTTCTGGGCGGCAAGACCTACGCAGAGGGCGAGCAGTCTATCTATGTTGATTATGTAAAGGTTACTCCAGAGAACGCAGCTGATTTCCAGTAATCTGAAATTGAGAAAGCCTGAAATCTAGTAGGAAGTGCGTGCGTGAAAGCATGCACTTCCTGCTTTGCACAAGGGAGATTAATCTGCAGACGGGATCGGGTACCTGTCTGCAGGATTGCGAAAATGAATGAAGGAGGGCAGTAAATTGTCAGAGTATCGTTTGGAAATGCACGATGTTGTAAAGACGTTTCCTGGCGTCAGAGCATTGGACGGCGCACAGCTGAATCTGCGGCCGGGCACAGTCCATGCCCTTATGGGGGAAAACGGAGCCGGAAAGTCTACCCTGATGAAATGCATGTTTGGTATCTACCACATGGATGAGGGGGAAGTGATCTATGAGGGACAGAAGGTTCAGATTAAGGGGCCCCTGGATGCCCTGAACCGCGGTATTGCCATGGTGCATCAGGAGCTTCAGCCCATTCCGGAGCGGAGCATTGGTGAGAATATTTATGTGGGGAGATATCCCACCAAAAAGGCCGGCCCTGTGACAGTGGTGGATCACGACAAAATGTATGAGGATGCCGCAAAGGTGCTTAAGGAGGTACATTTAAATTTTGATCCCAGGGCACGTCTGGGAAGTCTTTCTGTATCCCAGATGCAGCTGGTGGAGATTGCCAAGGCTGTTTCCGCAGATTGTAAGGTACTGATTCTGGATGAGCCTACATCCTCTCTGACTGCCGCTGAGGTAGAGGCGTTGTTTACCATTATTGATGAGCTGCGGAGCAAGGGAGTTTCCATTGTCTATATCAGCCATAAGATGGACGAGATCCTGCGCATCAGTGATGAAGTAACCATCATGCGGGACGGCCAGTACATAGGGACCTGGTCAGCAAAAGAGCTGACTACCAATTTTATTATCACGAAAATGGTTGGCCGTGAGCTTTCCGAGCTGTACCCCAGACGGGAGAATGTTCCGGGAGAAGTGGTATTTGAGGTGGAGGACTTTACGTCTATTAACCCCAAGAGCTTTCGTCATGTGGCATTCCAGCTTCGTCAGGGCGAGATTTTGGGTGTGGCAGGCCTGGTAGGCGCACAGCGTACAGAACTGATGGAAGGCCTCTTCGGACTTCGGGCCCATACTTCAGGGAGGATTCTCTACAAAGGGCGGGAGCTTAAGATTTCCCAGCCCAGAGATGCCATTAACAATCAAATTGCCATGCTGACTGAGGATCGCCGTGCGACAGGTATCCTGGGGGTACTGTCTATTGCAGATAATGTTTCCATTGCATCTCTTGACCAGTATCTGATTGGAGGCGTGATGCTGGATGATGCCAAGATTGAGAATCTGGTACAGGAAAATGTGGCCAAGCTCTCAATCAAGACCCCGTCCTCCAAGACACAGATTCAATCTCTCTCAGGCGGTAACCAGCAGAAGGTGCTTATCAGCCGCTGGCTGGCCAATAACCCTGATGTCTTTATTATGGATGAGCCTACCCGTGGTATTGACGTAGGAGCCAAGTATGAGATTTACTGTATTATCGCTGAGATGGCAAGACAGGGTAAGAGCATTATTATGATTTCTTCTGAAATGAGTGAGCTCATCGGTATGTCAGACCGCATTATGGTTATGTGTGACGGCCGTGTGACCGGATTTATCGATGGGAAAGAGGCAAATCAGGAGAACATTATGGAACTGGCTACTCAGTTTGAATAGGTTACCTTATAAAAAGGAGGGAGAATATTAACATGGAAAAAGGAAAAACATTTGATGTGAAAAAATTTGCATCCAATAATGCGATTATTATCCTCATAGTACTGCTGGCGATTTTGACCGGATGTACCACGGAGAATTTCTTTACTACCACGAACTTCGGAAACCTGGTGGTAAACGTAGCGCCCCGTTTCATTATTGCCTGTGGTGTGTCAGGCTGTCTGATTACCAAGGGAACAGACCTGTCTGCAGGCCGCGCGGTAGGCCTGGCGGCATGTCTTTCCGCTATGATGCTGCAGAGCCTGGATTATTCCGCGCGGATGCTGCCCTGGATGCCGGATCTTCCCTGGCCGGTGGCATTGGTTATCGTTATGATCATCATGGGAGCTTTTGGTGCCGTGAACGGCGTTGTGATTTCTATGCTGAAGGTTCCGCCCTTTATTGCAACCCTGGGTATGCAGACGGTTATTTACGGTCTCTGTTCTCTGATTACCAATAACCAGCCCATGGGCGGTTATAAGAAGAGCTATCTGACCATTGCAACCGGTTCCGTAGGACCCATCCCGTTCCTGATGATTTTTGCAGTGATTGTAGGCGTTTATTTCTGGTTCCTGTACAATAAGACCCGTCACGGCAAATACATGTATGCGATCGGCGGTAATGAAAATGCGGCGCAGGTTGCAGGTGTCAATGTGCAGGCTTCTCTGATCCGTATTTACATACTGGCTGGCGTTATGTATGCGCTGGCAGGATTCCTGGTAGGCGCCAAGGCAGGCGGCGCGTCCACAGCAACGGGTATGGGCTATGAGCTGGAAGCTATCGCGGCCTGTACCATCGGCGGCGTATCTGCCAACGGTGGTGTCGGCAGAGTGGGCGGCGTTTTGATCGGCGTTCTAGTATTCGAGATTTTGAAGATTTGTCTTCAGTTCCTGGGTGTGGATCCGGCATACACCTACATTGCACAGGGTCTTGTAATCGTAGTTGCGGTTGCACTTGACTTACGGAAGTATCTGCAGAAGAAGTAAAACGAAGAAACACCATAGCAACAGGGCGGTTTGTCGAACTGTTACACATCCTAAACAGAATATTTCAGTAAAATAACAGGGCTGTTGTAAAAGATATTTCTTGTTTTACAACAGCTCTTTTTTGTGTCACGTGTTTAGCTGATCAAGTTGAATTTTTGATATTAAAACGTTGAAAATGTGAAAAAATCTCAAAAAAATTGACATAGAATAAGAAAAACGGTATATTATAAAATATAAGGAGGGTCAGAGACATGCTGGTACAGTTTATGTTGAAAAATGTTTTATCTTTTCGGGATGAAACAATATTGGATATGACCGCAATTAATGCATATAAGGAACATAAGTGTAATTTGATTGATAATGGCGGGAAAGAAAAATTTCTCAAAGTTGCTGCCATCTATGGGGCCAACGCTAGTGGAAAGTCCAATCTTTATTTAGCGATGGATTATTTTCAAAGTATTATTGCAGAATCCTTAAATAATGTTGATGACAAAGCAGAGACTGCCATCAATAAGTACTATCTGCCTTTTTCATTTGAGAAGGATAACCATAACAACTCAGAATTTCAAATCACAGAAATCCTTGGACAGTTTGAATATCGTTATGGGTTTGAATATAATGATAAGTGTATTGCGGCAGAGTGGCTCTACAGGAAAAATCTGCAGACAAACAGAACAGCTGTTATCTTTGAGCGGACAACAGAAACGGTGGAACTTGGTGCGGCAGTAAGAAAAGAATGTGAAGCGTACAAAGAGCAGATACCGGTTGAGACATTGGTGTTATCATTTTTTAATAAATTGAAATTAAAAACAGATATATTCAAAGGTGTTTATTCTGGAATTATGGATACACTGGTTGTTCCCACAGATTTCTGTGAAGACAAAAACGTACTTGAGACTTTTCTGCCTAAAATAATTGATCAGGAGAAAGAAAAATTAGCAGGGTTTTTAAAGGCCATTGACACGGGGATTAAAGATATTGGATATAGTGAGAAAGAAAATAAGGTCATTTTTATCACATGGCATAAAGGAAAGGATGGAGAAACATACTGTTTAAACTTGTATGATGAATCAGAAGGAACCATTAAAAGTATTATGTTGTTTATTTATGCACGTGCGGCAATTCTAAATAATCGTTCTATTTTTGTGGATGAATTAAATACAAAGCTCCACCCGTTACTTTTGAAATTCATTATTGATTTATTTTATGAAGAAAATTCAACGGCCCAATTAATTTATACAACCCATGATACCACTTTGATGGATAAAAAGTTTTTCCGAAGGGATCAGATCTGGTTTGTTCAGAAAGATGAATTTGGTTATTCGGAATTAGCCGCTTTATCGGATTTTAAGGTCAGATCCGATGCTTCTTTTGAAAAGGATTATCTGGCGGGCGTATATGGGGGGATTCCGCGTCTTAAAGAGTTTGCGATGAAAGAAGGTGAGTAGGTGGGGAGCGATGAATTGTTTAAAAAGAGGCGGGAGGATAGAAAACAGAGGCAGTATGAATATAAAAAACCAAGAGCTAATTCTTTTCTAATTGTTACAGAGGGAAAACGTACGGAGCCTTTATATTTTAAAGGGATGGAAAAGAAGATTAAAGAGAAAATCGGCGGCGTGGTGGATGTCATTGAAGTTCCGGTTATTGATATACAGGGCGAAGGATGTTCAACCGGAAGATTAATTGAAGTTACGGAGCAGTTTGTAAAAGAGGCAAAGATAATCTATCAGAATATCTGGGTTGTATTTGACAAAGATGATTTTGAAGATTTCGATGAGGCAGTTAGGGAAGGCACAAATAAAGGATATAAGACAGCATGGAGCAATCAGGCTTTTGAATACTGGCTTTATTTACATTTTCATTATAGTGATTCCGCCCTGCACAGAGATGACTGGAATAAAAAGCTTGATGAAATATTTAAGCAGTACCATTTGGGCGAAGGAAAATATCAAAAGAACTATAAAGAAATTTATGATATGGTGAATATCTATGACGGCGTAACGACAGCCATAAAAAATGCGAAACGAAGAATGGCAGATTTTGATCCGAAAAAGTGTAAACCATCCGAATTCGATCCAGGAACAACTGTCTACAAACTGGCAGAAGAATTGAAACGGTTTATAGACGAGTAAAGCAAAGGGGCGGACTGTACCGGAGCCTTACACAAGAAAAAGCTCCAGCACAAACACCATAAGACAGGCGCAGACCGACACCTGCAGAAGACTTTTCCCCTTCCATGCCAGAAAGATGCCTGTCAGCAGAGCAGCCCAGGCAGACCAGATACTGCCGGTCTCGGACAGGATAGCCGGGAAAGTCATAACAGCCAGTGTTACGTAGGGTACGTAGTAGAGAAAGGAGCGGATAAAAGGGCTGGTGATCTCTTTGCGGATCAGAACCAGCGGGAGCATCCGGATGGTGTAGGTTACGGATGCCATAACCAGGATATAGAGATAAATATTGTGTGTCATGATTTACGCCTCCTCCTTGACCGGGAATAAAACTGCTGCCCCTGCGGCAATCAAAACTGTTAAAAGAATGGTCCGTGTACCGGTGGACAGGCCGGAGATTACCGGCAGCTTCGTAAAGGCAAAGCTGGATGCCATGGAAATCAGAATGACCGCGGACAGAACCCGGCTCTTTCTGGCAGGGGGAATGATGACAGCCAGAAACATGCCGTAGAGGCCTACACTTAAGGCCCGCACAATACCGGCGGGAAGCATGTTGCCCATCAGGACGCCCAGATAAGTTCCCAGGGACCATCCTGGGGCGGCAATGGCGATGAGCCCATAGGTATAGAAAGGATTCAGTTTTCCCGGAACGCTTATGGATACGCCGAAGATCTCATCCGTCACATCGAAACTTATGAGAAGCCGGTGAAGAAGCGGGGTGCTTGGGGCCAGTTTCTGGCTCATAGCGCAGGACATCAGAAGATACCGGGCATTGGCCACCAGCTCCATGACAGCCAGCTCCAGATAGCCGGCCCCTGCTGCCACCAGAGTAAAGCCTGCGAACTGCCCGGCGGAGGCGTTGTTGGTCAGGCTGGTGAGCATAGCCTGGAAAGGGGTAAATCCGGCATTTTTGGCGGCAATCCCCAGGGTGAAGGATACGGCCAGATACCCAAGGGAGATGGGGATTCCGTCCCGCAGGCCCTTGAGAAACCAGTTTTTGTTCGTGGTATTCATAATCAATACTCCTCATCTGTAATTCGTAACCTCTATTTTAGCGCGTCTTTTCAAAACAGTCCAGAGGGAATTTTTTTATGTTTTCCTGCCTTTTCCGCCCTGGAATATTATATGGCGGAATACCGGAAACAGGCTGACAGATTTGCGAAATCTGCCAGCCTGTTTTTTGTCACGTTTTCCTGAAGATAGAAAAATGCTTTATATATTTCGTATTTTATGCCTCATCAATATTCCCGCTGCCCATGGTCCGATACCAGCGTCCTTCCAGAAGAACCGTGTGGCCGGCTGCAAGTGATTTGGGTACGTCGATGATATTCTGGTTGGAGGAGCCCCGGAACAGAAGCCCCGGATCTTTCAGAGCTTCCACAAATTTCCCGTCTACAAGCACGTCCAGCAGGGAGAGCAGTTCCAAAACAGTATCCGGATTCCCCGTCCGGCCGGTTAAGAGATCCGTTTCCAGGGTAAATCCGGTATAACACCAGATGGTTTTCTGAGGAAAATGCTGCCGCACCTGCCGCACCAGCTTCAAGAGTCCTTCCTGGTTCTCCGGCTCAAAGGGTTCGCCGCCCAGCAAAGAGAGACCGGCCACGTAATCAGGAGCCAGGGCAAAGAGAATCTCCGCGATGGTATCCTCTGTGAAAGGGGAGCCGCAATTGAAATCCCAGGCTTCCTGGTTGAAACAGTTTTTACAGTGATGGCGGCAGCCGCTGACAAAGAGGGAAACCCGCACGCCGGGACCGTTGGCAATATCATTTTTTTTGATCACTGCATAATTCATAGATGGAGTACCCGCTCCTTGATCTCCTGGGTCCGTCCCTGATTCCAGAACTGGGTTCCGATATACCCGCAGGTACGCCGGGCCACATTCATTTTGTTCTGGTCCGTATTGCCGCAGCCGGGGCATTTCCAGATAAGCTTGCCGTGCTCATCCTCCTGAATCTCGATCTCTCCATCGTAGCCGCAGACCTGGCAGTAGTCGCTCTTGGTGTTCAGCTCCGCATACATGATATTGTCATAGATAAAGCGCATAACAGAGAGAACGGCTTCCAGGTTGTTCTGCATATTGGGAACCTCCACATAGGAGATGGCTCCGCCGGGAGAGAGGGCCTGGAATTTGGCTTCCAGAGCCAGTTTGTCAAAGGCGTCAATAGGTTCGGTTACATGGACATGGTAACTGTTGGTGATGTAGCTCTTGTCCGTTACATGTTTCACAATGCCGAAGCGCTTCTGAAGACACTTGGCGAATTTGTAGGTAGTGCTTTCCAGCGGTGTGCCGTACAGGGAGTAGTCAATCTGCTCGGCGGCTTTCCATTTGGCCGTATATTCATTCAGCCGGCGCATGATTTCCAGACCCAAAGCTTCTCCCTCCGGTTCGGTGAGCTTCTTGCCGTTGAGGCTGTAGACACATTCCCAGAGACCGGCATAGCCCAGAGAAAGGGTAGAATATCCGCCATGGAGATATTTGTCAATGGTTTCGCCTTTTTTAAGCCGCAGAAGAGCGCCGTGCTGCCACAGAATGGGCGCAGCGTCGGAGACTGTTCCGGTCAAACGCTCATGACGGCACTGGAGGGCCCGGTGACAGAGTTCCATGCGCTCGTCAAAGATTTTCCAGAACCGGTCTATATCGCCCTCGGCAGAGAGGCCGATATCTACCAGATTGACCGTTACAACACCCTGATTGAAGCGGCCGTAATATTTGGGCTTTCCGTTTTCATCCACATAGGGAGTCAGGAAGCTTCTGCAGCCCATACAGGTGTAGCAGTGGCCTTCCCCGTTTTTATCCACTTTATTCTGCAGCATGATTTTTTCGGAAATATAATCCGGAACCAGACGCTTGGCCGTGCACTTGGCGGCCAGCTGGGTCAGATAATAGTACTTGCTGTCTTCGTGGATGTTATCTTCCTCCAGCACATAAATGAGCTTGGGGAAAGCAGGGGTAATCCAGGTTCCCTTTTCATTTTTAACACCCTGATAGCGCTGGCGCAGGGTTTCTTCGATGATTAGAGCCAGATCCTTCTTCTCCTGCTCGTTCTGAGCCTCGTTCAGATACATGAAGACAGTGACAAAGGGAGCCTGTCCATTGGTAGTCATCAGAGTAACTACCTGGTACTGAATCATCTGAACGCCGTTTCTTACTTCTTCCCGCAGGCGCTTCTCTGTGATGGTATTGATTTCCTCTTCTGTCACAGCTTCGTGAATGGAGTGCAGTTCATCGGCCACCTGCCTGCGGATCTTCTTACGGCTGATATCCACGAAGGGAGCCAGATGGGTCAGACTGATGCTCTGCCCGCCGTACTGGCAGGAGGCCACCTGGGCAATGATCTGAGTGGCGATGTTGCAGGCTGTGGAGAAGCTGTGGGGCTTCTCGATCATGGTGCCGCTGATCACGGTTCCGTTCTGAAGCATGTCCTCCAGATTCACCAGATCGCAGTTGTGCATGTGCTGGGCAAAATAATCGGAATCGTGGAAATGAATCAGTCCCTGATCGTGGGCGGCTACAATGTCGTTGGGAAGAAGAATCCGCTTGGTGATATCCTTGCTTACCTCACCGGCCATGTAGTCACGCTGCACGCTGTTGACCGTGGGATTCTTGTTGGAGTTCTCCTGCTTGACTTCTTCATTGTTGCATTCAATCAGGCTTAAGATCTGCTCGTCGGTGGTGTTGGACTTCCGGATCATTGCCCGCCGGTAACGGTAGGTGATATAGCGTCTGGCCACATCAAAGGCACGCTGATTCATAATCTGATCTTCCACCATATCCTGAATTTCTTCTACACTTAAAGAACGGTTCATATTCAGAGCAGCGCTCTCCACATCCTCTGCAATCCGCTTAATCTGAATGGGAGCCATACGGGCGCTGGGAACAACCTTCTCATTCGCTTTTGTGACGGCGACAACAATCTTTTCCGGATCGAATTCAACTTCCGCGCCGCTTCTTTTAATAATTTTCATAAAATTTCCCTCAATTCCTGGTTCATGTGTTTTAAGGTGCTGACGAAGTTCATTGTAACAAGATATAGTGGTTTTGTCAATGGTGATTACAAGATATTGTTTTCGACAGAAAAACGGTGAAAAGCAGTCTCTATGCGGGTTTGGGGGAATTTCAGACAAAATCCGTCAAAAAAATAATTTTAGTTTGAAACACTTGCATTGTCAGTTTGGATGACATATGATCGGAATGTGTGCGCAGGGGATCCTGGGGAAGAAAATGCGCACCTGTAAACGGGAGGATTTTTTGATTGAACGCAGCAAACCTATTAAAACAATATTTTGGATATGACAAATTCCGGCCGGGCCAGAAAGAACTGATAGACAGCATTCTTTCCGGACGTGATACGCTGGGGATTATGCCCACCGGAGCCGGGAAATCTCTCTGCTTTCAGATCCCGGCACTTATGATGGACGGGATTACGCTGGTGGTTTCGCCTCTTATTTCCCTGATGAAGGATCAGGTGGAGGCCTTGAATCAGGCAGGCATTCACGCAGCTTATCTGAACAGTTCACTGACTCCCGGCCAGTACCGCAAAGCTCTTCAGTTTGCGGCAGCAGGACGCTATAAGCTGATTTATGTGGCGCCGGAGCGGCTGGTGACAGAGGAATTTTTAAGCTTTGCCCTTCATGCGCAGATTTCAATGGTGGCGGTGGATGAGGCTCACTGTGTGTCCCAGTGGGGGCAGGACTTCCGGCCCAGTTATTTAAAGATCGTGGAATTTGTGGACAGACTTAAGATAAGGCCGGTTCTGGCGGCATTTACGGCCACAGCCACGAAGATCGTGCAGGAGGATATTGTGCGGATTCTGACTCTGCGGGAGCCCTTACGGCTTACCACAGGCTTTGACCGGCCGAACCTTTATTTTGCCGTGCAGTCGCCGCAGAATAAATATGCGGCCATGAAGGCCTATGTGGATCTGCATCCGGGGGAGAGCGGCATTATTTACTGCCTGACACGAAAGACTGTGGAAGAGGTCTGCCTGCGCCTGCGCGCGGAGGGTGTTTCGGCTTCCCGGTACCATGCAGGCCTGGGAGATGAAGAGCGCAGGAAAAATCAGGAGGATTTTATTTATGACCGGGTGGACATTATAGTAGCCACAAATGCCTTTGGTATGGGCATTGATAAATCCAATGTCCGCTTTGTGATTCATTATAATATGCCCAAAAACATGGAAAGCTATTATCAGGAGGCAGGCCGTGCGGGAAGAGACGGAGAGCCTGCAGAGTGCATTCTTTTGTATGGCGGACAGGATGTGATCACAAACCAGCTGTTTATTTCGCACAGCCGGGAGAATGAGGAGCTGGATTTGGAGGCCCTGGCACTGGTACAGCAGCAGGATCGGGAACGGCTGAAGAAAATGACCTTTTACTGTTTTACCAATGAATGTCTGCGGGATTACATTTTAAGATACTTTGGCGAATATGCTTCCAATTACTGTGGTAACTGTTCCAACTGCCTGGGCCGGTTTGAAACCGTGGATGTGACAGAGACGGTGAAAGCGCTTCTGGGCGCAGTAAACACCAGCCGCCAGCGGTACGGGGTGAATGTGATTCTGGACACAGTCCGGGGCGCGGATACCACGAAGGTGCAAAACTACCGGATGAAGGAGAATCCTTACTACGGCAGTCTGGCCAAAATGCCTGTCTATAAGCTGCGCCAGATTCTGAATCAGCTTCAGGTTCAGGAGTATTTGACAGTGACCGATGATGCGTATGCGGTTGTAAAACTGACTGGGAAGTCGCAGGCAGTTCTGGATGGCGCATTGCCGGTAGTGATGAAAATGGCAAAGGAGGCAGAACGTCCGCCGAAAAAGGCAGAGAAAAAAGGCGAAAAACAGAAAAAGCGCAGGCAGAAGCTGGCGGCAGAGCTGCACGCAGAAGATTTTACCCTGGAAGAGGAACAGCTGTTTGAGCGGCTCCGGGCTCTGCGCAGAGAGATTGCGGCAGAGGAGAAGGTTCCCCCGTATGTGGTATTTTCGGATAAGACTCTGGTGCATCTATGTGTGCAAAAGCCTGTGAATGAGAAGGAGCTGCTGGAGATTTCAGGAATCGGAGCCTTTAAGGCAGAGAAGTACGGCAGGCGGTTTCTTAAGTGTATGTGTGAAGGCTTGGAAGGTCTCCTTGTGAATCCTGCGGACTGAGCTGTTACATGTGTGTCCATGGCAAGAGAGGGCATGACAGGAAAAGCAGAAAATAAAAATTGTTCTGGAATAAAGGCAGGATTTTTGGTATATTCTAGTAGAACGGACGATTTTACACACGATATGAGTTGTTCGTTCTAAAAACGATCAGATTGTTCTTCAGTGGACAAGGGAATCTGAGAAACAATATATAATAATAGGAAGGAGAAACGAAACTATGAAAAAGTATGTATGTGAGCCCTGCGGCTATGAGTATGACCCGGAGGTGGGAGATCCCGATAATGGTATTGCAGCGGGAACCGCTTTTGAGGATCTGCCGGAGGACTGGGTATGCCCCATCTGCGGCATGGGTAAAGACGTGTTTGTGGAGGCATAATGAACCAGTACCAAAGACAAATTCGGGAGTACCGCCCTTCCTGTGAGCAGGAGGAGCGGGACAGACAGCTGATGCTTCATTATATTGAGCTGTTTCCGGAAACCATTGGCACACGGCAGTGCGGAATCGCGCATATGACAGCTTCCTCGCTGATCTTCAATGAGGATCGGAGGAAGCTGTTAATGGTATATCACAATATTTATCAGTCCTGGTCCTGGACCGGCGGTCATGCGGACGGGGAGGAAGATTTGTGCGCCGTTGCCCTGCGGGAGGCCGGGGAAGAGACAGGTCTTAAAAAAATCCGGCTTATCAGCCGGGAGGCCTGCAGTCTGGATATCCTTCCCGTCTGGGGGCACTGGAAGCGGGGACAGTATGTAAGTTCCCACCAGCACCTGAACCTGACCTACCTTCTGGCGGCGCCGGAGTCTGCAGCTGTGCGGATCAAAGAGGATGAGAACAGCGGGGTTGCGTGGATTCCTCTTGAGGAGCTGAAGGAAAAAGTAACGGAGCGGGAGATGCTGCCGGTCTATGAGAAAATTATAAGGAAATGGCGGCACTTCTGAATACCCGGATGGAAGGGGGCGAAGTAACCGCCGCAGGAAATGGCAGGGTCAGGCTTCCAGACAGACAGCGCCGGGAAAGCTGGCTTTGACAGCCTCTTTGGTTCCTGTAAGGGAGCCCTGGGCCATTTTGAGACTGCCGCCGCCTTTTCCCTGAAAGGCTTCGTTGAGCTTCCGGCACAGAGGCCGCACATCCTCGTGGGCGCTTCCCAGTATGTAGCGGTAGCCGGCGGCGTCATTTCCAAGGAAAACACAGGCAGTGCCGGAGCAGCGTCTGGTGAGGAGGTTCACGAACTCACGGGCAGTGTCCGGGTCCAGATCCGGTTCGAAAAACAGGATATCCCCGGCCGTCTTTGGTATGGCAGAGGCTTTCTGGCAGATCAGAGCTTTCTGAAGCTTTAATATCCGGCCTGTGAGCTGAAAGTTCTCCTGTTTCAGCCGCTCCACAGCCCTGGAGGTGTCTTCTTCTTTGGCGGAGAGAAGGACAGAGATGGACTTTACACTCTGTTCTTTTTGGGTATAATCGGCAAGAGCCCGTCCTCCAGCCTGCAGGTGGATGCGTACGCCGCCCCGGTGGGACTGGACATTGGTGAGCTTGATCAGGCCGATTTCCCCGGTCCGGCGGACATGGGGGGCGCAGCAGGCGCAGACATCAATACCGGGGATGGTGATCATGCGCACCTGTCCCTGGATTTCGATTTTACTGCGGTAATTCAAAGCTGACAGTTCCTCTTTGGATGGAAAGGCAGTATCTATAGGAAGATTGTCCCACACGGCCCGGTTGGCCGCTGTCTCGATTTCTGCCAGTTCTTTTTTCGTAACGGGACCGTTAAAATCTAAGGTTACCTCTGTTTCTCCCAGATGAAATCCCACATTGTCATAACCGAAGCGGCTGTGTACAAGGCCGGATACAATATGCTCGCCGGAATGCTGCTGCATCCGGTCAAAGCGTTTCGCCCAGTTAATATGGCCGGACACGCAGGTTCCGGGCATGAGAAAGGTCCTGGCATAATGCCAGATAAGACCGTCATGTTCCTGCGTGTCAAAGATTTCCGTCTGATTCAGAAAACCGCTGTCACCGCTCTGGCCGCCGCCTTCCGGAAAGAACGCAGTCTGATCAAGAAGGATGCGCCAGGCATCCGCAAGAGGCTCACAGGCATTGACGGTGGCAGTGAATTCTTTTAAAAAACTGTTTTTTTCAAATAATTTTTTTGTCATAATCCTTTTCCTTCGTCCAATGGTTATATGTTTCCGGTTTTCATGAAGCAGGATTACTCCAAGAAGCTGCCGGCAGCAATTTTATCATATCTTAGCATGAGAATTGACTTTTGAAAAGGGAAAACGTATACTTGGGAGTAACATAAGCAGAGTACGGAGGGCGGGAAATGATAGGACAACACAATACAGATGAAAAGACACTGGCATGTATTAACCTTTTTGCAGTGCTTGGGACCCTGGAAAATCTTTGCAGCATGGATGAGGAGGCTAAGTCCCTGGCCGCAGATAAAAACACCAGTATCAGCTTTGCAGTGGCAGGAGGACCTGCAGCCACGCTGTTCTTTGAGGACGGCGTATGCAGGATGAAAAGCGGCGCCGGCCAGGGCCGGATACGTCTGCCTTTCTCCAGTGTGCAGAAGTTTAACGGGATGATTGACGGGACGGTGACACCGATTCCGTCCAAAGGCTTTATGAGCCTTCCCTTTCTCCTGAAGAACTTTACAAGGCTTACGGACATTCTGGCCCGGTACCTCAAAGCTTCCCCGGAGGATCTGAAGGATCCCGTATTTTTTGAAAAAAGTACAACCCTGATGTTTTATACCATCGCGTCAGCCATCAGCCAGATTGGGAATCAGGATAAGGTGGGACAGGCAAGCGCTTCCTATATGAAGGACGGTATCATTAAGCTTTCCATTAAAGACGGCCCCACAGCCTCGGTCTGCGTCAGGGAGCACCGCCTGACCACCGTGAAGAAGATACCGAAGGCGCCGGATGCAGTGATGGAGTTTGGCAGCATATCCATTGCCAGAGATTTGTTTGAGGGCAGGGTGAATTCTCTGGCCTGTATCGGTACCGGAGAGATCCGCATGGGCGGTATGATTTCCATGCTGGACAATATGAACCGGATTCTGGACCGTGCAGGGCTTTATCTGGCTTAAAGGAGGGAAAAGGGATGAGAGCATTAAATACTTATACAAAAAGCAGAGAGGCCTTTACAAGGGCGGCAAAGGTAATTCCCTCTGGTGTGTATGGACATCTGGGGCCTGCGGAGGGGTGTTTTATTCCTGTTGAGGCGTTCCCTCTGTTCGGAGAACGGGCAGAGGGAACTTATATCTGGGATGTGGACGGTAATCGTTTTATTGATTACATGTGTGCTTACGGCCCCAATATTCTGGGGTACTGCGATCCGGATGTGGACGCGGCGGCAAGGGCACAGATGGAGCTGGGAAACTGTATGACTTCTCCTTCCACGAAGATGATTGATTTTGCAGAGCTTCTGGTAGACACGGTCCATACGGCGGACTGGGCTTTTTTTGCAAAGAATGGCAACGATGTGACGACGCTGGCAGTAATGACGGCGCGGGCTTATACCCATCGGAAGAAAATTGTATTTTTTAAGGGATATTACCACGGGGTCTCGCCCTGGACCCAGAAGATTGATTACGCAGGAATTATTGAGGAGGACGTGTGCAATAACCTGTATGTGGACTGGAATGACTATGAGGCCTTAGAAGGGGTATTTGCGGAACATAAAGGAGAGATTGCAGCAGTCATCGGGCAGCCCTATATGCACGGCAATTTCCAGGATAATGAGCTTCCGGCGGAAGGATTCTGGGGAAAGGTCCGCAATCTCTGTACAGAACATGATACGGTTCTGATTATAGACGATGTGCGCGCAGGGTTCCGGCTGGATCTGGCCGGCTCCGATCATTTTTTTGGGTTTGAGGCAGATCTGATCTGTTTCTGTAAAGCACTGGCCAACGGATACAATGTGTCGGCCCTCTGCGGAAAGGATTTTCTCAAAAATTCCGTCAGCAGTCTTTCCTTTACAGGGAGCTACTGGATGAGCGCGGTACCCTTTGCGGCGGGAATTGCCTGCATCGAGAAGATGAAGCGGCTGGACATTACGGCGCTGTTGAATGAGGAGGGAACGAAGTTGAAAAAAGGATTGACAGCAGCGGCGGAGAAGTTCGGCTTTGATCTCCATGTAAGCGGTATGCCGTCCTTATTCTATCTGCGGATTGCGGATGATCCCACGTTGATGCTGCATCAGGAATGGGTGGCGGAGTGTGTGCTGCGGGGGGTATTTTTTACGAACCATCACAATCACTTTATCAATGCGGCTTTGAGTGACGGGGATATTGCGGAAACTGTGGCAGTGGCGGAGGAGGCTTTCGAGACAGTGCGCAGGCGGCATCCTCTTTGATGACAGGGAAGATTATAATTGTGGTTTGACGGCCTTGGGCCGGTGGAGGCTTATATGATTGATCTGCATGGACAGGCAGGACTTCCTTATGTAAATCGAAGCGTTTATACAGGCAGTTATCGTGGAATGCGGTACCGCCTGCGCAAGAAAGAGACAGAGGAAAAAGAAGTATTTCTGGAGGCGGCGGTTTATCCGGAGCCCTACAGCTTTGAGGTAACGAAAGAGGAGGAGAAGACTTTCCGGGAATTTGTCTTTACGCCGGAGGGATTTGAGGAGGCAGCGGCGTGGCTGAATGAGGAGTATGTACGGCAGAGACAGCGGTGGGAAAGCAGGCGCTGATAGGGGGGACCTGCGAGGGCAGGAGAAGAATATCAAAAATTAAAAAATTTTTTCTAAAACCCTTAAGTTATTTCGGAATCGCACGATAATGTATATGAAAAGTAATTTTCAGGGTATCCATTCAAGTGTATTTACTGGACAACAGCCGGCAGTCCACGAGCGCTTCTGAGATATCCAAATAATAACTTGACGGGGAAAAGGATTTTTCCCGCCATTATCAAGGAGGAAAAACTATGAGAATTCAGCACAATATTACTGCATTAAATGCACACAGAAACTTAACCAACAACAACTCTTCCGTTGGAAAGAACTTAGAGAAACTGTCTTCCGGCTATAAGATCAACCGCGCTGGCGATGACGCAGCAGGCCTGGCTATTTCCGAGAAGATGAGAGCTCAGATCACTGGTCTTGAGACTGCTCAGAAGAACGCAGAAGACGGCGTTGCTCTGGTACAGACCGCTGAGGGTGCTTTGACCGAAGTTCACTCCATGCTGAACCGTATGGTTGCACTGGCTACCCAGTCTGCAAACGGAACTTACTCCAGCACCAACCGTGATGAGATGCAGAAAGAGATTAAGCAGTTGAACGAAGAGATCGATCGTATCAGCAAGAGTGCAAACTTCAATGGTATGACCCTGTTCAGCGGCCCGTTGGTAGGAGCTGACAAGGGAATTGTTCTTCACGTAGGTGAGACTTCTGCTTCTCATAACCAGTTGACAGTAAATCTGTCCCTGATGAACACTTCTACGATTGGATCAGATACTGCAAAGGTTGCAGATATTGACATTACGTCTGCAAGCATGGCAAGACAGGCGATTGATACTGTTAATGCTGCTATCGATCAGATTTCTTCCATTCGTTCTACCTTTGGTGCTCTTCAGAACCGTCTGGATCACACTATCAACAACCTGGGTGTTCAGACCGAGAACATCACAGCTGCTGAGAGCCGTATCCGTGACGTAGACATGGCGAAAGAGATGATGGCTTACACCAAGAATAACATTCTGGTTCAGGCTTCTCAGGCTATGCTTGCTCAGGCAAATCAGGTACCTCAGGGAGTTCTGCAGTTACTGCAGTAAGCTGAATACGCAACGAAAAGCTGCCGGTCCTCTGGACCGGCGCTTTTTTGTTGCAGGGTTTTGGGTTTAGAGGATACACATAAATAATACGATATGGAGCACATATAATCCGAACTTAGAAAAGGAGTACCCCAATGAAGCTTCCCCTTACAATTTCCCTTCTGGCGTCCAACCGGACTGCCTCTCTGGAACGCTGTCTGGATTCTTTGAAACCGCTTCTCTTACAGATTCCGGCAGAACTTATCGTGGTATTTACTGGTACGGACGAGCGGGTCCGGCAGACAGCAGAGCGCTATACAGATCAGATTATCCCCTTTACCTGGTGTAATGATTTTTCTGCTGCCCGGAATGCCGGCCTTACTCATGCCAGAGGCGAATGGTTTCTCTATCTGGATGACGACGAGTGGTTTGATGACGTAACAGAGATCTGCCAATTCTTCCAGAGCGGAGAATACCAGCAATACCGGTTTGCCGGTTATATTCAGCGCAACTATCTCAATTGGGAGGGCTCCAGACACGCAGATGCGGTTGTCTACCGAATGGCCAGGAGAACACCTCAGCTGCGGTTTGAAAATCCCATCCATGAAGAATTGCATCCCTATTGGCCGCCCTGTAAGATTTTTCAGACATATGTGCATCATTATGGCTATCTTAAAGACAGTGTAGAAAACAAAAAAGGCAGGGCTTCCCGGAATATTCCCCTCCTGCTTGAGGACATGGAAAAACGTCCAGACTATACAAAGAATTATGTTCAGCTGGCTCAGGAGTACTGTACAGAGAAGCGGTGGGATCAAGCGGAAGAAATGTGCCGGAAGGGCCGCAGTGTGTGTCTGCGTGAAGAGCCTTCCCTGAAAAGCTGGCTCCAGGTGGTTCTGGTGGAAGTTCTGTATAAGAAAGGAGATTATAAGCAGGCAGAAACGGAAGCTTTGTCGATTCTGGAGCAGGAGAAGCCCAATGAGCTGGTGCGTTTGCTGTTGTTTGAATTTTTGATTGGGATCTATCAGGAATGGCACGAGTATGAGAGGCTTCTGGGGTACGGCGTTAAGTTCGAGGAGCTTCTGGCTTATATGGAACGGCATCCGGATCTTTGGGTAAAGCAGCAGATGGGGACTGTAAACAGAGATAAGGTTCTGTATCCGGAATGGCTGTATCCTGTCCGGTTAAATTCCATGAGAGCTGCGCTGGAGCTGGGAGACTGGAAGGAGGCGGAATATTTTCTGGAACTTCTGCCCTGGGAGGAAGAATACCGGATCCAGGCTTATTACGCTCTTCTCGATCACTGGAAAGCTGTTTATAAGGAACATCTGCCCCGGATGCTGGCAGAACTGCCCAGGGAGTCCTCCTATCTTCTGTATCAGAAAATGCTCTACGAGGAGCAGAAAGAGGGCGGAGAACCAGAGGCTGCCCTGTTTCTCTTCCACCGTTGTCTCAAAGAGATCGATCCGCCCTATCTTCAGAAGCAGATGGTCATAAAGGCCCTGAAGGAGAAGAAGGATCTGTCTCCGCTTGTGAACCGAATGGATCTGGACGCCTGGAAAAACTGCATTTCGGTGGTGGTAGATGAAACGCCTTATAGTGAAGATGGATATCTGTGGGAGGCCAGGGAGGCGCTTTTTGCAGAACATCCCCTGCAGGGACTGTGGCTTTGGAAGCTTCTCCTCGAACGGACGCTGATGAAGGGATATCTGATGAAAGAATCCTTACTGCAGACGCTTCAGAAATATGCCGGATGTCTGCGGGACTTTTATCAGGGCCAGTATCGGGAGGCCATGTTTTGTGAGAATTCCCGTGGTCTTCTTCCTGCAGACTGCCGGATGGCGCTGGCCGTTCTGGAGGGACTGAAAGCGTGGGAGCAGGGAAATCTGGCAGAGACCATCCGCCGGTTCCGGGAGATCCTGAAGATATATCCCCGCATGACGGGGGTAATCCGGGAAGTTCTTCGTCTTTTGAAAAATGAGGCAGAGCATCCTCTGCCTGCGGCGGGAGCGGAGTTTGAACAGCTGGCAGTGCAGATGAAGGCAGCCCTGAAAGGTATGATTGAAGGCGGTCAGTATACAGAAGCTGTATCTGTTCTGTCTCAGCTCCTGCCTCTGCTGCCAGGAGACATAGAGCTTTTGAAAATGCAGCAGATGCTTTTAAGGAAAACACAGGATTGAGACAAGAATTATTGCAATTTTCCGCCCCTTGCTCTAAAATAAATATGATATCTGTGCAGTATCCCATCAGTATTCTATTGTCTGCTGTAAGCAGCAGATACAGGCTGAGAGCCTGATTCAGAACCGGAGGTTTAACGGCATGAGCACCCTGGCGATTGTTATGATTGTAAAAAATGAAGAGGAAAGTCTGGACCGCTGTCTTAAGCAGGCTGCCGGGCTGGCCGATAAACTATATATTACAGATACAGGTTCCACAGACAGGACCAGGGAAATTGCGGCTGCTCATGGAGCGGTGGTGACGGAATATGTCTGGAATCAGGATTTTGGAAAAGCCCGCAATTTCGCCCTGGAACAGTCAGACTGCGACTGGAATCTGGTGCTGGATGCAGATGAATTTCTGGCAGAGGGAAGCCGTAAGGATCTGGAGGAATTTCTGAAAAATCCCCAACAGATCGGTGCTGTCCGGCGGAAGGATTATTATCTGGAAGAAATTCCAGGAGGCGGCCGGCAGAAGACTTATGCCTATTCCTACACATCCCGCCTTCTTCCGCGGGGAGTGGGTTATACAGGACGGATTCATGAGCAGGTGGATTCCGCCCTTCCCGTGTATCCTCTTCCCCTGTTTTTTGACCATGAGGGCTATCTGCGTCCTGGAAAGGCAGAACGGAATCTTGAAATTCTCTTAGAAGAGCTGAGGGATCATCCAAAGGATCCCTATTTTCTGTATCAGACAGCCGAGACCCTGCGGGGATTGAAGCGGTATGGGAATGCCTGTGAGTATTATGGGGAATTCTATCGCTATGTGCCGGAGCAGGGAACTGGATATCGGGCAAATGGAATCATCAATTATCTCTATGCCCTGATTGAGATTCAGGAGTGGGACAGGGCATTGGCCGTTGTGCAGAAAGAAAAAGAGAGCCTTTCTGCCTGTGCAGATTTCCATTTTGCCTGTGGGATACTCTTTATGCGGGCGGTTCTGGCGGATACGAAGAAGTATCTTTCCTATCTGCCCTGGATTGAACAGTCCTATCTGCGGTGCCTGGAGATAGGAGAAGTGCCGGATAATCAGGGGATGGGAGGCACCGGATCTTTTAAAGCGGCGTACAACCTTGGCACCTGGTACGAGGCTGCGGGGGATCTTTCAAAGGCCCGGCTGTATTATCAAAGAGCTGCGGGGGAAGACTATGAACCGGCGCTTAAAAGACTCGCTTTCCTGAAAAATGGATGAAACCGGAAGTTATGTGTAAAATCAGATAGTCTGCAATTGTTCCGCTTTCTGAATTCTTATAAGCGTTTCAAGAGATAATTTCAGAAGGCAGTCGAAGATGAGAGGAAGAAGTAATGAATATAGCTTTAATTCTGGCAGGGGGTACAGATCCCAACTTTCAGATGGATATTCCCAAACAGTTTGTAATTGTAGAAAACCGGCCGGTGATTGTATATACGCTGCAGGCGTTTCAAAACCACCCGGAGATTGACATGATCGTAGTCTCCTGTCTGTCCGGATGGCAGGAGATGGTGCGGGCGTATGGAAAACAGTTTAATATCAGCAAGCTCACAGAGATTGTAGAAGGAGGACCGGACGGTCAGGAGTCCATCCGCAGAGGCGTGGCCTGGCTTACAGAGAACTGCAGGCCCGATGATGTGGTGGTGATCCACGATGCCATCCGTCCGCTTGTGACAGACGATCTCATTACAGACAGCATCCGGGTATGCAGGGAAAAGGGCATGGGCGTGGCAGCTGTCCGTTCTATGGATACGGTGATGTTGACGGTAGACGGACAGAGCGGAAAAGAAAGCATTTCCCGATACCATATACGAAGAATTCAGACTCCGCAATCCTACCAGCTTGAATATCTGGACCGGGTACACCAGGAGGCGGCCAAGAAGCAGGTTCTTCACTGTGTAGATAACAACAGCATGCTGGCGCGGCTGGGAGAGACCATTCATTTTTCCAAAGGATCTGACTTTAACATTAAGCTGAATGCCGTGGAAGATGTGGAAATGTTCAAAGCTTTGTATCATATGAATTGATGGAGCAGCATTTATGAAAAGTATTGGATTGATTATTGCCGGGGGATCAGGCCAGAGAATGCACCAGGACATCCCCAAGCAGTTTTTGAATGTCTATGATAAGCCTGTGATCATTTATACACTGGAAGCTTTTCAGAAGCACCCCTGTATTGACGGAATCGTTGTGGTGTGTGTGGAAGGCTGGGATCAGATTCTGGGAGCATACTGCCGCCAGTTCGGCATCACCAAACTGGAAAGCATTGTGCTGGGCGGCGCCAATGGCCAGGAGTCCATTCGAAAAGGCGTACAGGATATTGCCTCCCGCCATGAAAAAGAGGATTTGATTTTGATTCATGATGCCATCCGTCCGCTGGTGTCAGAGGAAATTATTTCAGACTGTATCCGGGTGGCAGCTCAGCATGGAAATGCCATATCGGTGGTGCAGTGTACTTCAGCCATGCTGTGTACAGAGGACGGGGAGACCTCGGACAGCCAGATCTCACGGGACAATCTGAAGATCACCCAGACACCCCAGTGCGCTTCTGTCGGGACATTGACGGAGCTTCACGAGGAGGCTCTGCGCCGGGGGATCACAAATTCGGTGGCAACCTGTACCCTGCTGATTGAAATGGGCCGGCGGCTCTATTTTTCACTGGGATCAGAGAAGAATATTAAACTGACTTCCGTGGAGGATCTGGAAATATTTGAGGCACTCCTGAATTCTCAGAAAGCGGAGTGGATAAAGTAACAGAACCGTTTAGACGGCGGGAAAACAAAGATAAGAATAAGAAGATGCCCTTGTCAAGAGAGGGCAGGGAAACTGCAATGACAGAGAGGATAAGGGAGCATGAGCCGTACGACAAGAAAGCATTTACTTTCTATAACAGATACCATTATCAAGGCAAATAAGGCCTTGAAGATCAGCCTGCCCATGGCAGCTCAGAAGAAGGAACCGCTGATACAGCTTCTGTCGGATTGCCAGGACAGCGCTATTTCCATAGGAGAAAGCATGGAGAAGCTCTATGGAGAGGGAACGGAGACGGTGGCTGAGCTGGAGGTTTACTGCGAAAATCTCTATCAGATGACACTGATTCTGGATAAACCCATTGAGGCAAAGGAGCTGTGCAGGACCATGGCGGGACAGCTGATCCGGATCCGCCGCCTGATTGAGAAGGAAGCGCCGGATCGGCTGGAAGCGGTATTCCTTCCCTATAAGGCTTCCATGTGGGATTCTCTGGAAAGTATCTGGCGGGCAGCAGATGCGGATCCGGATTGTGACGCCTATGTGATTCCCATTCCCTATTTTGACCGGAATCCGGATGGGAGCTTCCGGGAGGAACACTATGAGGGGAAGCAGTTTCCGAAGAATGTACCGGTTATGTCCTATGATGAGTATGATTTCGGCAGCCGGATGCCGGATCTGATCTTTATCCACAATCCCTACGATGCCGGGAATTATGTTACCTCTGTTCATCCCTATTTTTACTCTAAGAATCTGAAAAATTTTACGGAAAAACTGGTTTATGTACCCTATTTTGTACTGGACGGGGAGGGGATCAGCGAAGAACTGGCCACAAGTGCCGCTACACTTTATGCAGATTACATCATTGTTCAGACGGAAAAAGAGCGGGAGGATTATATCCGTTACGGCAGCAAGATAAATCCCCAGGGGAATTATGAAAAAAGAGTCCTTGCTCTTGGTTCCCCCAAGATCGATAAGGTGCGCTCTGTGAACCGGGAGAATGTGGAGGTTCCGGATGAGTGGCGGGAACGGATTCAGGAGAAAAAGGTGATTCTATACAATACCAGCCTCAATGGACTGCTGAAGAACAGCGGCGCCTACCTGGAGAAGCTGGAGAATGTATTTTCTCTTTTCCGGGACAGAGAGGATGCGGTGCTTCTGTGGCGGCCTCATCCACTGATGGAGAGTACCCTTTTGTCTATGCGGCCGGAATTGTATACAAAATATATGGAATTAAAGGAATGGTTCCAGAAGGAAGCCATCGGAATCTATGATGATACGGCAGATATGTATCCGGCGATTGGAATCAGTGACGCCTACTATGGAGACTGGAGTTCCCTGGTGTGGCTGTACCGGGAGACGGGGAAGCCGGTGATGATTCAGGATGTGGAGGTTCAGGTGGAGTGATTTCAAATGGTCACATAGTCAGGCTGTGAGGTTGTTTTTTGACAGACTGCCATCCCCATACTGATCAGCAGCCAGAAAGAGGGAGTCACAACTGGCAGCTCCAGGTTCACCAATGACTGGAAGACATAGCATATAGTGGCAAGAAGTATACCTAAAATATAGGGGTTTTTCTTATGATTTCGAAATAAATGCCGGAAAACAGTTATTAGGAAAAACATGTAGGTAATCATTCCCGTCAGGCCCATAGTGATTAAGTACTGCAGAAAAGCGTTGTGGGCATTATCCAGATAATTCCCCATAGTATTCTGCACTTCCAGCATAATTGTCTGATTCACCAGACATCCGTAGGTGTCCGGGCCGCATCCGAAGAGCTGATGGACAAAGGGCATTTGCTGATACATCCACAGAGATCTTCTCCAGATATATCCACGATGACTGCCCCAGGTATCATTAAAAATAAGATACCGGCCCAGAGAACCATAACGCTCTGCATGACCGCCCATGTTGGCATCCCAAAAGAGGATACAGATGATCAGCAGGGATACGAGAATCAGAGCACTCCAGATATGTACCAGAGTAACAGAGCCTTTGGCCGGGATGGTTTTGCTTGGAAATTTTTTACAGAAGAACCACAGAATAAGCGTAAGCATCCACAGGAAAAATACCACATAATGCAGCCCGGAAAAATTAGTAATAATGGAAAATAAGCTGTCCAGTCCGACTACAATGCCGGCATACTGCTGATTCAGGATATCAATTACCTGAATAACGGTAAAAAAGGAAGCAGTGATGAACAGATATTTTTTGATCCCTTCTTTACTGGAAAACAGCAGAAAGGGCAGCAGGATAAAGACAGCTCCAAGACTTAAGTAGGCATTGTCACTGCGGCCCATAATAATGGCAAAGAAAGATATAACCAGACAAAAATAGTACCACACCTGTTTCCAAAATCTCTTTTCCAAAACAAACATGATGGCGGCAAGCCCCATAACCATGCCCACATAGGCCGTATAGGTATTGATATTGCCGATGGTGGAGGTGAAGCTCCACATAGCAGTAATTGCGGAGGCATCTGGCCGAAAGTGCAGAATATCCATCTGAAAATAGTCCGTAATACCAAACAGGCACATCAGCATTCCGCTGGCCAGAAACAATTCTACAAAAATTCCATGGAAGTTCCAGAGACGGCTGATAATAAAATAGGAAATCACATACAAGCTCAACAGCAGAAGTCCGGAATAACGTCCCTGATTGCCCCAGAAGGCTTCACTTCGGAAATCTGACTGCAGAGTAGAGATAAGGGCAGAAACCCAGAAAGCAAGAAGTGCGGCATCTGTCAGGGAAAAAGTGGATGTCCAGCGGGAGGGCAGCAGCTTTGAAAAGAGTTTTTTGGTATGAATGCCGCGAAAACGCAGGAAGTCAAAGCCCAGCATTCCCAGACCCAGGAGAGCCAGCAGGAACAGCAGGATCAGGATACAGAACCGGTAAAAATAATACTTAGTCTGCAGAATATCATAATAGGAGTTGTGAAAAACCAGAGGGAAGACAGCCGCCAGGACAAAGACAACAATGGAGACAGCATCATTGATAATGGAAGAACAGTTTTGGGAGAAGCTGTGTGAGTCCGGGAGCTTTGTATTGGCTGAAGATTCATTTTCTGTTTTGTTAGAACTTTCAGTAGTTATACTCATGGGTAAATATCCTTATTTTACTCGTAGTTTCACAGATGTTAATAGTATAGCATTGGAAGCCGGGGAGTGCAAGCTGTGGCGGCGGATATACATAAAAAGGGCTGTGGAACAAAAGGTTACGTACTATTAGGTTATTTTTTTGGTAAAATGACCGATATTATAATAATATTAGAAATTTGGCGGTATTCTTAAAATCAGCAGGAAGACGGAGATGATGAAAATGAGGAGCAATTTTCAAAGGGTGGCGGCCCTTGGATTATCTTTTGTGATTGCACTGGGACCTTTGATGACTGTATACGCGACGGAATCGGAAGTAATGGAACAGCCGGAGACAGAAATGGAGGCGGATAAGGGCGAAATAGGTGAGATTACGAAAGTGATTCTGCCCACAAGTGAGGTAGATTTCTTTGACTTTATTCTGGATCCCCAGGAACTGATCTATAAAACAAATGCGGCAGCTTATGGAGGAAAAAAATTTGAGGAAGGCGCCACACTTTTTTTTCAACGCTTTGACGGGAAGGCAGAAGAGGATTATACCAGTGACAGCGACGCAGTTTTGATTGCAAATAAAGGGAATGGTCCAGTAGATGTGGAGGTAAATGCCAGCATAACGGTTACAGAGGCAGCAGGTCTGGCGATGACAGATGACAGGGAATTTACAGATGATACGAGAGCCAGCCTTTATCTGGCTTTGACGGATGGAGAAACGACAGTGCCCATTACGTTAGAAGAAGGAGCCAGTATCTGTGTGGAGCTTTTGGCGGCTGCGGAGGGCACCAGTGAAGATGGCATTTATTCCTTTTGGCTTACCGGAGCAGCCAATAAAAATGGTGACTGGTATGGGCTGAAGGATATGGGGATTGAAGTGACAGTTACCTGGAAGGTTACTGCTGTAGAAGAACCAATGCAGAAGGATGAGAAAATAAAGGAAGAAGAGGAAGCAGATTCTTCAACCATAGTGCCGGCAGATGATAAAAAGGCGACACCATCAGAAGCTGATGCCAGTGATGTGGATAAGGAAGATATAGGCGGGACAGAGACGGCGCCGGAAGCCACTGGCAGTGATGTGGAAGCAGATGAGAGCAGAACACCGGCCAAAGCTACTGGCAGTGATGCAGATGTAAAGCCTAAGTCTGTTATGTTCAATTAAGAGTTAATGCAGTGATACTGCCTTGTCAGGCGGGGTGCGATTTGGTTCGATACCCCGCCATTCCCATACCTAGAAGGAGCCAGAAGACAGGCGTTACAACAACTGGCAGTTCCAGGTTGATAATTGTCTGAAGAGCATAGCAGACACAGGCGGTCAGAGATGCAAAGATATAAGGGTTCTTTTTAATACTCCGGAAGAAGCAGCAAAAAGCATCGCCCAGAAAGACCAGATAAAAAGTCAATCCCAGGATGCCGTTGGTGATCAAGTACTGCAGATATCCATTATGGACGGTATCAAAGAAGACGCCGGCTTCGTCGATCATTGTCTGGTAGAATTTCTGTTCAGCCAGACAGGCAAAGGTGTCCGGACCGGAACCGATGAGTTTTTGTAAAGGAGTAAGCTCTCCGAAGATAATAACTGCCTTTTTCCAGGCATACCCGCGACCGCTGCCCCAGCGGTCACCGAATACCAGATACTGGCTCAGGGAACCGTATCTGGAACCATGGCCGCCCAGGTTGGCATCCCATATCAGGAAAACCAGAATCAGAAAAGAAAGAATTGTAAAACCGCCCCAGAGGCGCACCGGCAGCGTAAAGGTTTTGTCCGGAACCAGGCGTGAAAAATGCAGACCGGCAACGGCAGCCCAAAGGAAGAGAACCACCAGAGGCAGGCCGGAAAATCCGGTGATCAGAACAAAAAATCCGTCGACTCCAAGGACCTGTCCGGGAAACAGCTGATTTAGCAGGCTTATCAAATAAATGGATGAAAAAAAAGTTGCAATAATGATAAGATAACGTTCAATTCCTTTTTTGTATTTAAATAAAACAAAGGGCAGTAAAAGAAAAAGCGCGCCAACACTTAAATAGGTATTGTCACTGCGTCCTGTGATTAAGGCCAGAAAAGAAATGGCCATACAGATGTAATACCAGGCAAGCTTCAGAGGTTTTTCTTCCAAAGCGAACAAAGCGGCGGCAAAGCCCATTACCATACCAATATAAGCCGTATAGGTATTAATATTGCCAATGGTTGAAGTGTAACTCCGTAATGCATCCATATTCTCCGGATTGCGGAAATTCAGTGGATCTAATTGAAAATAATCTGCTATTCCCAGCAGGCCCATAATGATACCGCTGAGCAGAAAAAGCTCCAGATATCCACTTCGGATTGTCCAGAAGCGGCTGATCAGGAAGTACAGGATGACGTACAAGCTGAGCAGATAAAATCCGGAATAGCGTCCGGCGTTTCCCCAGAAGGCTTCATGAACAAAATCGGACGAAAGTGTGGAGATGCCGGCAAATATCCAGAATAACAGAACTGCGGCATCTGCGGGCCGAAAATTCTTCTTCCAGTTCCCCGGATGGAGCTTGGACAGAAATGTTTTTGTATGTTCACCGTCAAATTTTCGGAGATCAATGCATATCATAATCAGGGCGGCGGTTAAGACTATTGCGATCAAACTCAGGCTGCAACGGGCATAAAAGTTGAATTTCGCATACAAAATGTCATAATATGCATCATTATAGTAAAGAGGAAACAGAGTGACGAGAACGAGAATACCAATCCCGATTGTTTCATTTATAAGGAAAGAACACCACTCTGTAAAATCATCTTTCTTTACCGATGTATTGCTGTTTCTATTTATATGGATGAGTTTTTTTGCCATGTGACTGCCTCCTGCCATTCTTTTTTACATGCCCTTAAGGCCTGTTACATTATAGCATTATATAAGAAAAGCGTCAAAAGATATTTCGGGTATTTGAGATGTCTGAGATGGAAACCTGCTGATGAAAATAAAAAAAGTTGTACAGAGTGCTAATGTTATGATACAATACTGCCGATATATAAAATGACTGATTAAAGTATATATATAATATTATTATGGTATCAATATCCCGTTCATAGGGGCGGAATTGATATAGATACACTAGACAGGAGGGCAAACAACGTGTCTGAGCAGGAAAAGAACGGAAAAAACGGGAAAGGAGGGAAAATAGCTTTTGCGGTATGCCTGGTGGTGATCGTCGTACTGTTAGGAGTAGTGGTATTCCTGCTGTTCCGTGGACAGGATGAGGAAGAACCCCAAAGGCGTAATGTGGTAGTGAATGAAGACAATGTAGATGAGGTCCTGGAGAGCCTGGAGGAAGGATATGTCCCGGCCGGATACTACGAGGTTACAATGAACTCCACATGGAACTTTGAGAGCGGAGATGTTCCTTCCACGAATGCGTATGTGGAAAACGCGCAGTCAAATGCGAATCCCGTTTATTTTGATGTAGTGCGGACAGACACGGGGGAGACGATCTACGAGTCGCCGATCATA
>CATJHO010000176.1 GCA_949740535.1 uncultured Lachnospiraceae bacterium
CCGCCATGTATTTCGGATTATCCGCAGATTATGCGAGGCAGGAATTCTGGAAAAGACCGGGACGGGCCTTCGGATTCTGGACCGCGGGCAGCTGCAGAAAAAATCAGGAGCCAGGGAACATTGCTTTTTTATTTGATTGCAGTCTGCGCTCCAGGTATGGTATAATTTTAACAATGAGAAAAAGCCAAAGATCAGAATAAGAAACCAGCAGCGCTTTCAGGAGACAGCAGGGAAGGAGGCTGCGGACAAAACAGGAGGAAATTCCAAATGGCAAATGTAGTATTTCGATTTGAGGACGGCGATCAGGTAACAGTCTCCACCGCTTTGGGAGAGAATCTGCTGGAGACGGCCCGGAAGTCCAATGTGGTGATTGACGCGCCCTGCTCCGGCAATGCTTCCTGCGGAAAGTGCAAAGTGAAGTTTCTTAAGGGGAAACTGGATTCCAAGAAGACCCGGCACATCAGTGATTCCGAATACGAGGAAGGCTGGCGTCTGGCCTGCGTGAGCCAGGTGGCAGGAGATGTGGAGGTGCTGGTGCCGGATATTGCTTCCGCTTACCGCAGCCGTATGAAGGTGGCGGACTTAAGCTCCCCGGAGGAAGTGGCGATTTTCGACGAATCCAAGCGGAAGATTGAGGAGGCGGACCTTCCTCTTCACAACAATATTCATATTGTGCGGATTAAGATGGATCCCCCCAGCCTGGAAGATACGATGCCGGATATTGAGCGGGTGATCCGGGCTCTGCAGGAGGCCACTGGAATTCAGTACATACGGATTCCCTATTCTTCTCTGCGGAAGCTTCCCAATACTCTGCGCGGCAGTAATTTTGAAATACAGTGTATCATCGGGCAGGCCCAGCGGCATGTCTTTGTCTATGATGTGTATGGAGCCAACGAAGATCTCATTGTAGGCGGTCTGGCGGTGGATATCGGAACCACCACAGTTTCGGCTGTGGTAGTCAATATGCTGGACGGAAAGATTCTGGCCAAGGCCTCCACCGGCAACGGACAGATCCGCTATGGGGCCGATGTTATCAACCGGATTATCGAATCCACCAAGCAGGGCGGCCGCACAAGGCTTCAGGATGCCATTGTGGCTGAGACCCTGAATCCTATGATTCAGCAGATGTGCCGGGCAGCAGGCATCAGCACCCGTCATATTTACCGCCTTGCCATTGCGGGAAATACCACCATGAATCATCTGCTCATGGGCATCAATGCGGATCCTCTGCGCATGGAGCCGTATATTCCTGCATTTTTTAAGACAAACTCTTTTTATGCGTCGGATATTAATCTGAAGGTAAACCCGGATGCCCACATTATTATGGCTCCCAACATCGGAAGCTATGTGGGAGGAGACATTACAGCGGGCACGCTGGTGAGTATGCTCTGGAATCAGCCCCAGTTCTCCCTGTTTATTGATCTGGGAACCAACGGGGAGCTGGTGTTCGGCAATTCCGATTTTATGATGAGCTGTGCCTGCTCCGCGGGTCCGGCATTTGAGGGCGGCGATATCAGCTGCGGAATGCGTGCCACAGACGGCGCTATTGAAGCCTGCACCATCGATGCAGAAACCATGGAGCCGGATTTCACGATCATCGGAGATCCGGAAGAGAAACCCATTGGTTTGTGCGGATCCGGTATCATTGATGTGATTGCAGAGCTCTTCCGGTGTAAGATTATCAGTCCCAAGGGGAAATTTATCCGGGAAGGAAAACGGATTAAGAGGGATGCCTACGGGATGGGCAGTTATGTGCTGGCCTTTGAGGAGGAATCCGGCTCTGTGAAGGATGTGGAGATCACCGAGGTGGACATTGATAACTTTATCCGGGCCAAGGGCGCTATTTTCTCCGCCATCCGTACCATGCTGAAGACGCTGGACTTTGATATCAGTATGATTGAACAGGTTTACGTGGCCGGCGGAATCGGAAGCGGCATCAATATGCAGAATGCTGTCAATATCGGTATGTTCCCGGATATCCCGGTAGAATGCTACCATTATATCGGCAATTCTTCTCTGTCCGGCGCTTACGCTATGCTGCTGTCCACCAAGGCGGAGCGGAAGGTCTATGAGCTGGCTCAGAATATGACCTATCTGGAGCTTTCCACAGAGCCGGGCTACATGGATGAATTTGTGGCCTGCTGTTTCCTGCCCCATACAGACAGCTCTCTGTTTCCATCTGTAGAGCAGTGAGGCGCAGGATCAGGCAGACAGCCGGAGCAGATTTAGAAAATGATCGGGAGGAGCAGAGACCATCATGGAATTTCCCTATGAAAAAGACAACAAAGAGCGGATTCCTCTGGAGCACTATCTGGAGGAATACCGCGGCATTGATCCAAAGGAAGCGGCCCTGCGCTGCGGCGTGGAGTATGACGAGGAGAAGCAGCAGTTTCACATCCGCCTGATGGGATATCCCTATGCAGTGGATTACCCGGAGTTTGCCCTTCACCCGGAAAACGGCGGAGAAGAGGCGGTGTGGTGTTCAAAGCTGGTTCCGGCGCAGATTATTGTACTGCGTTTTCTGATTTTTGGCCAGCTGGTGAAGAGCACCGGCAGATACCTTACCTACCGGGAGATTCCCTGGGGAGAGGTGTATTTCCGGCAGTTTGAGGGACGCTGTCTGACACGGCTTAAGTTTGCCTTTGGCTTTAAGCTTAATCAGTTTTCAAAAGCCATGGAGAAGCTGGGAGCCGGAAAGATATCCATGGGGGATGCGGCCTATGAGTTTGAGTTTATCAACGGCCTTCATGTGCAGTTTATCCTCTGGGCTGGAGACGAGGAATTTCCGCCATCTTCCCAGATTTTATTTGAGGATAATTTTCCTTATGCTTATCAGGCTGAGGACCTGGCAGTGGTGGGAGATATTTCCATTACCACGCTGAAGAAGCTTGCTGAGTCCTGAGGTCTGCGGGGTGAAAAGAGATAGAAGCCCCCTGGTATCAGGGCATTGAGAGAAAGACAATACAAAAAATTCCCATGGCGGAACAAAAGCGTCTGCCATGGGAATTGCTGTTTTATGGGAGTACATGAAAAGATTCCTGCAGGAACCGGCTGTCTTTAGGAACGAATTGGTTTTGCTGAAGCTCTTCCGGCTACAAGAACCTTGGAAAATGCGTTCAGAAACACATAGAGCAGAATGGTATAGACACCCAGTGCAATTGTGTTTTTCATCAGACGGATGGTCAGAAGATACTGCCAGTCCATTCCATACATCAGGTGGAGCCAGAGGGTAGAAAGGGTACAGGATAAGGTGAATTCTGTCAATCCTCCCACAAGAGCCCGTCCCAGGGTAATTCTGCTGTGATAAAGGAACATTCCGAAGAGAAAGCCCATAAGGGCATAGGTCAGCGTAAAGCCTGGAAAAAAGGGCGCGGACTGGGGTGTGACGAAAAAGCTGATCACGTCACCGGCAATTCCTACGGTCATGCCCATAAGAGGGCCGCCGTAGAAGGCCGCTGCTGCCAGAGCCAGAAACGCCAGGCGGAACTCCAGAATTTCTGAAAAACGAATGTTAAAAAGGGACAATACCACATAGAGGGACACAAAAAGGCCGCCTAAGCAGATGCCCTGTACACTGTGGATGCGTCCCAGCTGTTCTTTAAAATGGAACGCATTTTTGGAACATAACTGCATAAAAAATACACCTCCTGTTGTGTGATAAGAAATGAGTGGAGACAGTCTGCAGAGCTTACAGCAAGAGATGTCCTGCCTGCTGTCCATATAAATAGTTTAGCTCCCACCACACATGAGATGTACTCATCTGTAGCAACGGGTGCGGATAATATATCGTAAGGCAGGCACCGGCGGCGCTCCCTTTTCGTTTCGAGGCTACTCCCCATCCATCGAACACTTGACGCATAGAATCCTACTTCGCTACTATTTATGGATTCCATTATAACAGGTATTTTGAGAAATGCAATAGAAAAATGACAAGTTTTTAACAATCAAAAAAGATTGAAAAGAGAGTAAGAATTTGGTAACCTGAAATAAGAACTCTGTAACAGTACAGTCCTCCAGTGAACAGCCTGTGTCCCTTTGTTCACTGAGGGCCAAGAAGGGAGAATTAACTTTATGGAAATTTTATTTGACACAGCCAATCTGGAGAGCATTAAAAAATACAGCCAGATTTATCCTTTTACAGGCGTTACCTCCAATCCCAGCATTTTAAAGGCAGAGGGAAAGATTGAATTCTTTGCCCACATGCGCGAGATACGTTCCATTATCGGAATGGAGCGGACTTTACACATCCAGACCATTGCCGAGGATCTGGACGGAATTCTGCGGGATGCGGACGCCATTTTGAAGCATGTGGATTCCAGAGTTTATATTAAGATTCCCACCACAGAGGCCGGACTGCAGGCGATTATGAAATTGAAGGCACAGGGCGTAGGCGTGACGGCAACGGCCATTTATTCCAAGATTCAGGGCTTTATGGCCATTATGGCTGGTGCGGATTACATAGCGCCCTACCGGAACCGGATGGAGAATCTGGATGTAAATTTTGCGGAAGCTATTTCTGCTTTCCGGAACGGCATTGAGGAAAATCATGCCAGCTGCAAGATTCTGGCGGCCAGCTTCAAGAATATTGCCCAGGTAAATAAGGCCCTTCTGGCCGGAGCCCACACGGTGACGGTTCCGCCCCAGCTTCTGCATGCGACCTTCCAGATGGCTTCGGTTCAGAAGGCCATTGATGATTTCAGAGCAGACTGGGAGAGCGTGCAGGATGCCAAGACGATTGGGGATATGGTATAGAATATGATACTGGATGCTTTTTTGGATGCGGTCCTGGATACCCTCAGGACCATTCCCTTTTTATTTGCAGCGTTTCTGCTGATCGAGGCCATTGAGCACTATTCCGGCAGTTTCAGCAGCCGGATGCTGGCGAAGATGGGAAAGGCCGGTCCTTTTGTGGGAGCTGTTCTTGGATGCATTCCTCAGTGTGGATTTTCAGTGGCGGCGGCCAATCTCTATTCCGGCGGGCTGATTACCCTGGGTACCCTGCTGGCTGTGTTTTTGTCCACATCCGATGAGGCGGTTCTGGTTCTGCTGGCCCATCCGGGAAGCGGCAGGGTGATTGGCGCTCTGCTGCTTTGGAAGGTTGTGATTGGCATGGGAGCCGGATGCCTTATGGATCTGCTGGTTCGTAAGGGAAAGGAAGAGAAACACATAGAAGCACTGTGCAGAAACTGTGGATGCAGTGATACCAGCGGAGTTTTCCGCCCGGCGTTTCAGCACACCGTGCGCCTGGCGGTCTATCTTCTGGTATTTACCTTCTGTCTTAACCTTCTTCTGGAGCTTACGGGAGTGGAAGCGCTTTCCAGGCTCCTGGGAAAGGATACGGTGTTTCAGCCTTTCCTGGCCGCATTGCTGGGAATGATCCCGAACTGCGCATCTTCGGTTTTGATTACGGAGCTGTATCTGGCAGGCGGTTTAAGCTTTGGTGCGGCAGCTGCAGGTTTATGTGCCGGAGCCGGAGTGGGGCTGGCAGTACTGTTCCGTACCAATCACCCCTTTCGGGAAAATCTGAAAATTCTGCTGCTTCTCTATGGAAGCGCAGTGGCAGCGGGACTTCTGCTTGGAGCCCTGCTTTAGATACCGCCTCTTGCAGGGAAAGGCAAGGTATCTTTTGGCGGATAAAGAAATATAGGGGGCTCTGTATGAGGGAGGAGAGCAGTACAGAAAGATGAGGCATTCTGGAATGGAAATGGCAGATAAAGTGAATGAAAAAATCAGGCGCAAAGACAGAGAAGCTCTGGCAGACATTCAGCCTTTTGGGCGGCATTTATAATTTTGGATCGGAAAATTGTCATAATACGTATGATATGGTCCGCCTGCTTCTTGAAAATCGGGGACTTTCCACCGTCTGTCTTCAGAAAAATGAGACAGCATTTGCAGAAAATCCCCGGAATATCCGCCTTAATATGGAAAAGGCCAGATCCTATGGAATTGACTTTCCAGGTACGCTGGAACAGCTTATAAATTCTTTTTCCATTTCTGATACATGAGATAGGAGTACACTTCCAGCCCCAGAACCCCAAGAAGGATAACGCCTACAGAGAGTTTGGCCATCCATGGGGTGGAGATAAAACCGTTGAGAGCCATGACAAATCCCATGATACAGAAGACAATCCCGGCCATGGCATGGGTCTTTTTCCAGACCCATTCACTTTCCAGCGTCCAGGGATTCTTGATTCCCATGGTGTAGTTGGTGCGAAGCTGAGGCATATAGTTGCCGGCAGTCATCAGTATCATGCCCACGCCCACAGGCACCAGACGTCCGATGGGTATGGGATACCCAAGACCGGCGGCATTGGTGATCCAGAGAATGACAATGAGAAAGAGGGTCGTGGCAGTGATAAAGATCTGGTAGGCCTTTTGGTGCTTTTCGTAACTCTTCCCTCTGGGATCCAGCCGGGGAACGAGATGGAACAGTCCCAGCATGAGCAGGGGCAGCAGGGCCAGAAAGATGCTGGTATATTTGCCGGCCCAGTTATCCGCCTCTCCGTAAACATTCCAGTGGATGGGGATTTCGTCAGGCATTCCAGGCAGCACAGCCAGGTGTCCCAGGAAAGAGAGAATACAAAGAGCCAGTAAAAAAATCGTCTGTTTTTTCATGATAGAGCGCCTCCTTTGGAGAAATCAAAAAACCATTTGATGAGATCCTGAAATACGGTCATGTTCAGGCTGTAAATAATATTCTGCCCCTTTCGTTCATCCAATACCAGCCCGGCGGCTTTTAAGGAGCTCAGATGATGGCTGATGGATGGCTTGGAGATATCAAAGCAGTCAGCAATCTCTCCGGCTGTCATATCCCGGTCGGCCAGAAGCTCCAGAATCCTGCGGCGGGTGGGATCGGAAAGGGCTTTAAAAGCATCGTTCAAGGGTTTTCCTCCTAACGCATTCAGTGTTCATATTAGATAATTAGATATATATCTAATTATCTAATCAAAAGATAGCACAGATCGATCACTGTGTCAAGAAAATTCGGATAATTTTACAGCCTTTGTTTTGAATACAGCTGTTTCAGGCTGTGCGGATAAGGGTATTGACATTTCTTGTGAAAACTAACACAATAAAATGTAACAGATCAACGAATCAGGAGAAAAGAGGCTGAGTTCATAATGAAAGAGAGAAGCAGGCAGATAAACAGAGAACGGCTGATTGAGACATTTCAGCGGCTGGTATCCATAGACGCTCCTTCCTTCGGGGAGCGGGAAATGGCGGATGCATTAAAGGCGGAATTGACAGAACTGGGCTTTACAGTCACAGAGGATCAGGCAGGAGAGCGTTATGGGGGAACTGCAGGAAATGTGTGCGGAGTCCGCAAAGGGACGATTTCGGGACCGCCTCTTTTGTTTTCTGCCCATATGGACACAGTGGAGCCTGCCCATGGAAAGCGCGGGGTTCTGGGGGCCGATGATCGGATTACCAGTGAAGGGAAGACGGTTCTGGGAGCAGACTGCATGTCGGGAACTGCAGCCATTCTGGAAGCTCTGCGGGAAATAAAGGAAGAAGGAAAGGACTGCCGGGATCTGGAGATTCTTTTCTTTATCGGGGAAGAAAAACATCTGCGTGGAAGCGAAGTCTTTGACTACTCCCATATTCAGGCAGAGGAGGCGTATATTCTGGATCTGACAGGACCGGTGGGAACGGCAGCTTATCAGGCGCCTACGCTGGTGAACTTTCAGATCGAGATACATGGCCGGGCCGCCCATGCAGGGCTGGCGCCGGAAACGGGAATCCATACCATTGCCATTGCAGCCAGAGCAGTGACACAGATGCAGCTGGGCCATGTGGGAGATGAGATGACCGTGAATATCGGAGCCATTCACAGCGGAGGAACCAACAGCAATATTGTGCCGGAGTTCTGCCGGCTGGTGGGAGAGGTGCGCAGTTATTCCCATGAGCAGGCCATGGAACAGACCCGTCTGATTGAAGAAATTTTCCGAAAGGAAGCACAAGAAGCAGGGGGAACCAGCAGAATGGATTACCAGGTGCTGATACGGGCTTATGAGACGCCGCAAGACCACGGGTCTGTCCGCCGGTTCCGCCGGGCTTGCGAAGAGCTTCGCCTGCCCTTTCGTCTGATCAAAACTTTTGGCGGCAGCGATGCCAGTAATCTTTTCCACCATGGAGTTCCGGGACTGGTGCTGGCCAGCGCCATGGAGCTGGTGCATTCCTGCCAGGAATACACCTCTGTGCCGGAGCTTGTCAGACTGACAGAAATAGTTAAGTGGATGGTGCAGGATGCAGAATAAGATCTATTATGTTGAGGACGATACGGATATAGCAGAAAGTGTTGCCTGTTATCTGGTACAGAAGGGCTTTCAGGTGGAGACTGCTTCCACAGCCAGGGAAGCGCGGGTGATGATTAGCCGGGCGCTTCCGGCCCTGCTTCTGGTAGATTGGAATCTGCCGGATGAGAATGGGAGCAGTCTCTGCCGTTGTGTGAAAGAGCAGTATCCGGCTCTGCCGCTGATGTTTCTGACCGTGCGGGGGGACAGCAGGGATATTGTGGAGGGTCTGGATGGAGGAGCAGATGATTACCTGGTGAAGCCTTTTGATCCGGCTGTTCTGCATTCCAGGATCTGCGCCCTTCTGCGCAGGGCGGGGGATCCGAAGGAGCTGTACTGTGGAAACATCCGCCTTAATCCTGCTGCCATGCGCTGCTTTCTGGGAGAGGAAGAGATACGGCTTGGAGCCATGGAGTATGAGCTTCTGCGGATTCTTCTGGAGAACAAGAACCGCACAGTGACCAGAGGAATGCTGCTGGAGCATGTGTGGGATGTGGGAGGAAATTTCGTCAATGACAATACACTGACGGTTACCGTGAAGCGCCTGCGCGAGAAGCTGGGACAGCCTTCCTGTCTTAAGACAATCCGGAGTTTTGGGTATCGGATGGAGGAGAAGAATGGATAAGAGTCGAAGAATCGAAGCAGTGCTGCTTGTGTGCGCCTGCTGCATTTTAAGCAGTATCCTGGTAAGCTGGTTCCTGGCTGGGGTTTATGGCAGAGCGCAGTACCGTTTTACAGCAGCATTTGCAGAAGAGGCGGGGAAGCGGCTTGGACTTCGGGAGCCGGAGCTGGCAGGGATCTGCAAGGAGAGTATCCGGCAGGCCCAGGAAGCAAAAGGGCAGGAGTATAGAGGGACCGGGATTCTGGATTCCTATGGATACGGCCCGGAGAGCTTTCAACGGAAGATCCGGGGAAAAGCCTGGGGGCTTGCTCTATTGGGAACACTGGTGTTCCTGTTCTGTCTTTGGCGGCTTGCACGGATCAGAAGTAGCCGCCGTCATACGCGTATCAGCGGGTTAACTCAGTATTTGGAAAAAATAGATCAGAAGGGAGCGGCTGTGCTTCCAAAGGGGGCAGAGGATGAATTTGCCTGCCTGGAGGATGAAATTCAAAAAACCGTGGAAAAGCTGACTCTCACCAGAGAGGCAGCGTGGCGGGATAAGGAACGGCTGTCAGAAAATCTGGCCGATATATCCCATCAGATCAAAACCTATGTGACAGCCATCTCTCTGCGGCTTTCTCTGAAAGAAAATATGGAAGAGGGAGAAGTGCTGAAAAAACAGCTCGCCGGCCTGAATCAGCTGGTAGAGCATCTGTTGACCCTGTCCCGGATTGATGCGGGAGTCCTGGTGCTGGAAAAGAAGCCGGTGGATGTCTATACGCTGCTTTCCTTATCTTCGGAGCTGGCGCAGGAGATTCTTCTGGAACGCGGGCAAAAGGTGGAACTGCCCAATCATCCCCAGACCGTCTTTACCGGAGATTTGGACTGGTCTGTGGAGGCGTTTTTAAATCTCATAAAAAACTGTGCGGAGCATACGCCGAGAGGCGGAAAAATCTCCTTTGCATACAGCCAGAATCCTTTGTATACCCAGATTACCATAGAGGACGAGGGGGAAGGCTTCACAAAAGAGGAGCTCTCCCATGTATTTGAGCGGTTTTATCAGGGTGAGGGGCGCCGCAGAGGCAAAGCAGGGACCGGTCTTGGACTGGCGCTGGCAAAATCCGTGGTAGAACTGCAGAACGGATCTATCACAGCAGAGAACCGGCCGGAGGGAGGTGCGCGCTTCACGATTCAATTTTATGCCTGTCACTGAACTGTCATTTTCCAGTGCTAAGGTAATACTGGAACTGAGATTCTAAAACAGCAATTAAAAAACAGCAGTACTGGTATAGGAGAGAATAAGCATATGGATCTTTTGAAATGTGAACAGGTGACAAAACAGTATGGTACAGGTGAAAATGCGGTAACAGCCGTAAAGGAATTGAATCTTATTGTGGAGCGGGGAGAATTTGCGGCAGTGATGGGCGCTTCCGGCTCCGGGAAATCCACGCTTCTTCATATGATCGGAGGCGTGGACCGCCCTGACAGCGGAAATATCTGGATCGAGGGGACCGATATTGCGGCCATGGGGCGCAAAGAAGCAGCTGTATTCCGCCGGCGAAAAGTGGGACTGATCTATCAGTTCTATAATCTGATTCCCACTCTGACGGTAGAGAAAAACATCGCCCTGCCTATGCTGCTGGACAAGCGGAAACCGGAACCGGCCTGGATGGAGGAGCTGATGGAATCCTTAGGGCTGATGGAGAAGCGCAATGCCCTGCCTTCCCAGCTTTCCGGTGGACAGCAGCAGAGGACGGCCATTGCAAGGGCTCTTCTTTACCGCCCGGCAATCCTTCTGGCAGATGAGCCTACGGGAAGCCTGGACCGCAGGAATGCCAGAGAGGTGGCAGCTCTTTTAAAGCAGGCCAACCGGGAACGGAAGCAGACCATTCTTCTCATTACCCACGATGAGAAGACGGCATTGGATGCGGATCGGATTATCACCATGGCGGACGGACAGATTACAGCGGACGAG
>CATJHO010000177.1 GCA_949740535.1 uncultured Lachnospiraceae bacterium
AGAGGCACTGTGTGAATCATCTTGAATAACAAATTTTTCAATGATATAATGTATACAATCATTGAAAACTGCGCTAAATCAGTTCCACACAATGAAGAAATTCGACTTTCACAAACTCCACAGGGAAGGGATCCTCTATGTACTATTTTATTGTCAACCCCAGCTCCCGTTCCGGCAGCGGAAAGCTTGTCTGGGCAGGAATCGAGCAGATTCTGGAGCAGAAGCAGATTGAATACCGCGTATTTTTCACTTCTTACCGCTATCACGCCACAAAACTGGCCAGAGAAATTACATCTCAGAATAATAAGCTGACTCTTGTGACAGTAGGCGGGGACGGCACAGTCAATGAAGTGATTGACGGGATACAGGATTTTGCAAAGGTTACCTTTGCCTATATTCCTACCGGCTCCAGCAATGATTTTGCCCGAAGCCTTAAGCTTCCTGCCACACCGGAGGCTGCGCTTGACAATATTCTGCACCCTTCCTGTTTTCGCAGAATTGATTTGGGGCAGATCACTTATGGCACTTACACACGCCGTTTTGCAGGAAGCTGTGGCTGTGGTTTTGATGCGGCCGTCTGCCAGGAGGCCTTGTCTTCCCCTATCAAGAACGCTCTGAACCGCCTGGGCCTTGGCAGATTAACCTATGTGGGAATTGCCTTAAAGCAGATCCTTTTGTTCCGCCCGGCCTCTGTGTCCCTTACCTTCGATCACAGCCGCAGACTGCGGTTTCCACGAACCTACTTTCTCTCGGTTTTAAACTGCCCTTATGAAGGCGGCGGATTGAAAATGTGCCCTTCTGCCAGACCGGATGACGGACTGCTGGATGTCTGTGTGGTAGAGGGTTTAAGCAAGCTGACCATTGCGCTTATGTTTCCCACTGCCTACCGGGGCTGGCATAATATCTTCAGAGGCGTTCATCAGTATCGGGTGAAATCTCTGGAGATACAGCCGGAGAAGCCTTTCCCCTTTCATACGGACGGAGAACCCTACGCGCCGGAGCACGTGCTTACCGTCTCCTGTCTTCCCAATATGCTGACTGTAATTGCCGGCAGGCCGTCTGTTTCTGCAGCTGCTTACGCGAAAAATATAATTTCCTAAAATTTTCTTAATATATTATAAAGTTCGTTGAATGGATTTTTTTTATGTGATATACTTCCTTCAGAATAAAATGAGAAGATTTTATGAAAGAAGATGTAAGTATGAAAGCTTTTTTTCAAAAGTACAGTCACGGGCTTGTCCTGCTTTACGGGTTTATTTACATGCCCTGGTTCATATGGCTGGAAAGCCGGGCCAATCTGCCCTACCATGTCATTCATGTGCGGCCGGATGACTGGATTCCCTTCCTGGAAGGGTTTATTGTTCCCTATCTGCTGTGGTTTCTATATGTGCCCGCTGTTTTTATTTACCTGTTTTTTCAGCTTAAAAACAAAAGAGAGTTTTATCAGTACTGTATCTTCCTGTTTACCGGAATGACACTGTTTCTGATTATATCCACCATATACCCCAACGGCCATCTGCTCCGGCCCGCATCCTTTACACGGCACAATATTTTTACCTTCGCCGTTCAGGCCCTGTACCGGACAGACACTGCCACCAACATCTTTCCCAGCCTGCATGTGTACAATTCCATTGCCGCCCATATTGCCATTGCCAACAATGAAAAGCTTGGAAAGAATATCTGGATCCGGGGAGGTTCTTTCCTTCTGATGGCATCCATCATTCTGGCTACTATGTTCTTAAAGCAGCATTCCATGCTGGATGTGATTGCCGGTACGTTCCTGGGAGTTATCATGGGGCAGCTGGTTTACCATACGGATTTTGCCTTTGTTCATGGCGGGAAGAGGAAGCCGGCGCGGGCTTAAGCGTTTTATGGAAGAGCATTTGATGTGACAGAATTTTCAGATATATTATTTCCAAAAAATCTCTACAGGGATTTGCAGCTTGATACGGCATTACCTGTAGAGATTTTTTCTTATTGTTCGAGGCTGTTTTCATCTAAAAGAAAGTTAATTAAACCCAACAAACTTATTGGCAATCTTATAAGCCGTCTCTGAGATCTTCCGCCCGCTTCTTCCTGGCAGATTCATGCTCCGTCCCATGATTCCCCATTTCAGCTCATAGTAAAGCTTTGGATCCTTTTTCTTCAGATATTTCCAGAGCTCATACTTTTTCTCCAGATTCTCCCTGGTACCGGAACGGATGGCAATGATGGACGAAACCACCATAATAATTTCCAGATAATTCTTCATGTAATGACGCAGTTTCCGGTTGGGGATCTGCCTGGGATCCGTCAGCTTGTAATCGTCAATCATCAGGTAATTCACTTTCAGCTGTTGATCAAACCGTCCAATCATCACCTTCTCATTGACAGACTGATCCTCCCGCCCAATATAATACCGGTAAAAATTCACATTCATATAATAGAGATACTTTACATAGGGCAGTGGATGGTACACAAAAATATTATCCACATAAAAGGTGTGCTTCGGCAGCTGCAGTCCGCACTCCCGCAGAAGCTTAGTCCGGTAAATAACGGAGTGCATGAGAATATACTGTCCCTTCAGAAGGAACTTTACATCATTCCAGGTAAATACCCGATCCTGTGGAAAGGCCGAGCGGTAGCTCATAACCTTTTTGTGCTTCTGGCCTTCCTTCTCATAGACAAAATTGCTGATAAGCATATCTACCAGAGGACTTGCGCCTGCCAGATTCTCCAGTGTCTTCAGAATCTCCTTGTAGGCAGAAATGGACACCCAGTCGTCGCTGTCTACCACTTTGAAATAAAGACCTGTGGCATTGCGGATTCCTGTATTTACTGCTTCCCCGTGGCCGCCGTTCTCCTGATGAACCGCCTTGATAATCGAAGGGTATTTCTCCGCATATTCGTCTGCGATGGCCGCCGTTCCATCCGTGGAACCATCATCTACAATGATAATCTCTACTTCCTCTCCTCCTACCAGCAGAGAATGGATACAATTGCGCATATAGTTTTCCGAATTGTAGCATGGGATTGCAATTGATAACAGCTTCATATCAGTCCTCCTGTCTCGTCATGTTATGCCAGGCTTCTGGCCAGCCCTATAGCCTTCGCTGCCATGGCATCGATGTTGTAATACTTGTATTCCGCCAGTCTTCCCAAGAGATGGAAAGCCGGGAATTTCTTTGTAAGCGCTGCATACTCCTCATACAGCTTATTATTTTCCGGATTCATAATTGCATAATAGGGAATCTCTCCCTCTGCGGCTGTATAGGCAGAGGGATACTCCCGGACAATGGTGGTTCCCTCTGTCTCCTGACCGGTCAGATACTTGAATTCTGTAATCCGGGTAAAGTCCTCGCTGACCGTATAATTTACCACACTGTGCCCCTGATAATCAGGGATATCAAGATGTTCGAAATCAAAGCGCAGAGTCCGGTAAGGCAGACGGCCAAAACGGCAGTCAAAAAGTTCGTCAACCGGTCCTGTATAAATTACAGTTCCTGAAAATGCCTTTCCTTCCAGCAAAATCTTTCCGGTATCCTCCTGAAGCTCCAGCACATCCCTGGCATCCACGCCGGTCCGCACTTCAATCTGCGGATGATACAGCATTTTTTCAAACATAGGCGTATAGCCGTCTTTGGGCATTCCCTGGTATCTGTCACCAAAATACCGGTTGTCATGAGAAATAACTACCGGCACTCTGCCGGTCACTGCCGGATCGATCTCCTCCGGCTTCTGTCCCCACTGCTTCATGGTGTACCGCAGAAAAATGTTTTCATAGACATAATCGGCAATTGCCTGAATCTCCGGATCCTGCTGCTCCCGCAGTTTCAGGATTGGTACCCGCGCGCCCGCGCCAAAGGTGTCAACCAATTTCTTTTCCAGAGCTTCCGCCTTTTCCGCCCCATAAACCTGTTTTAAAGTATTCAGATTAAAAGGCACCGGTATCAGCTGGTCTCCCACTCTGGCCACTACCTCATGGCCAAAAGCATACCAGTCTGTAAACCGGGACAGCCATTCATAGACCTCCTGATCATTGGTATGGAAGATATGAGGGCCGTACTTATGAATCAAGACCCCGTATGCATCCTCCTCATCATAGCAGTTTCCGCCTATATGCCCCTTTTTCTCCAATACTAACACCGATTTGTTCTGCTCTTCTGCCAGAACTCTGGCTGCTGCTGCCCCGGCAATGCCAGAACCGATTACTACCACATCATACATGTTTTCCACCTCTGTTTTCCCACCGCACTGTTACCTGTCTGCATTTGTTCTCAAAAACGATGTTTAAAGTATTCTGTATAAGCCGCGAATGCCGCCGGAATAGAGAAACGCTCCTCCATCTGCTCCTTTTCCACAAAGAAGCAGCCTTCGGGTTCCTGCTCCGGCTCTTCGATCTTGACCATATATCCCGCCATATGCCATTCGATATGACTGAAGATATGCTTTGCCTCCGGCAGAGGCTGAATCCGTATGGGAGACAGGCCCAGATTTTTAACATATTCCAGAACCGCTCCGCTGTCATAGAACCCTTCCAGGTTCGGCAGTTCATAGAGGCCTGCCAGAAGCCCTTTGGACGGGCGTTTCTTCAATGCCGCTTTATTTTCTGAAATCAGCACCAGCACGGTGCGATCTTCAATCTTACGCTTTTTCGGCGGTGTCTTCCTGGGAAGCTCCAGCTCCACACCATCCTTATGGGCCCTGCACAGTCCTTTAAGCGGACATTCCCCGCATTTGGGTGCTCCCCCCGGCACGCACACAATGGCACCCAGCTCTATCAGAGACTGATTAAAATCTCCGGCACGATCTTTTGGGATCACTGCCTGTACCTGCTCCTCCATCTTCCGGCGCACAGACTGTTTCATAATATCTTCATAACTCTTCTGAACCCTTGACAAGACCCGAAGCACATTGCCGTCCACCGCAGGCCTCGCTATGCCAAAGGCGATTGAGGCAATAGCTCCTGCCGTGTAACTTCCGATCCCTGGCAGTTTTAAGATCTCATCGAAATCCGGCGGCATTTCTCCGCCAAATTTCTCCATCAGTTTTTCCGCCGCCTTCTGCATATTGCGGACCCGGTTATAATAACCCAGTCCCTCCCAAAGCTTCAGCAGCCGATCCTCCGAAGCCTCTGCCAGATCCCGGATGGCGGGAAGCTCTCGCATAAACCGTTCAAAATAAGGCTTAACCGCTTCTACCCTGGTCTGCTGCAACATTATCTCTGACACCCATACCCGGTAAGGTGCAGGATTCTCCCGCCAGGGAAGCACCCTTGCATGGCCGTCGTACCACTTGAGAAGCGGATTCACTATTTCCTTCAACTCTCCCATACTACAAGCGGACCTCCACTTTCTCGTCAATCAATAATGCATCCGGCTCTACGATACAATCCCGCGCCATTACAATCACACCTTCGGACGAAGCCTTCCGCAGGGTCTCCCCAAAAGCCGGATGAGTCAGATCATTGGGTTCCATCCAGCGGACGCCTTTCATCTGAATCACAAAGAATACATAGGCCTCATATCCCGCCTTCTTACATGCAGTCAGCTCTTCCAGATGCTTGACGCCCCGCTCTGTAGGTGCGTCCGGAAACCGGACAATCCCCTCTTCCTCCAGCGTGACTCCCTTGACCTCCATAAAGGCCTTTCTCTCACCATTTTCAATATAAAAGTCAAAACGGGAATTTCCATACCGGCATTCCGGCTTTATAACCGCTCCCGGCCCAAACATACCGCTGGTCCTCAGCCATTCCGCGGCCGCCTTGTTAGGCGCCTGAGAATCTATATTAATCAACCGCTCTCCCTTTTTGACAGCAATCAAATCCAAAGGAGTTTTTCTGGCGGCATTTGACTGACGCTGAACATAGATCTCCGCTCCCGGCACCAGCAGTTCCCGGCACCGGCCTGTATTCTTTACGTGGCAGATTTCCCGTTTTCCTGCCTGCTCCACATAAGCGATAAACCGATTGGGCCGTTCTATGAAAACGGCCTGTTCCATGTGTATGTATTTCATAGTATCCCACAATCTGTCTGTGACTATCCTAACGCAGATTTATTAACTTCCTGCTATAATTTTATTAAGATTCTGTAAAACCGGTATTTTATACCGAATGTATTTTATCACAAATCCGCTGATTTTCATAGTCTGTTAAAATTTCATTTTTATAAATTAATCTTCTGCTAATTATACTGCAAAATGTAAATCGTCACATCCCCTGCAATCCCATCAGCTGCAACGCCAAAATATGCCTGTGCCTGCCGCACTGCTTTATCTGTCGCTCTTCCGAAAATTCCATCGATATTATTTTTACCATTGCTGTTTTCAGCTGGCAGAAATCCAAGACGGACCAAATGGTATTGAATCCATTTCACATCGTTTCCATGTAACTGTGTTTTCTTCAGACACAGAACTCTTTCAGGAACCGGATAGGGATTTCCCTGAAAATCAACCCCATTCTCTTCCAATCTCCCATACCACAAATTCAGATCCACATTTCCCTCAATACCTGGTATCCGCCCTTTGGAGCTATACTGCCATCCCTCCAGCGGATGTTTTACCAGCGGCTTTTTTTCTTCTGGCGGATTTATAGAAATATCCATAAGTTTATTTAAAGGATATCTGGCAATCCAGAAATGAAAACAAAGCTGATCTGCATATGGTTTTAAATTGTCATTATAAAAAGATAAGCCCGTATAGACTCCAAATTCCAAACCTGCAGATTCTACCTCTGTTTGATACGCGTTGATTATTTTTACCAGACCATAGCCCAGTCCCTGCTGGCAGGCATCTTCCACATCCAGCCAGATCTTCGCCTTTCTTCCTGACAAAACTGTAATTACTTTCCACGCGTCTCTTTTGGCCTTGTCCTCCGTCACTGCATAAGAATAATTGTATACGCCTGCGACAGGAAGTCCTGCCTTTGTACAGCCCTGCCAATTATTTTCAAACTGCCTGTCCAAAGAAAGATCTTTACGAATAATTTTCAGTACTGCTCCCTGCACTCCTGATGCTTTTACTTTTGTCCAGTCAATTGTTCCCTGATAAGAGGACACATCAACCACCTTGCTGCTCATACACTGCCACGCTCCTTTTTCACTGTCTCATTTGCTTTCTGCTGCAGCAGTTCCAGGGCTTCTCTTAAGATATTGGGCATAGGGCCTCCCATAATCCCATAATTCTCCACAATTGATATTCCTTCATTTACAATAAATGCTATAATGACTGCTGTCTTAATATAATTCATCCCAAGGGTTACATCCAGTCGGTATGCTACCATCACAACCAATAATGTACACCCCTTTCGACACAGGCCTTTCCAGGCAGACACACTGTTCAGAGCACCGCTTTCTGATTTCCCGCTCCTCTGCCAGACGGATGCAATCATCAGGCCCATTACAAAATCAATTCCCATAAAAATGAGCAGGGTTGCCAGGTCTTCTGTCCATCCTCCCAATAAATCGTTGATTATAAAACTGCATGTTCCGCCGGTTCCAGTTAGGATAATTATTTTTAACGTGTTCCAATTCATATTTCTTCTCCTTTTTTACATAAAAAATGGATCCTTTGGGGATCTATGGTGATAGTTACTGTTTTATTTATTGTTAATACTTTTTTCCTGCTGGTATTTTTATGGATATTAACATTTATTCATGATGTAATTTTATTTTGGGAACAAGACCTAAATGTGAATATGCTGATCCTTGAGTCTTTTAATCCTGCTACTGGTGTTTTAATCACAAAATCTTCAGATTATCAGTTCGGGGAGGAAACTGTATGAGTGTAACTGTAGATAATAAAGCTCTAAAAGACATGAATCATAATGGATGCATAGTCAAAAAGTGGTTCCATAATGGTGTCTTAGTGTGGCAGAGAACAACTGCATCATCAGCTAACATTAATACAAGCTTTTGGATTAATCCAAAAGTGAGATGGGGGTGCGGACATTTTCTTGAACCGGCTAAACCGCCAAACCAAGGCTTCTCCTGTACTCCAACGAGCTCATGTTTCCAAGGGATATCTTTATCCGCTTTTCGTTATACCATGCCAGATATTCATTCAGTATGTCAATGACTTCCTGGACGCTTACTCCTGTCCAGTCCCGGTTGTAAAACATCTCGTTTTTCAGACGGCCAAACAGCCCTTCGCAGGCGGAATTGTCAGGGGAGCATCCCTTTGGGGACATGGAACGCTCCAATCCCGCCTTCTCCATGCGGCTTATCCAACCAGACCAGCGGCAGTGGCATCCCCTGTCAGAATGGACGATGGGATGCTCCACCGCCCCTAACTGTGAGATTCCGCCATCCAGCATATCATTCACCAGGGCAGCATCCCATCAAAACAATCCACAAAGACCTTTCCGCCAGGGATGGCGAATTCCGTGATGTCGGTAAGCCATTTCTCATTCGGTTTTTCCGCATGGAAGTCCCTGTTTACCACATTTGGCACAGAAGGCGAGGTTTCCCCTTGGTAAGAGTTATATTTCCGCCTGTTCTTGACCCCGGCCACAAGCCCCTCTTCCGCCATGATCCTGCGCACCACCTTCTCAGAGATGACAGTTTCCTCACAGCTGAGCAGCACGTGTATTCTGCGATACCCATAACGCCCGTTGTTTTCATGGAAGAGGACGGGGATCCTTTTACGTATGTTGGAATACTTGCCCTGTTTTTTGAGGGCAGTTTCCTGATA
>CATJHO010000178.1 GCA_949740535.1 uncultured Lachnospiraceae bacterium
GCCTCCGGATCTGCCCAGAAATTGAACTCCGCCCTCTGAGGCGGACCGGAATTCCCCTCTTCCAGAGCGCCGCCCATAATCATTATCTGTTTGATTTTGTCTGTAATGCGCGGCTCCGCCCGCATAGCTGCGGCAATGTTCGTCAGCGGCCCTACAGCAATGATTTCAATCCCGCCGTCCGATTCCATCAATGTATCAATCAGAAATGACACGGCGTTTCTGTTCTGCGGCATAAGCTCTGTTTCCGGCAGATCCAGATGATTTCCATGATTCTCCTGGCCGTCAAAATATTTGTCCCCATAAGGAATCATGGGCCTTCTGGCCGGATCCAGTGTACATACCAGCGGCAACGCACAGCCCTTATACACCTTTATTTCATCCTGCTTGTTTATAAAATCAATTACCCGGAGGGTATTGTCTGTGGTCAGCTCCACATTCCGGTTCCCGTTTACGGTACAGATTCCCAAAAGTTCAATCTCTTCGGAAGCCGCAGCCATCAATACAGCCACCGCGTCATCTGTCCCGGTATCTACATCCATAATCACTCTATGTTTCTTTGACAAAGTCTTTTCTCCTTCCTTTTGCTCAAACTGAAAACCATAGGCTTCAAATATCTCCAGGGGCACTTCCATCCGGCAGGTTTTCACAGGGTTCACGACCTGGCAGATTCTCAAATCCCCTTTCAGTGACAGCAGCATTGCCGCATCCGTGTAGGACAGTCCCAATGCTTCCTGCAGGAATCCATGCATAGCTCTGGCCGCGCAGTCAGCTGCCGCATCCAGTGTAAGGGCCGAGTACACCGACACAGCATAACCTTCGCTGCATACAAGGGGACATGGATAATGAACATTCTTTAAAACAGCTGCTCTTATCTTCACCCGCGCCTCTACTTCTGCTCCGCATCCGCAGGATTCCCCGTCTCCCATAACCGCATGAACATCTCCCAGGGCCAGTAAGCCTCCGGGTACATTTACCGGCAGATATACCGTGCTTCCGGCAATGATTCTCCGGCAGTCCATATTCCCGCCCTGGGGGCCCGGAGATGACATATCTGTCTCAGCCGGCGCTGCCGGCGCATTTCCAATCACGCCCAGCATCGGCTTGTTCTGAATGGTATACTGCTTGTCAAAGAATGTTCTGCCGCCGCGCACTTCAAAAAACTTTAATACATCCTCAGGAATATGTTCCGCATACACGCCCGCTGTTTCATCCATTGCCATAACAGCCTGGGGTGCAGGCTCAATCTCCAGTATATCTACCTTCAGCACATCACCGGGGTCTGCTCCCGCCACATAGATGGGGCCCGTTGACGGATTCCCCGCCAAATCCGGATCAAACACCAACGGTCCCACTCCCGGAGTCAGCGGCTGGCTGCCAAAGCAGTCCACGGTTTCCAATTCCACAACAGCACCTGATTCAATGACCAGGGCCGGTTTTGTATCTGCAGAGATTTTTTTAATCACATGGCTTCTGTCAAGCCTGTATGTCTTCATAAATTTTCCCTTCTTTCTTTCCATATAACAGGCAGATAACACACAATTCCCAAAAACGTGCCTGCCGCGCTCACCGCAAAGGTGGGATAAATTCCAATGATCCCGGACAAATAGCTGCCTCCGATCTGTCCGATAAAGGTACTGAATACTGTTGTAGCCGCAATGGCCAGCGAAATGGCTGTAGAGCGGATTTCAAACTCTGCCGAATCCCCTGCCGCCTGAACCGTAGAGGGCTGCAGGAAGCCATAGGCAAAGGACTGCAGTATCTGAAGCGGGATGAGTACCTGAAGACTTCTTGCCAGCTGCATTAACAGCACACGTACAATTCCAAATCCCGCTCCTATCAGCAGTGGAACATGATTTTTTACACCGCGCTTTATCATATGGCTGTGCAGTACCATGCAGGGTGCCATCAGCAGACAATTTAAAAACAGACACCAGCCTAAATGTGCATTGTTCCCTCCGAATTCTTCAATCAGAATCGGAACAAAAAACAGGGTGGTCCGGTTTCCTGTGTTCATCAATGTAATACTCAGAATCAACAGCAGGTAAACCGGGTTTTTCAGCAGTTTTTTGATCGCGGGCAGCACCCTGTTTCTGCCCGCCTCCCGTGCAGGAGCCGTCTCCTTTCCGTAAATGGTATCCTTATACCACCAGGTAAACAAAAGTGCCAGGAAAAGCAGGACCGCCTCAATGGTAAACAATATCTCTGTCCTTGTGGAATCCAGGATATAACCTACAATCAGACTCACAACTGCCGAGCTGAAAGAGCCACAGCCCCTTGTAAAGCCGTAAGACACAAATTGATTCCGCTCAGCGGCAATACTGGTGATGGAATCTGTCAATCCCTGCAACGGATAATTGAATACCGCATAGATAATGTTCAGCAGAACCGTCATCCAGATATATTTTACAAATACGGGAAGCAGCAGGAGCACCGGGATACTTCCCAGAAAGCAGATCATCAAAGCCCGCTTAATCCCTATCATGGCATCTGCAATATATCCCCATATAGGCTGTGCGAACAGATTCACCACAGTCATGGACAGCGTCAGTGAAGCAATCAGGGTGGTTGGATAATTACATTTGTTTAAATAAAATACCAGAAAACTGGAGTGCAGAGTCATGGTAACCCAGTAAAAGGACTGCACTCCGCACAGGAGCAGCCAGTCGCGTTTTGCCCTGTGCCGGATCCGGCTTAAATCAACAGAATCTGTCTTGCCCATATAAGCCTTATCTCCTCTGTGCCTGCAGCTTGCGCTGTCTTTTCACCTCAAGAGAGGAAACCAGCGTAACGCCGATAATCGTTGCTATATACGGCAGCATCTGCAGAAGCTCCGCCGGAAAATTAAATGCGGACTGAAGCGTAAGCGCCAAGGCATCAATGGCTCCAAAAACAGCTGCAAACAGCAGCGCCAGGAACGGTCTCGCCCCCGTCAGATTGCAGATAGAAACCGCTATAAATCCCCGTCCGGCTACCATACGCGCTGTAAACCAGGAAAGGTAATACATGGACATAAACAGACCGCCCAGACTGCTGACCATACCCGTAAGAACATAGGCCGACATCTTTGTCTTGTACACATTGATTCCCACAGACATGGCTGACTCTGCATTTTCACCCGCCGCCCTCATTCGAAGGCCGAAATAGGTCTTAAAAATGATAAACCATACAAGAAACACAACAACGACAGACAAGTATGTCAGAATGCTGTGGCCGGAAAATATGTCTCCCAGAACAGGAATATCCTTGAGGATCGGAACCTCAATCGAAGCAAACTTCATACTGTTCTGTCCCATGGTGCTTCCCTTAGAGCCTTTGAACAGCACAAACGGCAGAAACATAGCCAGTCCTGTGGTAAAGTTATTCAAAGCCACACAGGTCATGGTACAGTTCGCTTCCAGCTTCAGAAACATAAATGCCAGGAACAGAGACAGCAGGACGCCTGCTGCCATAGCCAGCACAATCGCCAGCCCCATACTTTTGACATAAATGCTCGTAATACAGCCAACCATTGCACTGATCGTCATGGTTGCCTCAATCGCCAGGTTGTCGGACCCCGCCCGGTAGGAAATAATTGCTCCCAGGGAGCCATATACCAAGGGCGTTGCCATACGGATTACCGAGTATAAAAAGCTTAAGATAAGTGTTGCCGTCACCATTTCACTAGACATGTGATACGCCTCCCTCCGCTGCTGACTGCTTTACAATCATTCTGTGTTTCAGGCCTGCCATGAGCTGTTCTGCGGCAACAAAGATTACCACCAGATTCTGCAGCACCATAACCAGCTCCAGTGGAATATCTGTGTAGCTGTTTACCAGTGCGGCACCCTGGCGCAGATAAGCCAGCGCAATTGCCGCCACAGTCACTTTGAGAGGATTGTTCTTTCCCATAACTGCAATCAGGATGCCGTCAAAGCCATAGCCCAGCATTGTGTCAATACGGAACTGTTTATAAATCCCCATAACCTCTACCGCTCCGCCGATGCCTGCCAGACTGCCGCCGATAAACTGGGATAAAAGAATGGCCGGAATCACCTTAATACCGGTTGCTTTGGCAAAATCACTGTTTTTTCCGGTAAGCCGGATAGCAAAACCAAGCTTTGTGTATTTCAGCAGAAAGAAAATAAAGGCAACGGCCAATACTGCCACCAGAATTCCTGCATGCATTCTTGTTCCGGAAATCAAAACAGGCAGAGTTGCCTTATCCGGAAACATAAAGGAACCATTATAGGTCAGAGTCGGATCCTTCACTTTGTAGAGCAATATGTACCTTCCCAGATACTGCAGCACGTAGTTCAGCATCAACGCACATACTGTAACATTTGAATTAAATTTAACCTCCAGCCCCGCCGGGATCAGCGCAACCGCACCGCCAATCAAAGCACAGAGCACGATAATGACAATGGGAAATATGAAAGGCGGCAAATCCAGGAACAGCGCAAATATAGAGGCAAATGCCATACAGATATAAAATACTCCGTCACTGCACAGATTAAACCGGTTCACCTGGAACATCATGGTTATAGAAAGACCGCACAGGACAAATGGAACTGCCAGCTCAATTACACCGCCAAAACGCCGCAATGATGTAACCGGCCCTAAGATAAACCAGTAAGTAACCGCTCCGGCTTCATCACTGCTCAACATAACCAAAACTGCAATAACTGCAAATGCGATTGCAATTGCTGTCAGAATACGGAACATCTCAAAATTTTGAATAAATGTTTTTCTTGCTTTTCCTTTCAATGGACCGCACACCTCACTTCCTCAGGCGTCTGTTTTTTCGCTCCCAGCATATACTCGCCTAACTTAAACTCATCCACGTCATTGATACTCGGAAAGTATGCCACAATTTCTCCGCTGTGCATAACAACAATCTTATCACTGACCTCCAAAAGCTCTGTCAGATCCGCAGAAATCAAAAGCACCGCAACACCTGCTGTCCGGCTCAGCTCCACCAGTTTCTCACGAATCATCTGAGCGGAACCCACGTCAATGCCGCGGGTCGGCTGATTCACAATTATCGCCTTGGGATGATTGGTAAATTCTCTGGCAACAATCAGCTTTTGTGCATTTCCGCCGGACAGAGATTTTGCATTGTTGTACTTGCTGTCGCAGCGGATATCATACTCTTCAATCAGTTTGTCCGCGATTTTATTCATCTCAGAAGCCTGGACAATAAACCCTTTCGCAACCGGAGTTTTGAAGTATCGATCCGCCAAAAGATTATCCCGGATGCTGCTGCCCTGGGCGCAGCCGAATTTATATCGGTCATTTGATACATAAGCCATACCTGCTTCACGCATCTCACGTATCGAATGTTCTTTTACTTCTTTTCCGTTAATAACTACCGAACCTTCCTTATATTTTGTAAGGCCGCTCAGAATATCGGCAATCTCATTCTGTCCGTTTCCCTCGATAGCCGCAATTCCCATAACCTCTCCTGCATGAACATTAAAGGAAATGTCATCCAGTTTTTTCTTTCCGAATATGGTAGTATAGGTCACATGCTCCATCCGGATCATTTCTTGCTGAAGAACCGGCTCCTCCCTTTGAATGATCAGATCCACGTTGTGTCCAATCATCATTGCGCTCATCTCATTGGCCGAAGATTCCGATACCTTTTTCACGCCAATCAGCTCACCTCTGCGCAGAACCGTAAATGTATCGCAGATTTCTTCTACTTCATTTAATTTGTGGGAAATAAAAATAATCGTATTTCCCGCTTCCTTCAAATGTTTCAGTTCCTTAAACAAGCGCTGGGTTTCCTGCGGTGTAAGTACCGCAGTGGGCTCGTCCAGCACGAGGATTTTAGCGCCCCGGACCAGTATCTTAATGATTTCGACCTGCTGTCTTACCCCGACAGAGACGCTCTCTATGGCGGCATAGGGATCTACCGGCATATTGTATTTTTCTGCCGTCTCCATGGTGATCCGCACAGCTTCCTCCATACTGAAGACTCCCATCCCCTTCTTAGGTTCCATGCCCAGGACCACATTCTCTGCAATTGTCAGGGACTCAACCAGCTTAAAGTGCTGATGTACCATGCCGATTCCATTTTTAATCGCATCCAGCGGATTATGAATTTCCACTTTTTCTCCGTTGATGAAGATTTCGCCTTCCTCGTGTGTCTCCAGTCCAAACAGAATGCTCATCAGCGTTGTCTTTCCTGCTCCGTTTTCGCCCAGCAGCGCGTGAATTTCTCCTTTTTCCACAGAAAAGTCAATCCCCTTATTTGCCACAAAACCGTTCGGATATACCTTTACAATTTTTTTCATTTCCAATGCTTTTTCGCTCATGTAATTCCTCCAACGGACTAAGGATTCTGCGATAGGCCTTGATTCTGCGCCTATACTACTGCAGGCGAAGTGAAATGACTCCCTCCGCCTGCACGAATCATCCAATTATAATGCTTTTACTCCAAAGCAACTGACTGCTTCATCGCTTCCCAATCAGCCGGATCCATACCCATTGCGGATGTCACTTCGATTTCTCCGGCTGTAACCTTTGCCTCCAGGTCGTCTACAAGTTTCTGCAGATCCTCTGGTACGTTTTCCAGATAGTGCTCGTTCTTGCAAAGACCCACGCCGTTCTCTTTGATTCCCCAGCGCTCAATCACGCCCCACTGGATGGAATCCGGATCTTCGATGTATCTCTCAATAAATCCGCAGTGGGAATAATCCCATTTCTTAAGGGAAGAGGTAATAATTGCATCTGCAGTAGCGGTATCTCCCTTGGATGTAAATGTTTCATACTGGTCAATATCTACACCAAAGGAACGAATGCCTGCCTCTGCTGCTCCCTCCATAACGCCAAGTCCGGCTGTCCCTGCAACATTATGGATTACATCTGCACCCATATTGGCCTGTACCAGGGCCAGCTCTTTTCCTTTTGCAGAATCGTCAAAGTTTCCAACAAAGGAGAAGATAATCTTAATATCCGGATTGATGTATTTTGCACCGTCAATATATCCTGCGCCGAAGTCGCAGATTACCGTACTTTCCATACCGCCTACAAAGCCGATAATGCCAGTCTCGCTCATGCTTGCCGCCAGGGCGCCTGCCAGGAACATAACCTCATTCTGTTTAAATGCCATGCCTGCACAGGTCTCAGGATTTGCAAAATCATACTCGGTTCCCATATCGGTAAACCAGAATACCGTTTCCGGATAGTCGTTTACATATTTGCTCACCAAATCTGCCATGCTGTAGTTTGCGGAGCAGGTAAAGATATCACAGCCGCCGTCCAGAATCTCAAGGAACTGCGCTTCGTATAAGGACTGGTCGGTTCCTGCCTCCAAAATGTTAATCTCAACTTTGTCACCATACTTTTCCTGAAGCTCCTGCAGTCCGGCCCAGGTAACGTCACAGGTTCCGTGATCGCCGCGGCTTCCGGCTGTTGCGAACCAGATTACCAATGGATCTCCGTCTTGCGTACTCCCTTCTGAGGGCGCCTCTGCCCCGTCTGCTTCTCCTGCCGCGGATGCTGTCTCTCCTGTCTCCCCGCCGGTATCCTTGGAACCACATGCTGCTATTGATACACACATAACGCATGCCAGTAATAATGCAATTAATCGTTTCATACAGTTCTCCTTTTCTTTTTGTGTTTTTTGTTACAGCCCTCTTTTTTCCTTGTCATTTTTTAACACTTCATACATCCAGTCATAGAACATCTTCCTGTCTGCATTCAGGGCGAAATAACAGTTTTTCTCTTCCTCAATCACCCGGATCCGGCGTTCCACAATTGTCTGGCCGTAAGCGTAGCTTCCGCCCACATCCACATGAACATTGGTGTGCAGGACATCCTTGAGCACTTCCGGATGAAGCACCGCGCACACTGCCAGGGCGTCATGGATGGGAGCCCCCTTCAGATCCCGCATCTCGGCATCGCTTCTGGCATATCCAATGGTTCTCTGCTCAATGAGATCTGCCACAAGAACTGCCGGTTTCGTTCCCAGTTCCCGAATCTTCTTGGATTCCTCAACGGTAATATACGCCGCATGGGTGGCATCCAGGGGTACCCAGGTGATTTTACATCCACTCTGAATTACTACCTCAGCCGCCTCCGGATCAACCCAGATATTAAACTCTGAGGCCGGAGAAGAATTATTCATCAGATGGCCGCCGCCCATAATCACGATCTCTTTAATTTTAGGAATAATCCTGGGATCCGCACGCATCGCAACCGCTAGATTTGTCAAAGGACCTACCGGTACCAGCGTTATCTCTCCATCTTTTGCTGCCAGCAGTGTCTCAAGATAGAACTGTACCGCACTTCTGGAATCCTCTTTAATCCGGGGTTCCGGCAGAGGAAGATGTTCCGGATGTACTTCCTTGTCCCCTGGACGGTCACCTGAGCGGCGGGGATTCTTCCGCGGCGGCTCATTGATAAGTCCCCAGGACTGGATGCCCGTCGACTGGGGGCTCCAGGGTGTCAGTGTGGAAACCATGGGAAGATCGCATCCCTTGTATACCTTTACATCTTCCTCCTTCTCACAGCACTCCACCACGCGCAGAGAGTTGTCTGTGGTCAGCTTTACCTCAATGTTTCCGTTGACTGAGCAGATTCCAAGCAGGTCGAAATGTTCATCCAACATAGACATTACCAGCGCAATGGCATCATCTGATCCGGTGTCTACGTCCATAATGATCTTTCTTTTCTCTTCCATTTTTTACCTCCTTTTACATTATTTTTATAATGAACGGCCTTAGCCAGTCATTCTTTGGTGGTCTGGCTTCCTGTCTATTCTATAAACCTCTTCTCGCTTTATCCTTCTCCAGCACCTCTACCATCCAGTTGTAGAACAGCTCTCTGTCCGCATCCAGCGCAAAATAGCAGTTCAGCGGCTCCGGATGTACTCTCTCCCGGCGGTCAATTATCGTCTGTCCATAAGCATAACCCCTGGATATATCTACATGACAGTTACAGTGCAGCACATTTTTCAATACCTCTGGATAGAGAACGGCACATACAGCCAGAGCATCGTGAAGGGGTGCTCCCTGTTTTTCATTCATTTCTGCATCAAACTGTGCATAGCCTACGGTTCTCTGTTCAATCAAATCTGCAATTAAGACGGCCGGTTTTGTGCCTATAGCGCGGATACGCTTGGACTCTCCTACCGTTATGTAAGCTGCATGGGTGGCATCCAGAGGAACCATGGTAATTTTGCATCCACTGTGCAGTAATACTTCCATTGCCTCCGGATCTACCCACACATTGAATTCTGATGCCGGAGACGTATTATTCACCAAATGGCCGCCGCCCATAATTACAATTTCTTTAATCTTCGGGATAATTCTTGGATCAGCCCTCATAGCCACTGCAATGTTTGTCAGCGGTCCAACCGGAATCAATGTAATCTCTTTGCCTTCTGAGGCCAGAAGCGTCTCAATCAGCCATACAACTGCGCTCTTGTCTGCTTCCCGGATCACGGGGGCCGGAAGAGGCAGATGCTCCGGATGTACTTCCTTGTCGCCTGCCCGTGTTCCCTCTCTGCGGGGATTCGGCATAGGAGAATCCTTCATGCCTTCCGAACGGATTCCCGTAGACTGAGGCGTCCAGGGCATCAAAGTAGAAACCATTGGTATATCGCAGCCCTTATATACCTTCACTTCCTCCTGTTTGTCACAGCACTCTACAACTCTGAGGGAATTGTCCGTAGTTAATTTCACTTCAATGTTTCCATTTACGGAACAAATACCCAGCAGATCAAAATGTTCGTCCAGCATAGACATCACCAATGCAATGGCATCGTCTGATCCTGTGTCAACATCCATGATAATTTTTCTTTTGTCTTCCATTTCGTTCTCCTCCGTTTTTCTTGTTTATAATGAATGGTTCTGGCCAATCATTTTCCTTACTTCCTCCATGGCCGGGATACTGGGTGCAGCGCCTTTTCTGCTCACTGTAATCCCGCTGGCCGCACTGGCTTCCCGGAGAATTTCTTTTATTTCCCGTCCCGCTGCTATTCCTGCGATAAAATATCCGCTGAACGTATCTCCTGCGGCAGTTGTATCTACCGTGTCCACCTTATAAACCTCCTGGCGGATCTGCTGCTTCTGGTCAAAAAACCAGGCCCCCTTCTCTCCCATGGTCAGTACAAAAGCCGCATGGGGATACTGCTCTCTCAGAGCTTTCATTATCTCCGGTATCTCTTCTCCCGTTGTCCCCGCCAGCATCTGTCCCTCTATCTCATTCAGCAGAAAATAATCTATCTGCTCCAATGGATATCTGTTGATTTCTTCGTTAAAGGGAGAAGGATTCAATACGATTGTCATGCCCCGTTTCTTTCCTTCCAGAACAGCATGGCGGACATTGGATACTTCATTTTGAAGCAGAAGGATATCTCCCCTGCCAAAATCCTGAAGAACCGTATCTATATACTCCCTGCTGAGGCAGGCATTTGTACCTCCATACACAATAATATTGTTCTGTCCATCCTGGTCCACTTGTATGACTGCATGTCCGCTGACCGCATCCAGCTGTTGAATATATTCTGTGTGAATACCAGCCTCCATGAGAAAATCCAGCAGCATTGCGCCATCTCTCCCCACCGCTCCTGCATGGCAGACCTCTGCCCCGGCTCTTACTGCCGCAACGGACTGATTCAGGCCTTTTCCGCCACAGAACTCTTCGTACTCCAAAGCCTTTATGGTTTCCTTGGGTTTGACAAACTCCCGAACGGAGTAGGTTCTGTCAATGTTTAATGATCCTACATTCAAAACTTTTTTCATTTCTCACTTCTCCTGTAAAAGCGATTTTATCTACTAAACAATTTTCCGAAACTATTTTCTTTATGCGTTAATAATACCC
>CATJHO010000179.1 GCA_949740535.1 uncultured Lachnospiraceae bacterium
CAAACACCTTTCCATTTACCAGGACAAGAATCCGATCGGAAATTTTAAGCAGCTCCTCTACATCGGAAGATACCACAATCACGATGCTTCCCCCGTCTGCAATCTCTCTTAAAATACGATAGATCTCCGCTTTCGATCCCACGTCAATTCCCACCGTAGGTTCATCCACCAAAAGCACTTTCAGATCGCGCATCAGCCACTTTGCCAGTACCACCTTCTGCTGATTTCCACCGGATAAATTCATGCATTTGGTATTGCCGTCCGGTGTCTTAATCCGCAGCTGTTCAATGCTCTTATCTGCAGCCTCCATAATCTTCGCCGGATTCACTGTAATCCCCGGAAACAGAACATCATAGTTGGAAAGTACAATATTATCTGCTACAGAGAGAATCTGGACCAGCCCTTCCACTCTGCGATCCTCCGGAACCAGACCGATTCCCTGCTTTACCACCCGTCCTGCCGTTTTCTCCACTGGCGTTCCATCCAGCGTAATGGTACCCGCCGGGTATTTCATCAGTCCATAGATACATTCCAGCACTTCTGTGCGCCCAGCGCCTGCCAGACCGCCGATTCCGAGAATCTGGCCGCCATAAGCCTCAAAGCTGATATTTTCCAGAAGCTCCGGCGTACAAAGTCCCTCTACCTTCAGAACCGAACCGTCTTCTCTGGGCAGATGAATTTCCCGCGCCTCTTCCTTAAGTTCTTTCCCTATCATCATATGTACAACCTTGACCGGCTCGATCTCTTCTCTTGCCAGTACGCCCCGTACTTTCCCGTCCCGCAGAACAGTGAGACGGTCCGCAAGATTCCAGACCTCCTCCAGCCGGTGGGAAATGTAAATAATACTGGTTCCCTGTTTCTTCAGATGATCGATAATCTGAAACAGGCTCTCGGACTCCTGAATGTTCAGAGAAGCTGTAGGCTCGTCCATAATGATCAGCCTGGCATTCAACAGCAGTGCCTTTAAAATCTCCACCATCTGCTGCTTCGCCACACTTAAGGACTCTACCGGTGCGTCCAGATTGATGTTAAAATTGCATTTTTCCACAAGCTCAAAGGCCCGTCTGCGCATATCTTTTTTATTGAGAATGATCCCCCCTTTCGTCATTTCCTGTCCCAGAAAAATATTCTGCATAACCGTCAGGGTGGGAATCAGGCTCAGTTCCTGATAAATAACAGAGATTCCACAGTCAGCCGCATCCTGTTTGTTCCGGATGGACACTTCCTTTCCGTCCATCTCAATGGTTCCTCCATCACTGGTATAAATTCCTGTCAGAATTTTAATCAATGTAGATTTTCCGGCTCCGTTCTCTCCCATCAGACCATGTATCTCTCCGTAACCCACGGCAAAATCCACATCATCCAGTACAAGTACGCCCGGAAATTCCTTTCGGATGTGTTTCATCTGAAGGAGTTCTTTTTGTTCTCCGCTCATACAGTCCCCCCTTCCCCTGCTGCCGGCGTTTTCCGGTCCGCTATCCGCTGCTGTTCCATAATCCGGATATACATGGCGTCAAACACAGACATAATAATAATCACCGCGCCATAGACAATGGTCTGAACCTCTATAGGCAGTCCGAATTTATAAAGTCCGTTCACTACCACAATCATAAAAAGGCTTCCGATGCCCACACCGACAGTGTCGCCGCGGCCTCCGGAGAGCACAATCCCGCCTACTGCCACGGCGGCGATAGCCTGAAATTCCATTCCGCTTCCGGAATTTAAGCCCGCCGAACCCTGCCATGCCAGCAGAAAGACTCCTGCCAGCGCGGAGCACACGCCGGAAATCATAAAAGTCCCCACTTTTATTTTCTCAACGCTGATACCTGACAGTCTCGCCGCTTTCTGGCTTGTGCCCACGGCGTAAATATACGTGCCAAACGTTGTTTTTTTCAAAATGAATGTTCCGAGAATGAGCAAAAGCAGCCAGATCACGGACATATAGTAAATGCCTCCTATGTTTCCTCCAATACTAAGAAACTGCCGATCCTGCACTGTCTTTGTGATCAAATGTCCCCCTGCGTCCCGGTATGCCAAAAGATAAACAAATCCGCGGTATACATACATGGCCGCAAAGGATGCAATCAGCTCCGACAAACCAAGCTTCACTACCAGCAGTCCATTGAACAGTCCCAGAATCAGCCCCATCGCCAGTGCTGCCAGAACAATGCTCCAAATCGGAATCCATGTATTTGTCACAAACCTGGATGTAACCATGGCGGAAAGCCCCAGAACCGCCCCTGTGGAAAGATCAATCCCCCCGCCTATAATTACAAAGGACACGCCGATGGACAGAAGCCCCACAACGGACGCTTCCCGCAGAATACTGTTGATGTTCCTCCAGGTCAGAAACGAATCCGCCGTTACAGAAAAAAATACTACGAAGAGCAGCAACAATGCCACAGACACCATCCTCCGTAAAGTTCCCTGCTTCATTGCCTACACCTCCTATTCCAGTTCCGCAGTATCCCTCTCTGCACATCTTTATGCAGAACGATTTCCGGCCACAAAACCTGTGTCCGTAAACCGTTCTATGCGCTTCGGGGATACTGCTGTTTTTTATTCCAGTTCCGCAGCGCCCTGCGGCTGCCCCTTGTTGAGAAGCATTTCCGGCCGTTCAATACCGTCCGTAAATCCTTCTGGGGCCGCCTTCGGGGACTGCTGTTTTTTATTTCAGATAGTCGTCTACATTTGTGGAGTCAATTACGATACTGGGAGCCACGATATCCGGGGCTGCCGCAAATGTGCTTCCATCCACTCCCGCGGCCAATGCGTACAGGGCATACTGAGCTGCTGTAATTCCCTGCTGCACTGCATCGCAGTATACGCTGGCTTCCATTTTTCCTTCCTTAATGTAGGTAAGGGCCTCCTGTAAGCCGTCCGCACCGTACACCTTCACCTGTCCCGTAAGACCGGCGGCTTCCACTGCCTGCGCCGCGCCCATGGCCATCTGATCGTTGTGGCAGAAAATTGCGTCAATCTCGTTGTTATATTTGGTGAGCAGATTCCGGGCAATCTCGTTTCCATTCTCTGTGGACCAGTCTCCCGCCTGATTCTCAAGGAATTCATAGGAGCTTCCGCCCGCTTTCAGAGTCTCCTCAAATGCAGCCGCGCCCTGTACAATTGCCTGCATGGATACGGGCGGTCCAATGGAAACGCACTTGGCGCTGTCCATCTTTGCCATCACATCATTGGCCACCGTAACGCCCAGATTCCAGCTACTGTTGGAAATACCGGCTGTGTGGGGACTCTCCGGTCCCACATTGATATGAATGACTTTGATTCCTGCAGTTTCCGCCTCTGTGCTTACAGAAGCCAGTGCGGATGTATCCAGACCGTTGACAATAATGGCATTATAGCCCTGATTGATCATTTCCTCAAACTGCTGTACCTGCTTTTCCCCGGAGCCGCCGGCGTCAAAGGTATTAAATTCCACATTTTTGTAAGGAGCCAGGCCCTGCCTGATCCCCTGCTCCCAGAGCACGGCGTTGGCGTCCATATTTCCTGCGGAAAAACCGACCTTCAAAGACTCGCTGGCAATATCAATTCCCGTCCCAAAAGAAGGCGCGTCTGCTTCCTGTCCTTCTGCTGCCGGAGTCTGTGCTCCATCCCCTGCTGCTTCCCGGCTTCCACAGCCTGCCAGCATAACTGCGGCTGTCATAAAGACTGCCAGTGTTTTTGCCAAATACCTGTTTCTCATAAGTTTAAATCCTCCTTCATATTGATTAACTATATCCATATATCTCACGATATATTTTTCCAGTACAGTGCCTGCGCCGGCCTTTCTTCATGGCTCATCCTGTGTTTTACCCCTTCCGCGCTATGGTTTCTTTCGCTTTTTTCACAATATCCGCCGGTGTCATCTCAAACCGCTCCAGAAGATAGGGCAGCACCCCTACCTCACCATATACATTTCCCACGCCGATCCGGCCAAGCGGAACCGGCAGGGTTTCCGACAGCACATTGGCTGCTGCAGAGCCAAGACCTGTCTCAATCCGGTGGTTTTCTGCTGTCACAATGGCTCCGGTGTTCTTCGCACACGCCACGACCAGATCCTCATCCAGCGGCTTCCAGGTAAACATATCTACAACTGCCGCCTGAATTCCCTCTGCCTCCAGAAGCTTCGCTGCTTCCAGAACCTGCTCCACCATAATACCGCTTCCAATCAGCGTGACATCCTTTCCTTCTCTCAGAACCATACCTTTTCCAACCTTAAATTCCGTAGAGGAATCATAGATAGTTCTGGCATTTTTACGATTCAATCGAATATAGTGAAGTCCATACGTACCTTTTACCTCTTTTAATACCGCTTCCAGCTGAACAGCGTCACAGGGCTCCACCAGCGTCAGATTGGGAATATTCTTAAGGATTCCCATATCCTCCAGTCCCATGTGGGAAGCGCCGTTGTATAGAGCCATAATTCCCGGATCGGATCCGATCAGCTTCACATTCAGTTCTGCAAAGCCCGCGGAGAGAAACAGCTGATCCAGACATTTCCGGGACTGGAAACAGGAGAAGGTATGGGCAAAGGGAATACATCCTCTGGCGGACATTCCCGCCGCCACGCCTGCCATATTGCCCTCCATAATTCCGCAGTCAATGGTACGCTCCGGATACGTCTTCTGAAATTCCGTCATGCCGATGGGAGATACCAGATCGCAGTCCAGAGCCACAATGCGCTTGTCCTCTTCTGCCATTTTCAGCATGGTCTGGCAGTAGACCTTTCTCAACTCAATACTTTCCTGCCTGTCTGTCAATCTCACCGCCATTACATTGCCCTCCATTCTGCCGTCATGGCCTCAATGACCTGTTCCATGCGCGTAATTTCTTTCTGATTCGCCTCTGCATCCGGAAACATCATATGATGATTGAATTCTGCCTTTTCCGAGAGCTCACATCCCTTTCCCTTAACAGTATTCAGGATAATCACAGAGGGTCTGCCCTTCTGCGCCTTTGCGTCCGCCGCCGCATCTGCAACCGCTTCCACATCATGGCCGTCTACTTCCTGCGTATGCCACTGGAATGCCCGGAACTTCTCCCCGATATCGCCCAGCGCACAGATATCTGCCACATTGCCGTCCAGCTGTTTTCCATTGGCATCCACAAAGAGAATCAGGTTATCAAGCTTCTGATGAGCTGCCAAAAGCGCGCCCTCCCAGATCTGCCCCTCATCGCACTCTCCGTCGCCTACGATACAGTAGGCATAATTCTTTCCGCCCAGAATCCGGCTTGCAAGAGCTGCTCCGACTGCCGTACTAATTCCCTGTCCCAGAGAACCCGTTGTCAAATCGACTCCCGGCGTATGTACTCTGGAGCAGTGGGACGGCAGCTTCGTCCCGTTCTGATTCAGGGTTTTTAACATTTCCATGGGGAAGAATCCCTTTAAAGCCAGTGTGGCATAGAGCGCCGGTCCCGCATGGCCCTTGCTCAGTACAAAATAATCTCTTTCCTCCCAGTTCTTGTCGGCTGGATCCACATTCATAACCTCTCCGTACAGCACCGCCAGCACATCCCCGATGCTCATGGCTCCTCCCACATGGCCGAAGCCCAGGCAGGCCAGTTCCTTAAACGTTTCGAGACGAATCCGGGCGGCAAATATTTCCAGCTCTTTTACTCGTTTTTTATCCATTTCATCCTCCATTCAGATGTAATTGTCTTTACATTAAAATCTGTATGCTTCATGGGCATTCTTCCTGAAAATTCCCTCAAGCTCTTCCTCTGTATAAATTCCCGCGTCTATAACAAGACTTTGAAGCTCCTCATAGGTATAATCCTTCATCACTGTAGCACAGTCTGTTCCCCAGACAAGCTTCTTCGCTCCCACTGTTTCTTTTGCAATGCGGTGATATGTTCTGGCCCAGTAAAAGGGCGCATGCTCCCTGGTATTGCTGTTAAGAGCTGCCACATCAAACCAGACATTGGGCAGATTTAAGATTTCCAGTTCCTTTCGCAGAATATCTGCCGCATCTCTTGGCATGGAACACAGGTGGCAGATAATAAAGTGCAGCCTTGGATATGCCCCCGCAAGACTTTTTACTCTGTCAATCTTATGGCTTGGCGTACCTGCCATCCCCAGATCCAGGGACAGGGTGCCCTCCATATCGTTTAGTCTTTTGCAAAGCTTCTCCAGATTCCTGTGGTTCCAGAGCATTGTTTCATCGTGGAAGCCGCAAAGTCCGCCGGTACAGCTCATTTCCAGCTTAAACCGCTTATATTTCAGGTCATGGATCAATCGATCCAGAATCCGGTCAAATTCCCGGAAAAAGGGATCGATTGCAGCCGTTCCGATCAGACGGTCCGGGTATCTGGCCGCACTTTCCGCTATATATTCATTCTGAAATCCATAGGCGCTGGCCTGCATCAGGACTCCTGCCTCAATTTCATGCTCATCCATAAACCGTATCATCCGCTCTGCCGATACGCCCTTATCGCCCATATCCGGCGTACAGATGAGATCTTCTTCTCCGCTGGCCCAGCGCACCCTTCCGTTTCCAAGGGCACGGAATTCACCCATAAAGGCATAACCGGTTACGTGTTCAAAAATATGAAGATGCGCGTCAATGCATTTCATAAACCTGCCTCCATTTCCAATTCTCAGACTGCCTAATCACAGTATTTTACAATAACCTTCCCCACATCCGGATTCCGGCCTGCCGCCAGTTCAAAAGCTTCATTTATCTGCTCTACCGGGAAACTATGGGTAATCTGCGCTTTTATATGCGCCTGATGCCGGGGAAGGGCCTCAATCACTACCGGGAACTTTCCGGACTCCAGTCTGGAGCCGCTGATTCTTGCCTCTTTCAGATTGATCTTTGCATAGACCACCGGACTGGGATGAAAGTTAAATGCAACGGGCACAATCCGTCCCATAGGGGAAATCAGATCCACCGCATTGTCCATAATTCCCGGAGCCCCCGCCGCGTCAATGAGCACATTCACGCCCTCTCCATGGGTGATCTTCATCACCTCCGCGGCCACATTCGTCTTACTCCCGTCAAACACATAATCAATCCCAAAATTTTCCGCCATCTGAAGCCTCTTGGGAACCATATCGCTGGCAATCACAACCGCCCCTTTGGCTTTCGCCCAGTCAGCAATGGACAAACCCGCGGGACCAAGGCCGTAGATGAGAACATAATCCCCCTCCATAACCTCCGCCCGGTCATTTACCTCTGCCGCTATGGTGTAAGGCTCCACCATAGCCGCCACATCCCAGGGGATAGACGCATCAAAGGGAAATACCTGATCTTCATTGGAAACATAGTACTCTCTGTGTCCGCCCGGAAGGGCAAATCCCCACACCTTCAGATTCCGGCACACATTGGGTCTGCCATGGCGGCAGGCATAACATGTCCCACAGTATTCTATAGGTTCCCGGATCACCCGGTCTCCAACCTTTACCTTTGTGACAGCCTTTCCTGCTGCCACTACTTCTCCGGCAATCTCATGGCCGGGAATAGAGGGCATCTTCACATCCGGATGGTTTCCCTTCCAGGCGGTCAGATCGGAACCGCATACGCCTACCGTGTGGACCTTCACCAGCACATCCGTATCATTTTTAAGCTCCGGCACGGGAACTTCCCGTATCTCAAGTTTCCGGGGTTCTGTCAAATATACTGCTTTCATCATTACAGGAACAGCCATCTTTACTCCTCCTTTGTGTGTCCAACCGGAACTCCGAAAAATGCAATGATGGAAAGGAACCCATCCTCGCTGTCAAAATCGAACAGATGCCATTCGCCGTCCTTCGCCCAGATGATCTCTCCTGCCTTAAGTGCCTCTCTGGTATTCATACTGTCCTTCGTCGGTCCGTAAGTAATAAAAGCATCCTTTGCATCCACGATATACATGTATTCATCTTCATGGTAATGAGGCTTCATCTGTCCATACTTCGGTGCGAATGCCGCATATCCAACAAAACATTCAGCTGGTATTGCTGCGATTCCTTCCTGACCAAACGCTGCCGCTGCCACGCGCCCCGGCATCTTTCCTTCTTTTAAATCTTCTTTTCTTACATGATCCATAAAACAACAACCTCCTGTCTCAAATAATTGATATATTCTATATAAAAGCAATTTTTATGCCAAGTCCGTACTTTTTGATTTATATTCTGCAATCTTAAACCTTCCTCTTGATAAGGGCTTACACAGCCGGCCTTGCCAGGAGAGGATAATATCTTTTATATAACTGCCCGAAATCCCACACACTTCCTGAGAATTTTTTCTTATTTTCAATAATAATATTTTATTTCAAATTTGAAATTATCATAAACTGCAGGCAGAATCTGATCTATATTCCCGCCACCGGCATATTCTCTCGTAAGGGAAGAAAAACCGGCCAGCGAAATTATCTCTGACCGGCTTTCTGCGTCATCGCTTTACATAAATTTTTCTGCAGCTGTCCCTCTATTCACTTAAGGGATAAATCATTTTAATCCATAGAAAGCCCCGCAATGGACGGAAGCCATGTGGACAGCGCCGGCACATAAGCCACCACAAGGGTAATAAAGATCATAAGAAGTATCCACGGGACAAATGCCTTAATCACTTTCAACGTATCCATTTCCGCCACCTTGGCCATCACAAAAATAATAATACCGAAAGGCGGGGACAAAGCTCCCACTCCCATAGCAACCACAAACAGGATCCCAAACTGAATGGGACTCATTCCATAGGCCTGCACCATAGGAAGCAGAATCGGCACAAGAATCGTACATACCGCCGTACTTTCCATGAACATACCCACAATCAAAAGGAACAGCACCACTACCAAAATCATAAGAAACCCATTGGAGATCATTCCGGTTAAAGCTGCCGCTATTTTCTGTGGAATCATGGATTTCACCAGAACCGTACCAAACATATTTGAAAATGCAAGAATCAGGCAGATTGCAGCCGTATCCTTTACCGTATCTGCCAGAATATCATGCAGCTTCTTTAAATCAATTTCCTTATATACAAACATGGCAAGAACCAGCGCATAGGCTGCCACCACTGCAGCCGCCTCGGTTGTGGTAAAAATACCGCTGAACCGCCCGGCCAGAATAATCACAACCGCAAAAAGCGGCAGAATGGCTTCCACAAAGCTTTTCAGGGCTGCCTTCATTCCCGGAAATACTTCCTTGGGATAATGCCGTCTGCGGGCCATAACCGCAACCATAATCATCAGACAGACAGCGAGAAAAATTCCCGGAAGCACTCCTGCAATAAACAGCGAGCCCACAGAAGTTCCCGTAATCATTCCATAGAGAATCAGAGGTATACTGGGTGGAATCAGAGGTCCTAATGCAGAGGACGCTGCCGTAATACCCACGGAAAATTCATCATCGTAACCGGCATCCCGCTGGGCCTTCATTTCAATTGCTCCCAGTCCGCCTGCATCTGCCACTGCCGACCCGGACATTCCTGCAAAAATCACGCTGCATACTATATTTACATGTCCAAGTCCTCCCGGCAGGGCTCCCACCAGCATTTTGGCAAAATGAAACAGCTTTGTGGTAATGCCTCCTGTATTCATCAGTTTTCCGGCCAAAAGAAACAATGGAACCGCCAGCAGCGTAAAAGAGCTGATTCCCTTCACGGTAGACTGTGCAATATTTGTGAACTGAAGTCCTGTTGTAGAAAGCATTCCCACAAGTCCGGACACAGCGATACTGTAAGATACAGGGACGCCGGACAACAGCAGAAGAATCAAAACAATCAGGAACAGATATTTAATCATCTTCTCTTCCCTCCTTTTTTGTATCATCTGTCAGTATTCCGGCAATATACATAATTACCATAAATGCAATCAGCAATCCAATTCCGGACAGCAGATAATAGAACTGCTCCATTGTGATAAAGGTAAGCATACTAAACCGGACGCTTCCCACAGTACTCGCCGCGTAAAAGCAGCAATAAGAAAATACCAGCGCAGCTGCTGTCACGATCAGATACGTAACCGTCTCTGTCACTTTCCGGATTTTGGGGGGCAGCATTTCCACAAAAGACAAAATACGGATGTGTTCTCCTCTCCTTGCAATAGGAATTGTTCCCACAAACACAAGAAGAATCATGGCATACCGCGCTGTCTCGTCCACCCATGTAACCGAATATCCCAGCTTCCGTACAATCACCTGATACAGAATTGACAATGAAATCACAAGAAGCAGAATCACGCAGATTTCCATACATATTTTTTCAAGAATATCCAAAAACTTATTCAGTCTCTTCATACCATTCTCTCCTTAAAACACAGGGCTATCGCAATAAGGATTAGGTATACAAAATATAGTATTTTCACCAAGCAAATACTACTATATCCTGTATACATTTTCTTAGTACGACAGCCCCGGAAATCCGTCTTAATCCGCCAGACTCATAATTTCATCATAAGATGCAGCTGTCCAGTCTGTCTCAAACCGCTCTTTCCAAACAGGAGCCACAGCCTCAAACAACGCATCCTTGTCAATGGTATCAATAAATGTATAGCCTGCATCAACCAAAGTCTGCTTACAGGCCTCACTGTTGGCAAATACTTCGTCAGAGGCTCTCTGCATGGCTTCCTGCGCCGTCTCGTTGATAATTGTCTGAAGATCCTCCGGCAGAGAATTCATCCAGGAATCATTCAGGTAAATGGCAAAGAACTCCGTCACATGTTCTGTCTCATAAATATAACCCTCGCCAAACTCTTCCACCTTCAGCTCCAGAAACTGATCATAAGGCCCTTCACAGGCATTCAATACACCTGTCTGCAATGCACTGTAGATCTCGCCGCCGCCCATAATCTGGACATTGGCTCCCAGCTTACTCCAGGAATCTACATACAGGGCATTGTCCGGCACACGGATTACCAGACCGGATGTATTGGCGCCATCCCACTGAAACTTTGCCGTAGTCATGGTATTTCTTGGATTACGCAGTCCAATGCCGCCGATCAAAATATGATTTTGGGCCAGCTTGGCCTCAAAGCCGTCAAAATATCCGCTGTCGATAATGGCTTTCAGATGATCCGGACCCTTTAGAAGATAGGGCGCCGCGATGAATCCGTATTCCGGCGCATAGTAATCAATGGGCAGAGTTCCGTCGCAGATAAGCTCAATCTCTCCGTTTGCCAGCTGGGTAAACATATCCTTCTGCTCTCCCAGTGCGTTTGCAAAAAAGACATTGACTGTTACGCGTCCCTCTGTCCGCTCTTTTACCTGCTGGGAAAACCAGTTCAGTTCCTGTCCCCAGATACCTGCCTCATAGAGCGGCGTGCTCAACGAAACCTCCCATGTTCCGCCGCTGTCTCCACTCTTTGGAGCTTCCGCATCCGCCTCTTCCTGTGCCGGAGTCTCCGCCGGAGCCTCTGTTCCTTTGCCTCCGCATCCTGCCAGCAGTATCACTGCCGCCATACTCACTGCTGCCATTTTCATCAATCTTGCTTTCATTTTTGAAAACCTCCCTTTCATTATTTTATTAAATCAGTCTTTTACGGACTGGCTTAATCTCTGCACATCCCATTTCTTCTGCACTTAAGTCCTGTTCTTTCTTCCAATCTCAAGCCCTTCCTCAAAGGCTTTCCGGTTCAGGGGAAGAAGTTTCGGTTTGGACGCAAACTTATGTTCAATAGTACTCCAGACCACCTGGGGATCCAATACCCCGGAACAGCCAATATACACGCCCAGCATAATAATATTCAATACCTTTGCACTGCCAAGCTTCAGAGCCAGGTCTGTCACCGGCGCTTTTACGATCTGAATGTCCTTCCTTGCAATATCTTCACCCACAATACTGCTGTTAAGGTAGAGAGTCCCGCCCGGTTTTAACCGATCCAGAAACCGGTCCAGAGAGGGCTGGTTCATCGCGATCAGATCATCCATCTCGTCCCCAATGGGCGCTCCCACCTCTTTGTCCGAAATCACCACATAACAGTTGGCTGTTCCGCCTCTCTGCTCCGCACCATAGGACGGAAAAAAGGTTACATGTTTCTCTGCAGCGTCACAGGCAGCAGAGGCAAGGAATTTTCCCAGAGTCATTACACCCTGTCCGCCAAAACCCGCAGCCAGTAAATTTGTCTCCATACTCACACCTCCTTTGTTCTGTCCCGGTATACGCCCAGAGGAAATTCCACAAGCATCTTTTCCTCCAGAAAGTCCAGGGCTCCAAGGGGATCCATTCCCCAGTTGGTGGGACAGCTTGTCACAATCTCTACCATGGAAAAGCCTTTCCCGTCTATCTGATTCCGAAAGGCCTTCTTAATAGCTTTCTTCGTCTTTATCACATTCTGCGGCGTATTGCAGCTGCAGCGTTCCAGATATACAGGAGCCTTAAGCTGGCCAAGAATCTCGCACATATGCATAGGATAGCCATGCTCTTTTGGGTCCCGTCCCTTTGGCGCTGTCGCTGCTTTCATTCCTACCAGTGTGGTAGGCGCCAGCTGGCCGCCGGTCATACCGTAAATCCCGTTATTTACAAAGATAACAGTAAAATTTTCTCCCCGGTTTGCGGCAGACATGGTTTCTCCCAGTCCGATTGCCGCCAGATCTCCATCGCCCTGATACGTATATACGATCGTCTCCGGATTGGCCCGCTTAAGCCCCGTGGCAACAGCACAGGCTCTTCCGTGAGGCGCGGTAGTCGTATCATAGTCAGTATAATCCATCAAAAGCCCGCAGCAGCCCACACCTTCTACACTAACGGTCTTATCCACAATCTCTAACTCTTCCATCACTTCACCTATCAGTTTGATAACGGTTCCATGCATACAGCCCGGACAGAAACCGGACACTTTATCCTGCTGAAGTGTCTCTGTTCTTGCATATATTCTTTCCATTTTCCATCTCTCCTATCTTTCCAGAATTTTTCCGGCCGCATCCATGACTGCCTTTTTCCGCATAATATTTCCGCCGGAACAAAGACAGGTATCAATGGAAGCACGCTCCTTCACGCCTGCTTTTACATCATGGATCATCAGAGCCGGAATTGCCATCTCCACATCCAGAATTCCTTTACAGCAGGAATAATCAATATGCTCATAGGCCTCATAAGGGAATGGATTCACCGTGATCGGGCGGATTAAACCTGCCTTTTTCCCCTCCAAGCGCAGTTCGTCCACCACTGCTTTTGCAATTCTCGCAGAAATTCCGTATCCGGTAAGAACAACCTCTGCGTCGTCCACCTGGTACGCTTCCCACTCCGGTGTCCAGGTCTCGTACATCTTAGCCGCTTCTTCGTTTCTTTGCTGCAGGTTTGTGGTATCAAAACTTCCCGGCTCAATCCAGGAACGGTGTTCCCTGCCCAGCTTATGTCCCACACAGGCCCAGGAACGCTTGCTTTTCTTATTGGCTGCCACTTCCTCCTCCGATTTCATAGGTGGAAGCTCTACCGGCTCCATAATGGTTCCAATCACGCCGTCTGCCAGAATCAGAACGGGATTGCGGTCCCGGTCGGCGCAGTCAAAGGCCCGGTAAGTCATATCTGCCGCTTCCTGAACTGTGGATGGTGCAAATACCAGCATCTGGAACCCGCCGTTTCCCGAAGCCTTGGCCGCCTGAAGATAATCCTGCTGGGAAGGCTGAATGGCGCCGATTCCCGGACCTCCTCGTGCCACGTTTACATACACAATGGGAATGCGTGCAGAGGCGCAGAAAGACACGCCCTCGCTGTAGAGGGAAACTCCCGTACTTGAAGAAGAAGTCAGGCTCCTTGTTCCCGTCTGTCCCGCTCCGTAAACCATATTGATGGATGCAATCTCGCTCTCTCCCTGTACAAAGATTCCTCCCACCTCCGGAAGCCTTCTGGACAAATACTCCGGTATTTCATTCTGCGGCGTAATGGGATAACCGGCGAAAAACCTGCATCCCGCCCGCACTGCTGCCTCTGCAATGGCCTCGCAGCCCTTCATCAATACTCTTGCCATTACGCTCCCTCCTTATAAACCTCGACAGCCCCGTCCGGACAGATCCGCGCACACTGACAGCAGCCGATACACGCTTCCATATGGACAGGCACTACATACTCATATCCCTTTGAATTCAATTTTTCCCCCACTGCCAGCACGCCCTTCGGGCAGAATTTGATACAGTACTGACAGCTCTTGCATCTCTCTGCAATAATCTCTATTTTTGCCATAGTTCCAAACTCCTCTTATCTTTTTTCATCCAGCTGCCCCCAGGTCAGATACAGGTGGAGCGGCATGACCGGAATGGGACAGACGTCTAGTACTCTGTGGTACAGCTCCTCTCTCACACAGGCAAATTCAATTTCCTTATAAGGCCCAAGCAGCTCCATTATCCGCCTGTTTCCCTCCAGAAATTCCTCCTTTGTGGTAACGCTCCCCATATGGGGATTGCTGATCATATGAAGCTGTGAAAGCTGGATATGGGACACGCTTAAGATCTCTCCCAGCGTCCGGTCAATGTGTTCCAGCTGGTCTGACCATGGCCGGAATGCATTCAAAACATAATACACCTGCGTATTCTCCGCATTCAGTCTGGGAGCGTAAGCTCCAATGGAACGCGCGCCGATATAATCTCCGCCCACATCCATGACCACCATACGTTCCTGGCTTTTCAGGCCGGCCTGTACGCCGCCCACCATAGTCGGCGCGTCCGCAAACTGCTCTTCATAGTGAAACCAGATTCCATCCGCCCGCAGTTCCTCATTTACATCTCTGGACCGGTAAAGCGGTTTTGTCATATCCATATCAAAGAAGTGGATCTCCTTTTCGGTATCCGCTTTCAGCCTCCGGGCAAAATTCAGTGCAATCTCGCTCTTTCCGCTTCCGGCACCGCCTACAAATATAAAGTTGGTCTTGTCCCTGTACACGTTCCAGGGCTTAGAGAACATTTCATCCACCTCTCTTCAAATCCTATCATCTGTATCCTACGGAAGCCGATACTGCAATGGATAAATACTTTTCCTCCGGGGTCGATCCGCGGGAGGTAACCACAATGGGACACCTGGCTCCCACCACAAAGCCCGCCATTCTTGTCCGGCAGGTTACGGTAAGCATCTTGCCCATAATATTCCCCGCATGAATATTCGGCGCAAGCAGGATATCCGCATCACCGGACACCGGGCTCTCAAAGCCCTTAAAATCTGCAATCTCCTTACTCATAGCGCAGTCGTAGGATATAGGTCCCTCTACGATGCATCCGGCAATCTCACCCCGTTCATTCATTTCCCGAAGTTCTCTTGCCTCCAGTGTCTCCGGCATCTTTGGATTGACCTTTTCCACGCAGGCGAGGACGCCTGCTTTGGGGCACTCATACCCCATGGCCCGCATGGTATCTACCGTATTGTTGATAATATCCTTTTTCTGTTCCAGCGTGGGATAGGGCACCATTCCGCCGTCCACCACTGCAAGCAGCTTGTGATAACCCGGCACTTCCATGATCGCAAAGTGCGACATGGTTCTTCCCTGCCCAAGGCCTTTTTCCTTATGGACCACTGCCTTTAAAATAACTTTGGTATCCAGCTTTCCTTTCATCAGAAAATCCGCTTTTTCCTCACGGACAAGCCCTACTGCTGCCTCCGCCGCCTCCGTCTCATCCGGATAGTCATAGATATCCTCCTCCGGCAGAGTCCCGCCAAACTCCCAAAGCAGCTTCCGGATCTGCTGCTTATCTCCCACCAGAAGGGGACGGACAATCCCTTCCTTTTGTGCATGAAATACTGCCTCCAGGGTGTGAGCGTCGCCCGCCGCCGCGACGGCCATCCGTCTGGGGGATGAATTACCTTTTACTTTTGCAATCAGTTCTTCAAAATTTTTAAATTCCATAGTTTTTACTCCAGTTTTGCAGCCCCATAACTTTTCACCGGGCCGCCCTCCAGCACCCGCTGTACGCACCAGGCCAGGCTTTCCATCTCGTTCTCACCGGGCAGTACCAGTACCGGGGCCAGGTTTCCGATATAAGACTTCATATCATTGCACATACGCTGACTGCAGGCGATTCCGCCTGTGAGAAAGATTCCATCCACCTCAAACTCCATGGCCGCCGCCATAGCTCCGACGCATTTGGCCTGCTGATATACCATCGCCTCGTAAACCGCCTCTGCTTCCTGGTTTCCCTCTTCTATCATTTTTTCCATAGTGCGGAAATCCGTCGTACCAAGGTAGGAATATACGCCCGCTTTCCTGGAAAGCATCTGTTTTAATTCCCGTTTCTCCATTTTTCCGGAATAACAGAGATCGATCAGCTGTGTGGCCGGAATGGTGCCGGGCCGGTCCATACAGAAGGAACCCTCGTCCATATTGTTAAAATTATCGGTTACACGGCCTTTTTCATGAGCGGCAATGGATACGCCCCCGCCCATATGTACGCCAATCAGATTGATCTTCTCATAGGTTTTTCCAAGCATGGCTGCCGCTTTGCGCGCCATAGCTTTCTGGTTGAGAGCGTGAAACATACTTAAGCGGCACATCCCCTTCACACCCGTCAGCCTCGCCGGGGCTTTCAGCTCGTCCACCGACACCGGATCTGCAAAATAAGCGGGAAGTCCGTATGTTTTTGACAGCTCATGGGCAATGATAAGGCCCAGACAGGAAGCATGTCTGCCTCCCACCAGAGGATTTCCGGCGTCTTTTACCACTTCCTCATCAATGAGATAGGTGCCGGACTCCACAGGCTTTAGGGGACCGCCTCTGGATATGACTGCAGAAAAATCTTTCAGATCATATCCGGCTTCCGTAAGCTCCCGCAGAATCACATTTCTACGGAATTTCATCTGCTCTTCTGCAGTTCCCGGCTTATGTAACTCCTCCATGGAATGTGATATATTTGTCTGAAAAAGCTCTTTTCCAGCCTCATAAACGGCCGCCTTGGAGGAAGTGGCTCCTAAATTAATCACTAATATTTTCATCTGTTTTCCCTGCTTCTTACTTTCTGGCTATGACAGCTTTCGCCGCCTCTGCGATGTCGTTTACCGAGAGTCCGTACTTGTCCATAAGTCCGTCCAGATCGCCGGATTCTGTAAAGCAGTCCTGTATCCCAACGCGTTTCATGGGGGTGGGCCTGTGCTCTCCCAGGACCTCCGCAGCAGCTCCGCCTAACGCTCCCATAATCGTAGAATCCTCCACGGTTACGATACAGCCCGTCTTCTCCGCTGCTGCCAGAACGGCTTCCTCATCCAGAGGCTTAATGCAGGAGCAGTCCAGTACCATGGCCTCGATTCCCTCTTCCCGAAGAACATCCGCCGCCTGCAGCGCCCGATAAATAACCGCTCCGCAGGCGAGAATTGCCACATCTTTACCGTCCTTTAGCACCTGAGCCTTTCCAATCTCAAACTTATAATTTTCATCAAATACTTTCCGGAAAGCAAATTTTCCAAGGCGCACATAAGCAGGTCCTTCATGACTTCCCAGCGCCCGGATCACAGCTTTTGTGGCTGCGGTATCCGCCGGGTACGCCACTACATTTCCCGCAATGGACCGCATAATAGAAATATCCTCCGGACACTGGTGGGTCACACCCTCATTGGCTGCGGAAAGACCGCCCATGCCGCCCGCCATCACTACATTCAGATGGGGATAGGCGATAAAGGTCCGGAACTGCTCCAAAGACCGCATGGCGATGAAGGGGGCGAAGGATCCGCCGAATACCCGGTAACCGCTGGCCGCAAGTCCCGCTGCCATTCCCATCATGTTCTGCTCTGCAATTCCCACATTGTAGACACGATCCGGCATCTCAGCCGCCATCTTTTTCATACCCAGATTGCTGGTTGTGTCTGCTCCGATTCCGATTACGGTGGGATCCTCCCTGGCCAGCTCCAATACAGCTTCTCCAAAGGCGTCCCGTGTAGTCTTCTTTTCCATTTCAAATGTTCTCATCTGGCACCTCCTATTCCAGTTCCGCAACTCCCTTTTCAGCCCCTGGTGGAGAAGAATTTCCGGCTGTTTGACAACATCCATAAATCCTTCTGGGACTTCATCTGGGAGCTGCTGTCCGATTCCAGTTCCGCAACTCCCTCTACAGCCGTCCGGCGTCAATGGCAGCTTCCTGCGCGTCCAGTTCTTTCATGGCTTCTGCATACTGTTCCTCCCTGCACCTGCCGTTATGCCATGCATTATTGTGCTCCATAAAGCTGATTCCTTTTCCCTTGACTGTGTGGGCAATAACGCACACGGGTCTTCCGGAAAATTCCTTTGCCACAGTAAGCTTTGATACAATGTCACTCATATCGTGGCCGTTCATTTCCATCACATGCCAGCCAAAGGCTTTCCACTTATCCTCCAGCGGATACAGGGGCAGAATCTCATCCAACACGCCGCAGCTCTGATAGTGATTGTGATCTATAATAACAGCCAGATTGTCCGCTCCAAAATGAGGCGCTGCCAGAGCAGCCTCCCAGACCATCCCCTCCTGACATTCTCCGTCGCCCAGCATCACGTAAACCTTCCGGTGGGCCGTTCCCTGTTTCTTCATGGCCAGAGCGATTCCAAGGCCGCATCCAAGACCGTTGCCCAGAGAACCGCTGGTCATATCCACGCCCGGAGCTTTCTTATAGGAAGGGTGTCCCTGGAGCCTGCTGTTGATGGCCCGCATGGTCAGAAGCTCCTCTCTGGGGAAAAATCCCTTTTCCGCCAGCGCCGCATAGAGTACCGCGTAGGCATGGCCTTTGGAGAGAATAAACCGATCCCGCTTCGGCCAGTAAGGCTCCTTTGGATCTACTTCCATAATCTTAAAATATAAAGCTGCTGCAATATCTGCCGCGGAAAGAGCCGGGCCGATGTGGATCCCGCCTCCCTGCCCGTGGGCCGTGGCTTCAATCATGTCCCTGCGTATCTGGACCGCCATTTTCTTCAAACGCTTTAGTTCTTCCTGCAAATGTAAGCACCTCCTGTTTCCTGCTTGTTAATTCTTTTTTTCTGATACTTTTTATAAAAGCAAAACCTGTGCCAACTTTCTTACAGCTTTTCCACATCAAGGAATTTCCGCTTTCTTACCCTGCAGCTGCTCTCTCCTTGTAACCGTTCAGACAAGCTGACCCGTCTGGACAATTGTCTCTTTTTCCAGCAGTATTCCACAAATTTCGGCAAGATTCTTTTCTTTTTATTTCAAATATGATATACTGATTTCAATTAAGAAATTATTGGGGGATTTTTATGGAACGAAACCTGCTGATCGTCACTTCAGAAGAAAATTTTTACGGAAGCCTCAACGGACTGCCGCCCAATATCAGCCAGCGGATATTCAGAGTCATCTATGAGAAACAGCCATCCGGGGAGGGTCTTGCCTCTATCCGGGAGCTGGTGAAAGCCCATAATATTCAGGGCATCATTTCCCGCGGTTCCTGGGCTGCATTTCTGGAAAGCCGGCTGGACATTCCTGTGTTTCCCTTTCATGCGGATGCCTACGATCTGCTATCTAACATCGACCGGGTAATGCAAAACGGCTACCACTGCATCGGTCTTCTGGGCTGTCTGGGAAATCAGAAGGACAAATATACATACGGCTCCATTGACACCATCAATTTTGGGGACAATGTCTGCCATATGGCTCACATCAAAACCGCAGAGGAAAGCGAATTTATCTTTGAGCGTATGCGCAGTCTCTACCACATTGAAGCCGCCGTAGGAGATATCGAATACAAGGATCTCATCGAAGGCCATGGCCTTCCTTATTTTCCTTATCAGTTCAGTGCTGACTTTCTGGCCCGGACCATCGAAAATGCAGAGTATATGATTCAGATATACGAACAGCAGAAACGCCATCTGACCTATGTGGAAACTCTCACCAACATAATCTCAGAATGTTCTCTCATCACGGATACTTCCGGAAAGATTCTCTTTTCCAACCTCATGGCTCAGGAAGAATTTCATCTGAAGAAGCATGATATCACCAATGTCCACGATCTCTTCCAGATCTCCGATCTGTTTCGGGAACAGTCCAACCGGGTGGTGTCCTTTGGAAAAAAGATGTTCATTCTGAATGTTCTTCCTGTCACTTTGAACGGCGAGCAGAATTACTCTATTCTGCTCAACAGCACCAAACAGATTGAGTCCACGGAGATCTCCATCCGCCGCCAGCTTCACGAAAATCATCTCACTGCCAGGCACCATTTTGAAGATATCATATACGCCGATCCCCTGACCGCCCAGACCGTCCATCTGAGCCGCCGCTATGCGGTTTCTGACGGAACGGTTCTTATCACTGGGGAATCGGGAACCGGCAAAGAGATTTACGCCAATTCCATCCACAATGAAAGTCTGCGTAAAGACGGACCCTTTGTGGCCATTAACTGCGCCACCCTCACAGAAACCCTCATTGAGAGCGAGCTTTTCGGCTATGAAAAAGGCGCCTTCACCGGAGCCTTAAGCAGCGGCAGGAAAGGATTGTTTGAGCTGGCTCATAATGGTACGCTTTTTCTGGACGAGATCGGGGAACTGCCCGTAGGCCTCCAGGCCAAGCTGCTGCGGGTTCTGCAGGAGCATGAGGTGCGCCATATCGGCGGCAGCAAAAATATCCCCATTGACGTGCGGATCATTGCCGCCACCAACAAGGATCTTCTGCAGATGGTCCAGGAGGGAAGCTTCCGGGAGGATCTTTACTACCGTCTCTCCCTGCTGGAGATCAGCCTTTCTCCCCTGCGGGAGCGGCCGGATGATATTATTCCTCTGTTCAAGCATTTTCTGCTGGCCCTGATCAAAAAAAGCGGCCGGAAGCTGCACTGGACGGATGACCGGGTCTTCCTGCCCCTTTTGAGCCACTCCTGGCCGGGAAATATCCGGGAACTGCAGAATATTGCCGAGCGCACGGTACTCCTCTCAGATTCCCTCCAGCTGACTGCTGATTTTCTGGCTCCTCTGCTCCCCAAGCGGGGCAGAAAAACAGCAGCCGGAACTTCTGCCGCAAATCAGCAGTTTACCATTCCTGACACAAAGGATCTGGACGAGCTGGAGAGCCGGTACATCGCCTATCTTCTGAAGAAATTTGGCGGTGACAGAGAGGAGGTCTGCCGTTATCTGGGAATCAGCAGGCCCACTTTGTGGCGGAAGATCTCATATCTTGCCCAATCAGAATCAGACAGTCCCTGATCCGCGGGACTGTATATGACACCGTTGATAAAACGCTTCTCCAGGGAAGGCATAGAATCAGGAGGCAGACAATGGAATTGGGATACAGCCTTAAAACAGAGCAAAAGCTTAAGATGTCGCAGAATCAGATACAGTCTCTGGAAGTTCTCTCCATGGACAGCACACAGCTTCGGGAATTCCTGCAGAATGAATATCTGGAAAATCCCCTGTTGGAATTTTGCGGAAATCAGGACGGCGAACAGGGCCCCTCGGATATCAGCAGCCACTATGAAGTGCCCATCACCTATGGAAAAACCTACGAAGAAATGGTGGATGAGGAAGACCGGCGGCACCAGGATCTGCCGGATACCGATCCGGATCTTCTGAAAAAGAACCTTTTATACCAGCTGCCGCCAAAATACCAGACGTCCGGACAATGGGAATTATTCAGCTGCCTCATTGACTGTCTGGACGAAACCGGCTTCTTTACCACACCGCTCCAAGAGATCTGCCTCCAGACCCGCCGGGAGCTTTCGGTGGTGGAACATGCCCTCCATATTCTTCAACAGCTGGAGCCCAGGGGTATTTTTGCCAGAGATCTGCGGGAATGTCTTCTGCTGCAGCTGAGAGCCGCCAATATGGAAGGAAGCGATACCTGGAAGGTTGTTTCCGCACATCTGGAAGATGTGGCCAAAGGCCGGATCAGCGCCATTTCCCGCGCGCTGTGCCTGACAACTGCACAGGTACGTTCCTGTATCGAACAGATCGCACAGCTGAATCCACGGCCCATGAATGCCTTCGGAACCCAGAAAGGAGCCTACACCATACCAGATATCCTTCTTTGGCAGGAACAGGGCCGCTGGGAGATCGAACTGAATGATCACTGGGTGGAGGATTACCAGCTCAATGATTATTATCTGAACATGATGAAGGAATCCCAGGATGAAGAACTGCTTGCCTATTTCCGGGCAAAGCTGGACCGGATCCGTCTTATCCAGAACAATATCCGGCAACGGCGGCAGACCATCCTTCACATTACAGAAGCCGTCCTGGAACGCCAGAAGCCCTTCTTTGAAGGGACAGCTCCACTTGCGCCTCTGACCATGTCCGGCCTGGCCGAGCAACTGGAGATACATCCCTCCACTGTAAGCCGCGCTGTTAAGGGAAAATACCTCCAATATCCCAAAGGCACCCTTGCCATGCGCAGCCTCTTCTCTGCCTCCGTGTCCGGGGCCGGTGAAAGCGCCGGTATCAACGCGGACGGCATCAAGGCCCTTCTCTGCCGTCTGATTCAGGAAGAACCTAAAAAGAAGCCTTACAGCGATCAGAAGCTCTTAGAGCTTCTGAAAGCCAAAGGCATCTCTGTCTCCCGCCGGGCAGTTGCTCAGTATCGGGATGAACTGGGGATTAAGAGCAGTTATGAACGCAGATTTTTGTAAATGTTTTTCCACCCCTCTTAAATCATCTCATCCCGAACCCCTTCCACCAGCGCTCCTTTAAGGATCTGTCTTCCGCCAAGAACGCAGGCCGCAAGGGTCACCAGAAAAAACATTCCGGTAAATCCTGCCATAGGCAGAACCGGGCACTCTGCCAGATACTTTTCCATGGAAATCTGTGCGCTCTCTCCTAAGTACATCACCATCACAGCGGTAACCGGAATTCCGATTAGAATCGGCCTTCCCGCCAGAACTGCTCCCTCCAGAAGCAGGGTCTTCCATACTCCGGCAGGGGTCATTCCCACGGTCTGATACCGGGCAAACTCTTTTCTGCGCAGAACCGTCTGTCCCAGCATGTTGGCAAAAATATTGGCAAACCCAATTACCGCCAGCATCACGCAGATTCCTCCATACAAAAGCTTCAGCGCTGCCCAGACCTCCTGGTTGTAAGCAGCCTCTGCCTGCCGATCCTCCAGAGTATAATCCCGTCCTTCCTCAAAATCCTTCATCAATTCTTGAACTGCATCGTAGACAGCCCCCGCCCCTTCTCTGGGCTCTGCCAGAATCTGATAAAAGACAGGCTCTAAGGCCCCCACCGGGCAGGCGTCCCCTGGCATCACCAGGCAGAGCATATAAGTTCCATAATCAGAGGCATTTTTGCGCATCACCGGCTCCTCTGCCACACAGGCCTCAACGGATATCTTCACCGGATAAGAAACTTCCGTCTGATTTCCTGCTTCCTCTGTCAGAAGCTCCAGCGTTATGTTTTCCATCTCCTTCAGATAGGGGAGATACGTCTTTTCCCGAAAATGGCTGTTTCGGGAATCCCAGATCCGGTTTACCAGCAGAGCTTTGTGCCCCTCTGCCGGCAGGCCCATTTCCTTCCGATATTTTGCAAAGCTCTCCTCATCAAGCAGAAAAAGAAGCACCGGAATCTGCCATCCTTCTTTCGTCTTCTCCACACCAGAAAGCCCTTCCAGGCCGCCAGCGCCCAGCAGCTCACTGCTCAGCAGCTCTTCCGGCACTGTTGTCTTAAGCTGGCAGACCTGATAGGCCATGCACTCTGCCGCCCCCGGAATTTCCCGTATATGAGCCGCCAGCTGTTCTTCCTTTCCCGCCTCTATGCCAGGTTCCGTAGTCAGCATCACATCCCAGACATCCTCATTGCGCTCAAAGTATGTTTCTCTGGTGCTGATATCCGACAGGGTCACAAAGTTCATAAAAAGGCTGAAAGCCAGAAAAGATAAGGTCAGAGACATAACTGCCGGACGGAACGCCTTTCTCCTTGCATAGAGAGATTTTTGGGCCAGCTCCCCTTCTACGCCAAACACAGCAGAAAACAGCCGGTATTTCCGCATTTTTCTGGAAACAGCCTCCTCTCCGCCCTTTAACGACTCCAGAATAGTCCGTTTCGTCAGACGTCCGGCAAAAAGACCTGCCGAAAAAAAGACCGTCAGCACACAGGCCCCAAAACTCACCCAGAACACCAGGGGAGAGTACCGGAACACGGCCTCTGCCGCGTCCGTCTGCCTGCGGATGGAATCTCCCAGCCGGCCGGCCACAGAGAGAAACACGTATACAAGGCCATTCCCCAGCAGAATTCCGGCCAATACGGCTGGCAGGCTCAAGGCGGCTGCCTCCTGCAGCAACACCATCCGAACCTGTCCCGGTGAAGCTCCCACACTCTGCAGCATCCCCAGCTGATGCAGTCTGCCGCTTCCCGTTACCTCAAAGGCAGAGTAAATTATCAGGAGAAGAGCCGCTGCGGATACCAGCATCACCAAAATATACAGAGGCAGTAAGAGGGGCGGATCCTCACGCTCCACAGGAGAGTAAATGAGATAGGGAAGCAGAAGATCCGAATGATACGTAAGGCGCGCTGTGTCCTCCGGATGGATGGAAAGCTTCTCTGCCAGCAGGGGCATGTCCTCGTAAACACTCCGGGGATTCTCCAGAATCAATTCTGCCCGGCAAGCCTGTGCATTTCCTTCCTCCCTGAAAACCCGTACTTCCTGCACATTGGAAAAATTCTCCATTATCTGTATTTCTTCTGCCGTAAATTCTCCCTCAAAGGCCGCATGCCAGTCTCCCTCCTCCTGCCGGACCCGCCAGACACTGTCAGCCCACAGATTGTAGAACAGTCCGGTAACCAGTGATAAAAATGCCGAGGCAATCAGTACCGCTGCCATAAGGGACAGACTGGCTGCCCGGTTGGCCTTAAGGTAACCCATGGAATACTCCTTCCACATCATGCTTACCGCCTCCTCTCGTCCGCTGTAATCTGTCCGTCCGCCATGGTGATAATCCGATCCGCATCCAATGCCGTCTTCTCATCGTGGGTAATGAGAAGAATGGTCTGCTTCCG
>CATJHO010000180.1 GCA_949740535.1 uncultured Lachnospiraceae bacterium
AAACCAGCAGATTCTCCGCCCGGTTCAGAATATAAAATCCCTTGGAATTCCGGCTGTCCTCCCGGTTATAGGTCATAGGGGAGCCGTCCATCTGCCGAAAAACGGCTCCCGCTTCCTCTGCAATGCACTGCATGGCAGCCGTGTCCCATTCCATGGTCGGGTTGTGGCGGTAATAGACATCCGCCCTGTTCTCTGCTATCAGACATCCCTTAAGAGAGCTTCCCATTTTCACCAGATGCTGAAACTGATATTTCTCAATAAGCGCCTTCATCTCCGGGCACTCGTGGGAATTGCTGGCCACAACCCGCAGGTCCGCCAAATCCGTGTTATCAGATACAGCCAGCTTTTTCACCCCGCCCTCCGGGCTCTGCTTATAGGCGCCGTACCCTCTGGCCGCATAATACAGCTCTCCTGTAACCGGCACATAGATGACTCCCATCACGGATTCATGCTCATAGGCCAGAGCAATGTTCACGGTGAACTGTCCGTTTCGTTTCAGAAATTCCTTGGTTCCGTCCAGGGGATCTACCACAAAGCAGTAAGGGTTCTCCAGTCTGGTACGGTTATCTTTTTCTTCCTCTGACAGAACAGCGTAGGTGGGAAATTCCCTTCTGAGGGCATCCACAATCATCCGATTGGCCGCTTTGTCCGCAGCAGTCAGGGGCGAGTGATCCGCTTTATATTCCACCTGAAGATCGGTGAAATGATTGTAAATCTCCATAATTGCCTTTCCTGCTTCTATGGCACAGGATTGGGCGGTTTCCAGTTCTTTGAGCCAGTTCATTTTTGATATCCTTTCTATTCTATATAGCAATGTCCCTTTCTTTAATCACCCTATCAGGACCTTCTTCCCCTCAAAAGCGAAACCATATCTGCGGATCCGCTCCGGGTCAATTCCCTTTGCTTCCAGGACTGCGGCGTACTTCTTTTCCTCGATCTGGGCAAGGGCCGCCTGCACGGTGTCTTCCAAGGTTTTTTCCTCATCCGGATCATGCACCTTAAATTCCATCACAATCCCCGGGTCAGGATCATGCCTGGGCTCCAGCATTACATCATAACGGCCATAACCGCTTTCCCGGTTGGAAGTCAGGATATAACGTTCTCTCAGATCCACCAGCAGCCCCAGCACAAAGCCATGATAAAAACGCTCCGGTTCTGCGTATTGGGAAGGTCTGGCTCCTGTGTCAAAAAAGCTGAAGACAGCCAGCGCGATTTTATTTATATAAATATTCATGCCTTTCCTGTCATCGTCAAGCAGCGCCTTAATAAATCCGTTATAGGACAGAGTATCTCCCCCAAACCAGTCCCCGATCATTTCTTCAAACATCAATTGTACTTCTTTATTGGTCAGAACAAGCTCATATGTGATTCTTCCTGCTGTTGAAACGCAGTCTTTCACTCTCAGATAGCCACTGGCCAGCAATAGGCTCCAGACAGCGCTCTCCTTACACTCCAGCTGATCAAATACAATCTGCTCGTCCAGCCGGACATGAAACGACTTTCCTGACAGAAAATCTTCCATGACCATCTTGATCTGAGGATTTCCCCTTTGTATCAGCTTCCCTATTAGACTGTTGCTGCTGGTGTTGGCCCAATAGGTGGAAATCTTTCCGGTCTTCAGAAAATTCAGAATCGACCAGGGATTATAAATATCGCTTCTGCTTCCAAAGGTAAAACCATCATACCAGCTTTTGACCTCATCCATTTTCCCTGAAAGCCCATATTCCTCCAGAGACGCCCGCACCTCCTCTTCTGTAAAACCGAAACAGTCTGCATAGGCATCCGAGGTCGTAGTCACAACAACCAGATTATTCAGATCAGAAAAAATCGACTCCTTACTGACCCTGGTAATTCCCGTCATAATGGCCCGCTCCATACTTGGATTGCTTTTAAATGTAGTATTGAAAAAGCTTCGGGTAAATGACACCAGTTCCTGCCAGTATCCTCCCACATACGCCTCCTGCAGAGGCGTGTCATACTCGTCCAGAAGGATAATGACCCGTTTTCCATGATACCGGAGCAGATATTCCGACAGCTTCTGCAGGGCCATAGACGCCTCTACATCCCCCATGTCCTCCCGGACACTATCAAAAAACCGCCGATCCGACTCCGTCAGGACACTGCTGTCCCTCAGATAATAAAATCTTACATACAGGCCTGTCAGTATCTGATTGATCTTCCTCCGCACATCCCGGTAATTACCTTCCTTGATTTCCGCAAAGCTCAAAAATATCACTGGGTATGTCCCCTGAAGTTCCCGGTACTTCTCTTCTTCCCAAATCTTAAGTCCCTCAAACAGATTCCCACGTCCCGCATATTCTGCAGAAAAGAACCGCTCCACCGTATTCATCATCAAGGTCTTTCCGAAACGTCTAGGGCGGGTAATCAGTGTCACTGCATCCTGGTTTTCCCACCACTCTTTAATAAAATGGGTTTTATCTACATAAAAATTATCATTGGTAATCAATTGTTCAAGATTCTGATGTCCGATTCCTACGGTTCTTGGCATCCCCCGCCACCCTTTCTTAACTCCTTTATCTGCATTTCTAAAAAGCAGTCCTGGCTGTTTATAGTATAACAACTTTGGACTGCCTCTTCAACGGCTATTCTTTAATTTTCCTAAATCCGGATCACCTCTGCCAAAATTCCCGCCTGCTGCAGCTCCCGGCAGTAAGTCTCCAAAGCCTCCCATCCCAGCTCTTCCACCTTCCACATCGCACGGCCCAGAGACTGATATTTCTTTTCTCCCAGGCTGTGGATAGCGAAAATCTGCACCGGAATGCCGGTGTATTTCTGAAAAAAGCTCATAAGCAATTCCCTGTTGCGTTCCGAAAATGTATACTCCCGGCAGCAGGGAACGCGGAACAGCTTTAACCTTCCACTTTCATACAGCCGGCTTACATTACGAAGATAAAGCTCCAGATTTCCGCCCAGGACTTCCCGGCACAGGGATGACTCCAGAATCTTCACATCTACAATAAAATCATCTATGTAGGACATTGCTTTTTCCAAAAGGCCTTCTGGTACAAACAAAGCCGTCTCCACCGCAAGGTGTACGCCCCGGTTTTTCAATTCTCTGAAAACATCCTCCAGAGCTTCTGTCTGCATCAGGGCCTCCCCGCCGGAAAAAGTGACTCCGCCTTCTGTTCCCCAAAAGTCCCGATCTTTCAAGACCATCTTCACCAATTCATCCGCCGTATATTCTCTCCCATACACGCCGTGAATTCCGTCTTTCTCATAGTCCTCCGGCAGCGGACTCAGATTCTCCGGGTTGGAACACCAGGGGCAGCGAAGCGTACAGCCTTTCAAAAATACGGTGGTGCGGATTCCGGGTCCGTCATGAAAACACATCCGTTGAATATTGGTTATGATAATTCTGTTCTTCATTCTGTTCTTTATCCCGTTCGTTCTTTCTGTTTCATAACAGTTCAGGCTGACTGCCCTGTCACATATAAAAATCCATTTAAAGCCGCTGCTGCCTTATTATACGTATCCGGTTCTCAAACGCCTCTTTATATTTTTTCCGAAATTCCTCGAAAGACGCCTTATAATTCTGTATCGATTGATAGTCCTCTCTGGAGCCAATGCAGTTCAGGTATCCATCGATATAAATCCGGCCTCCCTCTGCTGCCTTGTCCTCCACTAAAGAAAGCTTCTTAATATCTCCGCACAAACGGGCAGTCGGGCTTTCGTCCCCGCTCTCTCTCTGCCCGTTTTCCTGCTGCATAATCTCCAGTTTCTTATATAAAGTTCCATCCGTATAGGAATCCAGACACCGGAAAAACTTCTCCTTCTGCCGCACTCTGACACGGATCTGTGTTCCCAGCTGCTCTCTCTCTATCTTATTGTGCAGCCGGATCAGCGTCCTTACCTCTTCCTCTTCTCCTTCTATTTCTGCCACAATCGAAGGATGTGCTTTCAGAAGCTCTGTCAGAGCGTCTCCCGCCAGTCTTTCCGGTCTGGGAACCAGCTTCCCGTCCCCGGCCTTTCCCTCTATGCCATTCAGAAAATCCTCCCATGCATGGCAGATGGTTTCCGCCAGATCCTCCCGTTTCTTATAGGTGAGCATAAAACATTTTGCATGAATCTCTTCCAGCATAAAATCCTGAAACGCCAAAAGCCCCGATTCCGGAAGAAATCTGGAGAAAAATTTCAGCTGGTTGCGGGTCATATAGTAGCGCACAAAGGCCGACGGATCCTCTGCCTCGGAAAAATTGTGCCACACCCTGGCCGTTCCAATGGCAACCGTACGAAATCCGCTGTTCTGGCACCGCCTGCTCCATTCCACATCATCCCAGTAAATAAAGTTCTCTCTGGGCATGGATCCAAACTGCCGCACAGCAGACATCCTTGCCATAGCTGTACAGGTACTGATATAGTCACAGTCCATTTCCGCCGGAAGATCGTTGTCCCTTCTTCCCGTATAGTTCCCTGACAGCCGATACCTTTCATTGATGCTTCCGCCGAAGTCCTGAACAAGCTCCGGCTTCTCCATCTGCAGAACCTTGGGCCCCAGAATTCCAACATCTCCATGCGCTTCCATATATTCATACATAACCTGAATGGTATCCCTGTCTACACGCACGTCATTGTCACACAGAACCACATACCGGTAATCCTTCCCAAGAGCATCCTGGACCGCCGCATCGAAGCCCCCGCTTCCACCGATATTTTCGGGATTCTCTATAAAAGCAATTTTATCAAAAAAACGTTCACGCAGAGCCTCCACGGAACCATCTGTAGAAGCATTGTCTACTACATAGATATCCCGATCCAGGCAGGTCTGCTGCAAAAGGGATTCTACACAGCCCAGAACATATTCCCGTTTATTATAATTGCATACATAAATACCGATCTTATTCAACGGCTCCACCGCCCTTTCTCCTGCTCAGGCCAGTCCTTCATTTTTCAGGGCCCGCTCTATAAGCACATCCTTGTACTCCTCCGGCAGATCTCTGAAATACGCGCTGAATCCCCAGACCCGCACAATGAGATTGGGGAATTTATCCGGATTCTCCCGTGCTTCCAGAAGGGTCCTGCTGCCAACTACATTCATCTGCATTTCAAAAAAGCCTTTGCGGATGCATCCCTTCAGGAATTCCACATACTTCTCCCAGTTATGATGAATAAAGTCAGGGCTGACCATAAAATCGACCACATTGCCGTTAAACCGGTTACTGCCATATTCCAGCTGGGAGGCAAAACTTACAATCTCCGTAAACCCGTCGTTGTCCTCATTGGAAATATGCACTGTAAAGGGCTCCCCCGCCCTCCGGCCATCAAAAGAAGCTCCAAAATTCCTGGCAGCATCCATATAAGCGGAACCGCTTAAACCGATTTTCATCCTTCCTCCCAGATAAGAGCGGAAATCTTCTATTTCTTCCGATACGCAGGCTGTGATGCGGTTGACCAGATTCAGTACTTCTTCCTCATCCGTGCCGAATCTGGAAGCCCTCCCTTTCAGTTCTTCCCTTAACTCTTCCCTGCCCGCAAAATTTTCAATCAAAATCTTCTTTACATCATACAGTGTCCCCCGATGGCTCTCAAAGACAAACTCCCGGATATTCCAAAGTGCGTCGATTAAGTTGCCCATAGCCACAGAAGTGATCCCCACATGATGATAGCGGGCTCCTCCCTGGGACACATCCATTTTCTTCTCATAACAGTCTTCTGTAAAGACCGAGAGCAGAGGATTGTACTGAAAACGGTAACCGGACAGCACACGCTTTACCGCCCGCAGATTCCGCCTCAGATAAACAAGATACCGTTCCACCAGTTCCTCAAAGGTCCGGATCTCCTCCAGCCGCTCTCTCTTAAGCAGATTATCCAGAGCTTTCAGGTAATTCAAAACCGTCATATTGTTTAAACTGGTGCTTTTTCCAATGATCAGAGGCTCCCAGCAGGCCGAGGTTCCATATCCACAGGCATCCCGCTTATCCACGCCAAAGCGGATCAACTCCGGAAGAATCACATCATCATTGGCCAGAAGCGGCGCACCCAGACCCGTGGCAATGGATTCCAGCGCAGTCTCGATCAAGTCACCCGGCGTATTCCGGCTGACTCTGAGAAGACATTTGGGCTCTGACTGCTGCACTTCCTTCATGGCTTCTATAAATAAATAGGTCAAATCACTGCAGATATAATTTCCCTGCTCATTGGAACGGCCCAGCACAAAGATCTGTCCTGTATCGCCCAGCATCACATTGCTCTTGTAGGTATAATTTTCATGAAGGGTCCGGTACAGATCCTTCAGGATCTCCAGCGCTTCCTTCCGGTCCAGACTTCCTCTCTCTATTTCCTTCTGATAATACTCCAGCAGATAAGAATCCCACGCGCCAAGCCCTGTCAGCCTGTGATCCGTCTGCCAGAATATCTGATTGATAAACAGCATCCTCTGAACCGCCTCTGCAAACCCTTCCGCCGGCCGGTCCTTCAGGCGCTCAAACCAGAACTTCTGCTGCTCCATCCGGGAGCCACAGGGCTCCAGGGCTTCAATGATCCGATCTGCCAGCACAATCAGCTGATCCAGGACTGTATTATAACTGCGGCAGAAATCATTTGCCACCTCTGCTTCCGGATACTTAAGACCTTTAAGTCCCCTGTGGAGAATCTTGTCGCAGGCTGGTGTCAGGTTCTCATAGCGGTACCCCTTAGTCGTATCCATCACATACTCTGCGTCAACAAAGTATACAAAACGGCCCTCCGGTATCTGAATCCGGATATTCTGACAAATAAGCGCAAATACTTCGTCATAGCTTTTATCAATTCCATTATCCTTAAAATCATCTGGGATGATTCTCTTTGAAATCATCTTCATTCTCCCTTCCGGTATGATTCCCGTAATAGTTCCGGCAGGCTGTCCCGTCTGAACTGCTGCCGGTTCCCGCATACCTCAGAACTCAAATACGGCTTCACGCAGGGACAACGTCCGGATCTTTGGCATCTCCTCCGCAAGCAGTCTGCACACAGCGTCATAATCCACAATGGGGCTTATGACCAGCACATCTACTTCATCCATCTTCTGGATCTGCGACGGCAGAATCACCGGTATTCCATCTATATTTCTCAGGCCTTCTGCATTTCGATCCACAAAATACCGGACGGCAAGATCCGAATCCCGGATTTCCTCATACAGTAACCTTCCCAGATCTCCGGCATCGTAAACCGCCAGGGTCTGATATCCATATTCATGAAAATAGTCCACGAATGTCTTTCCTGCATTTCTGTTTTCCAGCCATTTTTTTAACATGCCAAAGCCGTCCCGGCTGAGATTTTCATTTTCCAGTTTCCTCATCGGCCTGTTCCTGTCCTTCCTCTGGTTTCCATTGAAACTGCTCCTTATGGGTATGGTAATACGCCTCCATCTCTTTATTCTGGGGCCCATAACCCAGATGGCCCGCCACTGCATTTTCTGATACAATCATGGCCCTGGACTCTATCATGCAGTACTGGCAGAAAGCCTCTTCATCCACACCCATATTGCCCATCAGCGTGGGAAAACCGCCCATATGGATCCAATTGCTTCTGCGGAACAGAATGAAACCGATACTGTAGCGTATGGGACACACCGAATACTGGAATTCCCGCCGGCCAAGTACCCTCTGCATCCGATCCAGATCCGCAAATTCCGGATTTCCTTCGCCCCACAGGAAGCGGGCGCTCTTTGGATTCTCGCAGATATTCTTGTGGTGGGTGTTGTTGGTGTATTTTAAAGTTCCAAACTGCTCCTCCCACAGATCCACGGCGCCAAAAATCTCCAGAAGCCGCACGTGGCCGTAGCCATTTACCGGAATCAGCGGCGTCACAAAGCCAATCTCATATCTGCCCTCTCTCTGAACCTTCCGATAGGTTTCCTTCAGCGTCTCAAAAATCCCCTTTGTGAGGAAAATATCTTCATCCATTTTATAGATATATTTTGCCTTTGGGTGATTCCAAATGGCCAGATTCACGGCTAAGGAGACGTTATTTCTGCTTGTGCTCATATAGGACCATTGATGTTCTTCGCACAGATTTCTCAGACGGTTATTTACCAGGCCGCTTGTCACAATGCATACGTCCAACTTCTGCAGGATATACGCAGTCAGTCTCTGGAATACACTTTCCCACAGGGATTCCTTATAGCCTGCCAGAATCACCAGCAGATCTTCCCGGTCCTGCTTGCGGTCATCCATCTGGAATTCCTCACCGGTCCCAACAATTAAGGAATAAATTGCCATGAGCGTATCGATATGCATAAAATCTTTCCCTGGCTGCAGTCCCATGGCTGTCAGGCTCTCATAGATTTCCTTATAATACACACTGGCCACAAGAATAAAGGAATCTACGCCTCTCTCCTTGTACTCGTCTGCTGAAAGAACCTCTTTTCCCTGAAAGAATTCCTCTGTTTTCTCTGTTACTATAAAATGTGTAACCTCAAACTGATACCTTCGCAGCCGGTCTTCATATCTAAGATAGGTATTTCCGGTTCCCCAGACTGCAATTTCCTTTTGATTTCTCTGGCTAAAGCCGGTATATGCCGCAAGCAGTTCTTCACCCAAAACATAATGCTCCCCGCCATACCCCATAAGCTCCAGCTTATCGATAGCTTCCTCCTGATTTTCGGTACACAAAATTATCAATAAGTTATCCCGTTTCTCCCTCTCCAGCTTATCCGAATGAAAAACCTTCTTTCTTGATATCGAAATTTCTTTCTTCTCTGACATGTAATCATCTATATAATATAATACATGCTCAAATGCACAGGCTCCTTCCAAATCACTCTGTAAGGCCCCAATTCCCCATATTACAATATTTTTTCCCTTTGTTATGGAAGCTGTCTCCCGCACCTTTCCTTTTCCCTTTCCTCTTTCCACAGAAATACGCCTTTCTGTTATTTTCTAAAAAAAGCCTCTCGGTTCTTTCCAGAGAATCTGCTCCTCCTTGATTCCTTTTTCCAACAGTTCCTTCTTTATCTTCTCCGCCAATTCCCCGTCAGCCACTGCAATCAATACTACATCATACTCCTGTGACAGAATTTCATCGGGAGACACCACCGGCATTCCATCACTCTGGAAGAGCAGATAGTTTTTATCTGCCCACATTACAATTGTCTGCCCGAATTTTTTCAATTGTCTGTAAGCATTTTTTCCTGCTGTCCCCGCTCCATACAGAACAATTTTCTTACCTTTTAAATCTGAAATATCCAATATATATTCCTGTATATAAACCTGGCTTTCAAATCCCATAAACTCATTCACTGCCCGGCAGGTCATATGCATAATCCATCTTTGCAACTGAAGGAACAGGCAGTCTTTCAGCTTATGGTTTTTGAAATCTTCTTCCAATGACAGATATATGTGATTGATATTCATCAATCGATATTTATCTGTTCTGTGAACCGCAGACTCCTTTCTGTAACGATAATGGTAAAAGCACTTTTGACTGAACCTGACAGAACGGCATCTCAAAAAATATTTATACACAAAAACTGTATCCTCTGCAAAAGTCAGCTTCGGATTTATCTGGTTGTATATATTCTCTGCCAGCTCCCTTAAAAAAAGCTTGTTGACCGACCAGGGCGTAAGCTTCTGCAGCTGCTCAGAATTCCAGTCATAGATCATGGTTTTCAAAATCTCTGCCAGTTCTGTTTCTCCTGCGTACAATCCTTCCGGAAAGCTATCATAGTCTTTCACCCACTTTTCCGGTCCCGCTTCCCGCCACACGCCAGTGGATATCAGATCTGCCTTCCCAATCTCTTTCACCATATTTTCTATCATATCCGGCTCTATCCAGTCATCTCCGTCTACGAAAGAAAGATACATCCCGCGGGCAGCCTCAATTCCCCGGCGCCTTGCAGATACCACGCCGGCATTTTCCTGATGGAATACCTGTATCCGTTCATCCTTAACTGCAAGCCTTTCACAGACTTCTCCTGTTTCATCGGCAGAGCCATCATCCACCACAATAATTTCTATTTTACGATAAGTCTGGCATTGAATGCTTTCTATGCACTCGCTGATATAAGGGGCAATGTTGTATGCAGGAATTATGATACTGACGAGTGGATTCTTCTGACTAGTCATTCCGTTCCCTCTTTTCTGGCTTTTATATTATCTAAACCTTCTTCCCCTCAACAGTAAATCCATATTTCCAAATCCGTTGTCTACGATGCCATATCAACACCTTTCCTTCCTGGCTGTTAATTATAAAACAGCAAGTTTTTGGAGAGATTCAATGACTGTATTACCTTAAAGCCCGCCTCACCTGCTTCAAATACTTGTAACCATATTTTTCATCCGGTTCCAGATAATTTCCTTCGCCCCATTCATTCCAGGCATTGATAAACAGATACTCATTCCCTTCTTTTCTGCTGAGTTGAATCAGTTTCTTTAAATACTTTCCAAATCTTCCAGGCGCTGCCCCCCTTGCGACAACCGCCCGTAATCCACGTCTGGGGGAATCGTCAAAATCCACAAAAGCCATGCGAAAATGATTTTTTTCATGACATGTGTTTATCATTTTTTTATACAATCTTTTATAATGGATGCTGTTTACCGCAAATCGGTTCCACAAGAGCTTTCCCGTTTCCTTTGGCCGCAACAGGTTTGTCCTATTCATTACTTCCTCCCTGGTCCTGCCCGGTTCAAAGTCCACAGAGCCATTTACCCAGCGGCTTTTTTCCACATGCTCCCTGCATTTATTCATGGAAACAGCAAATATTCCAGAAAACCCATCTGCCCTGGCACATTCATTCCAATAGCGAATCATATCATTAAAGCGGGAAATATTCCGCAGACGATAGAACAACAGCATTGGCCGGTTATCCACTTTAATATACCGCTCATCTATAAAATAATCCCGAAAATAATTGTAATGGGCCTTCCATTCTTCCTCTCCACCGTAGGTCTGTGGAATCAGGATCTCTTTATTTCCGCCTGCTCCATGCCAGGTCTTCGTCCATGGTTCATTTGCCCAAGAAAAGCAATAATCAAAATCAATCTTTTTATTCTCCAAAAGCATTCGAACTGGTTTCTCTAAAACCATCCTTCCGTGAAACCAGTAATGATAAAAGCAGAATCCATAAATTCCAGCCCTCTTGGCCATAGCAATCTGCTTTTCCATTACTCCATTTTCCAGAAGATTATAATAATTTTTATGGAACGGAATGCGGGGCTGGTTATGTCCAAGAAATAAGGGCCTCGCCTTTCTTACATTGGTCCACTCTGTAAATCCCTCTCCCCACGCATTGTTATTTTCCGGAATCTCATGAAATTGCGGTAAATACATTGCAATTAATTTCATAATTATATACTCCATACAACTTCTTCCAGTGAAACCACAGGGCAGGCCATCCTCTTTTCCAGCATCGTTTTAATTGAGCCAAAAGCAGAATAAGGTGTAATCACTATTACATCAGTCCCAGGCAATTCATCTTCTGGGGAATATACTTCTGCAATTCTTGCACTGGAACAGGAGACATCCCGATCAATTCCATAATCAATACAGACAGCGCTTCCTTCCAAGTCTTCCAAAAGCCGATTAGCCAAATCCGACATTCCATAAATTGCAATATGATAATAACCCATGTCTTCAAAATAAGAGGCCGCTGTTTTCCCTTCATTTTTAAATTCCAGCCAGTGATTCAGGAGCCCATAATGATCTTGTAGTTTGTCTGCTTTTTGCTGCAAAACATCTAATCTTTTTCCCAAATATTTTTTTGCCAAATAAATAACTGCAACACAACTAAATATATTTATACTTACGTTTAATACTTTATTATGATCCATATAGAGTTTCTCTCCAGCCATTTACCTTTAATATGCTTTTTATTAAGTATATTTTGCTAAATATATCAGATCCTGCTTATACATTTGGGTATCTAAAATAATTTGTATAACCTTTGGAAATCAAATTCTCGATCAATTCATTCTGCAACTCCATTGATACACCAATTATGATATCCATATCTTTTTCACTCCATTGCTCAAGCTCAATAACTGGTACTTCAAACAATTCATCCAGATCTTCTTTTTTTGTAACCAAAAAGCTTCTTGGTTTAAGCTTTTTCTTCGACAGTTCACAGAAAATTTCTTGTCCAACCTTTCCTGCCCCATAAATTACAAACTCTTTTGATATCAACTTTTCAACTCTTTTTTCATATTCATTTATGTATGAGTTTTTTGTTAAGATAAATTGGGGGTATATTAGTTCCATTACAATCTTACTTAAGTTAATGTCATTATATCTAGAAAACCTTTTTAAGCAATCATCTGCCTTTTTTATCTTCTGTTCCAATCTATTCAAGTTTTTAAGATCAATCTGCAGATATCTCCTCACAATAAAATCAACATTTACAAAATCCCCATGTTTTTCAATAATCTTGAGATACGCATCTTCAAGTTTTGTATCATTACTAGATATACTATTTTCAGAATAATATACTTTTACCAAAGGCTCTGCCACATATCCTATCTTCTTTTTATTTATAAGTCTTATCGCATACTCATAATCCTGAAGCCGCGGCATTGCTACATCAAATCCGCCAACTTCTGATACTGCTTTCCGATGAAGAACCAAAGTTTGTGTGCTTACTACATTATAATTTTTTAATATATCAATTAGATTTTTTTCAAGTGCCTCTTTATTTTTATAATTTGAAGGAATAATTTCATCATTGTCTTTTCCATATAAATAAAAAGCGCAGTAGCATACTTCATATTTTCTGCTATACATATAGGCGATTTGTCTTTCCAGTTTTTCTGGCAGCCACTCGTCATCACTGTCTTGAAATGCTATAAACTCTCCTTTTGCATGGTTTATGCCCAGATTTCTTGCCGCGTTAGCTCCTTTATGGTCCTGTTTAAAAACTAATACCCCTTTTCCTTTAAATTGATTTAAAACATCCATGGTACTGTCTGTTGAACCATCATCTATAACGAGTACTTCTATATTTTGGTAAGTTTGGTTCAGCACACTGTCAATCGCCTTTTTTATTGTATCCTTCCTATTATAAACAGGTATTATTACTGACACCAACGGCTGTCCAGCTAAAAAACCTTCCATACATTATCTCCATTCAAAAAATGTACTTTCAACCTCTTTACCTATTTAATCCTCCCAGATATCTCGATAATCCATTCCGAATTCCTTGTCAAATCTGCTTGAATCAAAAACAATCGTTCCCCCATCTACTTTGTAATACAATTCCGGCCATTCAGCCTTTTCAACTGGCACATTATTTTTATTTGCTATATTCAGTGCAATATCCTTTAATGCCAGAGCCTTACCTCCTAAATTGTAATTATCCCAATCTGTGTTTACCTTTTTAATAATCAAATCAAACGCTTTACATACATCCAATATATGAGTAAAGGTTTTTTTTTGCTCCCCATCTCCAAACAGACGGACCTTCTTTTCATTTTGAGCCTGCTTTTTAAATATCTCAAAAGTTCCATAATTTCCAAAATCCTCAAGAAGTGTGCCAAATGGCGTACAAATCCGAAGTATCACAAAATTTATGCCATATACATCCTTATATATTTCTAAATATTTCTCGGCAGCGTATTTTGTTACTGCATATATAGAACGCATTCTTAATTCAGCACCCTCTGCAACAAGTCCCTCTTCATTGCTTTTAAATATTAAACGGCTCGATGGATATATTATCAACGACTTAGAGTTCATCTCCACATATGCTTGCAGAATATTTAAAAAAATAATCTCATTTACATTAATAAATTGTTTATAATCTTCAAATCCCTGTACTGTACCGGTTTTTCCGATAAAAACCATTAAAACATCTACATTAAAATCTATTTGCTTGACGCTTTCTAAATCTTCAAAATCTATTTGATGATAAAAATGTAAACTGTTGCTTACTTTTTTGACACGATCATATAAATGCAGCTCCCGTTCTTCTCTTTCATACCTTTGTTCTATGTATCTGATAAAATTTCTCGCAAGGAAACTTTCAGACCCCATTATCGCTATACGCTTCATATTTTATATTCTCCTTGCAATAACAGCTTTTCCTAGACCGTTTAAAGGCACTTAAAATAATGTTTTGGGTTGATACCACAATATTTTATTATCTCTAATTCCTTTTTTCAAAAGAGTCTGTCGGATCTCTTCTGCAATCTCTTTTTTTTCAACAGCAATCAAAACTATATCATATATTCTTTTAAAAAGTTCACCCACATCTACTACCTCTCTATACGGAACATGAATCTGCTCATGAGCTTTATCCACCCAGCATACTATTTCGCACTTTTCATATTTTGATATTTGTGTAATATAGTCCTTTCCAACTCTCCCCGCCCCATAAATCACTATTCTTTTTCCAAACAGCTCCTCTATATTTGAAAAGCTATAATACTGTATTACGTCAAATTCATTATCAAGCAAATGTTGAAACGAAAAATACATCCTTAGAAAAAAACCTTTATCTATATCTTCCCGCCGCATAAGCCTGTCATTATCCAATATAATGTTTCCATAAAAAAACAAACTTTCAAACATTTTTCTTACATAAGAAGCAGATTTTAAATGAGCCATGGATTCTTCTCTGTAGATATGGTGATAAAACACATCCTCCACTTGAAGAATTCTTTTCGCCTTTAAAATACAATAAGCCATAGCAACTGCATCTTCCCCATGCTGTAATGCATCTGGCACTTTCCCGTAACATTCCTTTATAATATCTTTTTTAAAAATCCGACACCAAACCTGATGACTCAAATCATAAAGATCATCCAAACATAATAATGCCCGAAAAAAAGCGTGTTTCGTATATTCATCTAATTCATACAGTTGTCTTTTTAATTTTCTTTCTTCCCATGAAATCCCATCTTTATCACAAAAATATCCTGAATCAACAAAATCTGCTCCAGAAGTTTCAAGATCTTCCATAAGCTTCAAATACATGTCAGGTTCTATCCAATCATCATCATCAACAAATGCAATATAATCTCCTTCTGCTACATCCAGTGCTGTTTTCCTGGCACGTACAAGCCCTTCATTTTTCTTGTGAATCACTTTAATGCGTTTATCTATCTGCGCATATTTGTCACAAATTTCAGGACATTTATCTGTCGACCCATCATCAACCAAAAAAATTTCTAGCTTTTTATACGATTGGTTTATAATACTTTCTACACATTTAGGTAAATACTGTTCTGCATTATAAATAGGAACAATAATCGATAATAATGTATATGTTTGCATTTTCTTTAGCCTTCTTCCTAATGCCTTATTTAAATTTATCCCAAATTTTCTTTCCAGAAGATGATTTACTTTTTCTATCTATTGATGTTTTATTGCCTTTTATCAATTCCACATATCTTTCTAAACTCTCATTAGGTAGTTTTTCAGAATAAATAAATCTTTTCATTTTGCGGGCATATCTGCAATACTCCCAATATTCATTTTCAGAAAATTCCTCTGAATACTGAAGCATTTCCTGTCTGCACATCAATGTATCTATATTTACTATCTGTAAAGGATACTTCAATGGTAAAAACCATATATCTGAGTCTTTTTTCATATATCCCCAATAATCCACTTGTTTAAATAATTCTGGTAAATTAGCAAAATTCGATTCCTGTTGTGCGCATACATTAATTTCATAACCATTTTCAATATCAAATATTTTTATCATACCTTCATAAGCTGAAAGTAAAAATATTCTTCCACCTTCAAACACGATTCTTTTAAATTCAATACCCAAATTAATTTTATAGCAATCCAATATAGTTCCATCGCTATCAAAGTGATACAAAAGATCTCCTTTGCAAGTAACTGCCCATCCAGTACCATCAAAAAAATCTGCACAGGCAAATGGTGCTTTTACCCTAATTTGAGTTAAGTGAATCCCTTTGCTGTTAAGTCTTCCACAAAAGCTGGAATTCCGAATAAGGAAGCGGATATCTCCTTGGTCTACTGTTACATCCATAATATGCATGCCTTTTTGTGGAAGGAGTCCAAAATCAATCCTTTTTACAACTTTTCTTTCCATCAAATCAACCACTAGAATAGGGTCTTTAACGAAAACCGAAAAAATAACCAAAACATTTTCAAATAAAATGGCATCTGCTAATCTATGTGAATCTGTACAAACTGCACCATAATCCACTTTGCCGCTTCCTATATCATAAAAAATCCATTTTTTACTGATCTCTCTTGGCAGAATAATAATCTTATTTTTCCATTTAATCAGCTTTCCTATCTCAAAACAGCCATCATTTAATAGCTGCATAGGTGAAACCATGCACTGCGTCTGCATAGATTCTATTTCTACTCTAGACAAAGCAGATATCACTTCGTCATAGCACCACAAATATTTGTCATCTTGACAATACACCCAACCAATTAGTTTTTCTCTCATTTTATGTTTTTTTCAAAGGCAAGAGGCATATTCTTTTTTTGATACAATATTCCTCTCAGCGTCCTTTCAGCATATTTAAAACACATTGTCTTCTCTTAAAAAACTATACACTTTATAGTGATAAGGCGGGCATATTATAAAGATATACCCGCCTTATCAACTCTCCTGGTAATAATGTTTGTTAATCTATTTCATTAACATTTCCACTTATTGCACAGTTATTTCTTTCGTGATAACAGAGTTATCAGTCAAAGTAAGTTTTACTGTTGCCTTTCCGGCACCTCTTTCTTTTATAAGGTTCTTCCAGGTGTCATCAATTCTGACTCCCAGATCTCCACCTGTTGTATCACTGTAGTTATCTTTTACCCATGTTCTATGGGGATCATATTTATCCAACGAGAATTCATCACTGCCAGCGGTAATAGAAGAGGCCTTATAATTCTTTGTAGCAGTTAAACCTTTAAATGTGATAAGATCAACATTATCAAATGTAATGCTCGGTCCATCCGTAACCTCAGACGCATCATCCGGCTTATCAATCGTCCATACCAGACTTACTGTAGGCGGCTCTTCTGTCAGACCTACCCATTTTCCATCAGCATTACAGGAACCGGTCAGGCTAAAGGAATAGGACTGGAAAAGTCCATCAAAGTCATCTTCAAGCTTAGCATTGGATGCTGTAGCATTCAGCTGCTTCTTATAAGTATTGCTGTCACTGGCATATACTACTTCATAATGAGCAGATGCATCGGTAATAGAAGAGGTTGCAACAATTCCTGCTGTTGTAATCGCTTTCTCGCCAGTAACATCCTTCACTGCAAGATAGATAGAAGGAGTAGCTGTATTTGCAGCGCCGCCGCCAGCCGGTGCACTCGTAACGATATCAATTCCGCTCGGTGTTGCCAGCTTTGCCTGAACCTTAATC
>CATJHO010000181.1 GCA_949740535.1 uncultured Lachnospiraceae bacterium
AGGTTTCCGCCGCTTTTCATCAAGCTGCTGACGGGAATCGGACCCGTGACCTCCGCACTACCAATGCGACGCTCTACCGACTGAGCCACAGCAGCATCTACGCCTAACGCGCTCAATTATAATATCATCCCAAGAGAAGAATGTCAAGAAATTTAATGAAAAAAGTCAAAATTACTGATCTGGGAAAATCCGCTCCTGTTTTTAGTACAGAAACCACACAGAATCCCGTGAAATGCTATCTTTACTTTTAAGCGGAATCCACTTATAATTAGAATATAAAAAACTTTTACAGTAAAGGAGGAAAGGCATATGATTTCCAATCAAATTATACAAACAACGATTGATGATCTGCGTGGAATTACCAGAATTGATTTGTGTGTATTGGATGTAAATGGCAGTTTGATTGCAGCCACTTTTGATATGGAGGAAGTTTCCAAAGAAGTGCTGGATGCTTTTGCTGATTCTCCTGCTGAGAGCCAGAGTTTTCAGGGATGTCATTTTTTCAAGGTTTATGATGAAGGGCAGCTGAGTTATATTCTTCTTACAAGAGGAACCGGTGATGATGCTTACATGATCGGCAAGGTGGCAGTGAAGCAGGTGGAGGGGCTCATTGTGGCCTATAAGCAGCGTTTTGACCGGAACAATTTTATTCAGAATCTGCTTCTGGATAATCTGCTTCTGGTGGATATCAACAACCAGGCCAAGAAGCTTCATATTAATCAGGAAACCCTGCGGGTGGTATATCTGGTGGAGACCAGAGAGGAAGAGGATGTCATTGCACTGGAGACTGTGCGCGGCACCTTTGCACCGGATTCTCAGGATGTGATCACAGCCGTGGATGAGAAGAATATTGTGGTGGTTAAGGAGGTAGAGGAGCCGGAGAGCTATGAGGCTTTGGAGAAGACCGCAAGTCTGCTGGCAGAGATGCTGAATACACAAACCTCCGGACCTGTACGGGTATCCTATGGAACCATTGTCAATCAGTTGAAGGATGTCTCCCGATCCTACAAGGAGGCCCGGATGGCCATGGATGTAGGGGAGATCTTCTACCCGGAAAAGTCAGTGGTGTCGTACCACACCCTGGGACTGGGCCGCCTGATCTATCAGCTGCCACTGTCCCTGTGCCGGATGTTTATGATAGAGACCCTGGGAGAGAATCTGCCCAATACCTTTGATGAAGAGACTCTGGCTACCATTGAAAAATTCTTTGAAAATAATCTGAATGTATCGGAGACGGCCCGCCAGCTGTTCGTTCACCGCAATACCCTGGTGTACCGTCTGGAGAAGCTGCAGAAGACTACGGGACTGGATATCCGGGTGTTCGAGGATGCTCTGACCTTCCGGATTGCATTGATGGTGGCCCGGTATATGGAGTACCTGGAGAAGCGTGAACTGTAAGAGGCGGCGCGCAGGCATCAGCCGTTGATGAAAGGATATTACAAAATAAAACAGCAGCCATTTCCAATATCCAGTTTCCGAATCTGCCGGACTTGTAACTAAAAGTCAGCATATTGAAGGGGGCTGCAGGATAAGGAAATGGCTGTTTATTCTGCCACATTTTTTATGAATAGGAATTCTTTCCTGTCAGAGTTCTATTCTGCTTTTTTTCCGTTCTTGTCCGGTTCCGGAAACTCGTCAATCAGTTTTTCAATCACCTGTTTTTTCACATAGACATCAAAGCTGAGCATACAGATAAAGGAAAAAAGCTTCAAAAAGTCCTGTTCCTCTTCCGGGGCGTTCTTAAAGGTTTCTCCGGCGATCCCGTATTTGGAGATCAGATCTTCCTTCAGGGCTTCAATCTGGCTCTTTTCCAGACTGAACACTTCCGTGTAAATATCCTCAAGCTGGAGGCTGCGGTCCGTGTGGAAATACCGTTCTGTCAGGGGGGACAGCAGACTCTGGATGTCACTGATGGAGAGTATATTTTTAAAATAGTAGATAAAAATCAGCAGAAGAAGATGCTCCTTGGAATACTTCTTTTTCTCCGGCGGAGGAAGGAGATTATTCTTGGCGTAGTTGTTAATCATGGTTTTTGTCAGAATCTTGTCCTCCCCGTAGCGCTTGGAGGACTCCAGCTGACGGTCCATAAAGGTAGTAACCTGATCCATATATAAATCAATGTTCGGTACATCTTCCGGACGAATATAGTCGATGCGGTTCAAACTTTCCAGAATACTTTCCAAAATATTTTGTACATCGATTGTCATAAAATCACCTCAAAAGTTATTATATAGTATTGGAAACTATATGACAAGTAGTAAATATATTAAAATTGTGTGACACTGTCTTTGGGAAGCAGAAAAAGAATGACAGAAGTTCTCAGATGTACTATAATGAGAAAAGAACCTATATAGATTTCAGGATCATAAGGAGGATACATAACATGGCAAATATTTTAAAACGTTTTGGAGACATTATGTCGGCAAATATCAATGCGCTTCTGGATAAGGCAGAAGATCCGGAGAAAATGATCGATAAATATATCAGAGATATTGAAGAGGATATGCGGAATGTAAAGGCAGAAACGGCCGCAGTCATGGCTGCAGAGACTAAAGCCAAACGGGAACTTACCGAGTGTCAGGATGAGATGGCCAAGATGCAGAGATATGCAGAAAAGGCATTGACCGCCGGCAATGAAGGAGATGCCCGCAGATTCCTGGAGAAAAAGGGACAGCTGGCCGGAAAACAGGCAGGACTGCAGCAGGCCTATGATCTGGCAGCAGCCAATGCAGCCAAGATGAAGGAAATGCACGATAAGCTGGAGGAGGATCTGAAGGGCCTTCAGTCCAAGCGTGATTCTATTCGTGCCAAAGCAGCGGTGGCCAAAACCCAGGAGAAGCTGAACAAAATGGGCACCAGTGTTTCCGGTGCGGGAGAAGCCATGGCCGCCTTTGACCGTATGGAGGAAAAGGTAGACCGGATGCTGGATGAGGCCAATGCCATGTCAGAGCTGAATTCTGAAAAAGACGATATTGACGATCTGGCGGCAAAATACGATGATGAGAGCCAGTCTTCCTCTGTAGATGATGAGCTGGCAGCGTTAAAGGCTAAAATGGGATTGTAAAGAATGGAAGAAAAAATATATTACTGTGAGGGCTGCGGCGGGGTGCTGGAGTTTGATGTGGGGACACAGAGCTTAAAATGTCCCAACTGCGGCACAGTGGTTCCCATTCTGAAGGAAGAGGGGCGGCTTGTGGAGCACAGTCTTACTCGGCATGCCATGCAGACCATCCGGGCGGAGGAGAAAAGCACCCATACCATGGTATGCAGAGGCTGCGGAGCCCGGATTGAGGTGGAGGGAACCAGCAGAGCGGCTGAGTGTCCCTACTGCGGTTCTGATTATGTGCTGGCAGAGCGTGAGATGGATGCAGTGATTCCCGACGGCGTACTGCCCTTTCAGGTTGATAAGAACCGGGTGGGCGAGCTGTTCCGCCAGTGGCTGAAAGGGCGCTGGCTGGCGCCGGGCGAATTGAAGCATCTGTACCAGAAGGATCGCCTCCAGGGGATTTATGTGCCCTACTGGACGTTTGATGCCAAGGCAGATGCCCGCTATTCGGCTATGGGTGGACGGCACAGAACCGTTACCCGAAAAGGACCTGACGGAAAGACTGAACATAAGATCGTGACTGACTGGTATCCCACTTCCGGCAGTCTCCGGCACTTTTTTGATGACATCCTTGTGCCTGCTTCCGAGAAAATGGATTCCGGACTTCTGCGGCGGACAGGATATTTCGGTACTCAGCAGGTAGTGCCTTACGGGCCGGAATATTTATCCGGCTACAGCGCAGAATGCTATACGGTGGATCTGGATGAAGCGCATGAAGAGGCAGTGGATCGTATGGAGCGGGAGCTTGAGAGCATGGCCCGGAGTGAAGTCCTGCAAAGATATGATGAGGTAATGAGTATCCGCGTGCAGGCGGAATACCGGGATGAGACCTACAAGCATGTGCTGCTTCCCATGTATGCCACAGCTTATACATACAAGGGGAAATCCTACCGGGTGCTTATCAACGGCCAAAGTGGAAGAGTGGAGGGGGATTATCCTAAGAGTCCGGTGCGGATCGGCGGCCTTATCCTGCTGGCTGTGCTGATCCTGGGACTGGTTTACTGGTACAGCAGCGGGTCTAAGATGCAGGCGGATACGCTTCCCATGGAGCAGGTATATGAACTAGATACCGCAGAACCGCAATGGCAGGGAACGAACGGAACTGGAAGGTATTAAACAGCAGTTTCCAGACAATGTCTGGAAAAATTTACGAACGGTTTTTGACGGCCGGAAATGCTTCTATGTATAAGGAGAGCTGTATAAGAACTGCAGAACTGGAATGGAGGAAAAAGAATGGGTTTATTCAGCGGACAATTTGCCAATGTTGTGGAATGGCAGGAATTCCGGGATGATATGCTTTTCTGGAAATGGAGTAACAAAGAGATTAAGAAAGGAAGCCGCCTGATTATCAGGCCGGGTCAGGACGCCGTTTTCCTGTACAACGGCAAGGTGGAGGGACTGTTCCGGGATGACGGAAGCTACGATATTGAGTCTCAGATTATTCCTTTTCTCTCTACTTTAAAGGGGTTTAAGTTTGGTTTTAACAGCGGTCTGCGGGCAGAGGTTCTTTTTATCAATACAAAAGAGGTTCTGGTAAAATGGGGGACGAAAAATCCGGTTCTGATTCCGGCGCCGGGCCTTCCGGGCGGTATGCCCATCCGCTCTTTTGGAACCTTCAGCTGTAAGGTGGCGGATTACGATGTGTTCATTGAGCGCATTGCCGGAATCCGCCAGCAGTACATGGTGGAGGAAGTTAAGGAACGGATTACCTCTATGCTGGATCAGCTTTTGATGAAATGGATTTCCAGAGAGGGAAAAGATATGTTCAATCTCCAGGTAAATGCCGATCAGATAGGAAGGGGCATTCAGGAGGATCTGGACATGGAGATGCTGAAAATCGGAATCAGCATTACCAGCTTTGCCATTTCCAGCTTTAACTACCCGGAGGAAGTGCAGAAAATGGCGGAAAAGGCGGCAGCTCAGAGTATGATCGGTGATGTGGGACGTTTCCAGCAGGTAGCTATGGGAGAGTCAATGGCATCCGGCCGGGGCGGCGGGACAGCGTCCGATATGGCAGGGATTGCCATGGGGCTGTCTATGGGCCAGCAGATGGCGGCTCAGATGCAGCAGAATCAGTCTGCGCCTTCCCGGCAGACGGCAGGCGGGGGGACGGCGCCTAATTTCTGCCCGGACTGTGGGACAAAGACGAATGGTGCAAATTTCTGCCCCAACTGCGGAAAAAAGCTGGTGTAAAAATCTTAGCGTACTCTGCGGGCAGTTGTGTGCAGGATTTCCATCAGGAAAGAAACTGTCGTTAAAAGACGGCGGAAATGGAGCTTTTAATGAGTATATATGATACCTTAAATCCGGAGCAGAAAGAGGCGGTGCTTCACACAGAAGGGCCGCTTCTGATTTTGGCGGGAGCCGGTTCCGGAAAGACAAGAGTTTTGATCCATCGGATTGCCTGGCTGATGGAGCAGGGGATCAATCCCTGGAATATTATGGCGATTACCTTTACCAACAAAGCCGCGGGAGAAATGCGGGAACGGGTGGACAATCTGGTTGGATTTGGTTCCGAGAGTGTCTGGGTGGCAACCTTTCATTCCACCTGTGTGCGGATCCTGCGGCGCTATATCGGACATCTGGGTTTTGACACGTCTTTTTCCATCTATGACACGGACGATCAAAAGTCAGTGATGAAGGATGTGTGCAAGCGTCTGAATGTGGATACGAAGATTTTCAAGGAGCGCTATCTTCTGAGTGTTATTTCCAGAGCAAAGGACGAGCTGGCGAGTCCTCTGGAAATGGAACTGGCTGCAGGGACGGATTTTCAGAGGAAACGGCTGGCAGAGGTGTACAAGGAGTATCAGGCCCAGCTTCGCAGGAACAATGCGCTGGACTTTGATGACCTGATTGTGAAGACCGTGGAGCTGTTTCAGAACTGTCCGGAGATCCTGGAGTCCTACCAGGAGCGTTTCCGGTACCTTATGGTGGATGAGTATCAGGACACGAATACCGCCCAGTTTAAGCTGATCAGCCTTCTGGCCGGGAAGTACCGCAATCTCTGTGTAGTAGGCGACGACGATCAGTCCATTTACAAATTCCGGGGGGCCAATATTTACAATATTCTCAATTTTGAACAGGTATTTCCGGACGCCAAGGTAATTAAGCTGGAGCAGAATTACCGCTCCACCCAAAATATTCTGAATGTGGCAAATGAGGTGATCCGCAATAACCGGGGACGCAAGGAGAAGCGTCTCTGGACAGACAATGTGGAAGGAGAGCCCATTGTATTCCGCCTGTTTACAAATGGATTTGAGGAGGCGGAGCAGGTCATTGGAGATATCGGCCGTCATGTGCGGGAGGGAGAAGGGGAATACCGGGATCATGCCATTTTGTACCGGACCAACGCCCAGTCCCGTCTTTTTGAGGAGAAGCTGATTTTTGCCGGGATCCCCTATAAGCTCATCGGGGGTGTAAACTTCTATGCCCGCAAGGAGATCAAGGATGTGCTGGCCTATCTGAAAACCATTGACAATGGAAGAGATGAACTGGCGGTCCGCCGGATCATCAATGTGCCCAAGCGGGGGATCGGCGCTACGACCCTTAACCGGGTGCAGGATTACGCGGGGGCTTACGGCATCAGCTTCTATGATGCTCTTCTTAGAGCAGAGGAGATTCCCAATCTGGGGAGAAGCGCAGGAAAAATTATTCCTTTTACCACACTGATTGAGCGAATGCGGAGCGCAGTGGGATCTCTTTCCCTGACAGAGCTGGCAAAGCAGCTTCTGGAGGAAACCGGATATGTGAAGGAACTGGAGGCAGAGGGGACAGAAGAAGCCCAGAGCCGGATTGAAAATATCGACGAGTTTATCAGCAAGATTACGGCCTATGAGGAGACAGCGGAAGCTCCCGATTTAAGCGGATTTCTGGAGGAGGTTGCGCTGGTGGCTGATATTGACACCCTGGAGGAAAACAGTAACTATGTGGTACTGATGACGCTGCACAGCGCCAAGGGGCTGGAATTCCCCTATGTCTATATGGCAGGCATGGAGGACGGGCTGTTTCCCAGCTATATGTCCATTGCCAGCGATACGCCGGAGGAAGATCTGGAGGAAGAACGCCGTCTGTGCTATGTGGGAATCACCAGAGCCAAGAGGGAACTGATGCTGACAGCGGCCCGCCAGCGGATGGTGCGGGGGGAAACCCGGTACAATATGGTTTCCCGTTTTATTCAGGAGATCCCGGAACAGTATCTGGCCCAGACAGGTGCAAAAAATCCTTTGACCGCCGCAAAGGAACGGCCCAGGCAGGATGCCTGGCAGCAGTCAAAGGCCAGCTTTCGTTCAAAACCTTACGAATCCCAGACCCTGACAGTCACAAAAGCTTCCGGTTTGGAATACACCACCGGTGACCGCGTGCGTCATATAAAGTTCGGTGATGGCACCGTGCTGGAGATAACGGAAGGGAAGAAAGATTACGAGGTAAAAGTAGAATTTGATACAGCAGGGATTAAACGGCTGTTTGCTTCTTTTGCAAAATTGCGGAAGCTTTGAGTTTTTCATAAGAAATGATAGTAATTTAAAAGAGTTTGTGGTATAATATGAGCACTTAGAGAATGCGAGCCGAAGGCGAAGCATGAACTTAGTGCGAGTAATACCGGGACACTTAGCGAAGCCAAGCCGAAGGCGCGGGCTGAGGTTAGTGAACAGGTATAATATGAGCATTTGGAGAATGCGAGCCGAAGGCGAAGCATGAATGGGAATTAACGAATAGGAAAGGGTGCGTGCAATGAATAAGATGGAAGATTTTCTGACAGCAACAAAACTGAACGAACTGATTCATAAGAAAGAGGTAGATGAGAAGAATAAAAATACGGTACTGTGGATTCTGGCAGTGATTGGAGCTGTAGCCGCTGTGGCAGCTATCGCTTACGCCGTATACCGCTTCTTCACTCCGGATTACCTGGAAGACTTTGAAGATGACTTTGATGACGATTTCGATGATGATTTCTTTGAAGACGGAGAGGACGACGAAGAATAAGAGAGCAGAAAAGGGGTTGCTGCAGAGGCGGCAGCCCCCTTTTTGGATCATGGGAAATTGAGGGAGGAAACAGATGATGAAGAAAAGAAATCCTTTGGGACAGTTTGTGATTGGAATGATTATGCTGGCAGCAGGGCTTTACTGGTTCTTGTCCAATGTGACAGTGACTACAGGCTTTGGCTTTTCATTTAGAGGCTTCCGTCTGGGAGCCGGTCTGGTGGTGGTTCCCTTTATTGCGGGAATTATCTGGCTGTTCCTGAATGTGGATTCGCTGGGGGCAAAGCTTCTGACGGGAGTTGGATTTTTGATTATAATTGCGTCCATTATTTCCAATATTCAATTTATTTTCCGGGCAGTAAGCCTGTATGCATATCTTGTGATGCTGATTTTGATTTTCGGCGGCGGGGCACTTGTGGGACAGGTTCTATTTCGATGGCCGAAGGATGAAGATAAAAAGAAGAGATAACCAGAGTGCTGTCAGTATATCTGTGGGGAAAAGAATGCAGAGTACTGCATCAGGCGCTGGCAGAGAACAGAGGAGAGCGAGGACATGCACATGAAAAAAGGGCAGATTTGCGAAGGGATAGTGGAAAAGGTTGATTTTCCAAACAAAGGGATTGTACCCTGCGAGGGGCAGAGGGTGGTAGTAAAGCATACGGTGGCCGGACAGAGGATCCGCTTTCAGGTAAACAAAATCCGCAAGGGAAAGTGCGAGGGGAGGCTTTTGGAGGTTCTGGAGCGTTCACCTCTGGAAATTGAGCCGGAGTGCCCTCATTTTGCGTTTTGCGGCGGGTGTACCTATCAGAATCTGTCCTATGAGGAACAGGTTCGTTTGAAAAGCAGTCAGTTAAAAGAGCTTCTGGATGCGGCGGTTCAGGAGCCCTATGTATTTGAAGGGGTTAAAGAGAGTCCCCGGCAGCAGGCCTATCGAAATAAGATGGAATTTTCCTTCGGAGATGAGGAAAAGGACGGACCTCTGGCATTGGGCATGCACAGGCGGGGGAGTTTCTATGATATTGTGACCGTGGAACAATGCCGGATTGTGGATGAGGACTACCGGAAAATTCTCTCCTGTGTGCTGGAGTATTTCCGGCAGGAAAGGATGCCTTTTTACCATAAACTGCGTCATATGGGTTATCTGCGCCATCTTCTGGTACGGAAAGGGGCAAGAACAGGGGAGATTCTGGTGGTGCTTGTAACCAGCACACAGCTGGAAGCTTCGGACAGGCCCTGGATGGAACAGCTTCTTGAGCTGAAACTTGACGGAGAGATTGTGGGAATTCTTCATACTTATAATGACAGCCTGGCAGATGTGGTTCAGAGTGATAAGACAGAAATCCTCTATGGCAGGGATTATTTTTACGAGGAGCTTTTGGGACTGCGTTTCCGCATTTCGCCTTTTTCCTTTTTCCAGACCAATTCACTTGGCGCAGAGGTGCTGTATGAAACAGCCCGGAGTTATGTGGGGGATACCCGTGGGAAGGTGATTTTTGATCTGTACAGCGGTACCGGGACCATTGCTCAGATGCTTGCCCCTGTGGCAGAACAGGTTGTGGGGGTAGAGATTGTGGAGGCGGCTGTGGAAGCCGCCAGGGTGAACGCCGGGATGAACGGGCTTTCCAACTGTACCTTTATTGCAGGGGATGTGTTGAAGGTGGTGGGTGAGCTTACGGAAAAGCCAGATTTAATTGTACTGGATCCGCCCAGGGACGGGGTGCATCCAAAGGCGCTTCAGAAGATTATTGATTTTGGGGTGGAGCGGATTGTTTATATTAGTTGTAAGCCGACCAGTCTGGTGAGGGATTTGGAACTGTTGCAGGGGCGGGGGTATCGTGTTGAGAAGGCTTGCGGGGTGGATATGTTTCCGGGGACAGGGCACACAGAGACGTGCGTACTTTTGTCCCAACGACATATCGACGATTATATTCGAGTTTCAGTGGAACTTACTCCAGAAGATGTAACCCCGGCAGAAGCAAAAGC
>CATJHO010000182.1 GCA_949740535.1 uncultured Lachnospiraceae bacterium
AGAAAACGAATACCATTACGATATGCTTTTAAGCTTCGGCGATAAATGCGAGTGCCTGGAGCCGCTGCATATCCGCGAAAAAATAAAGCGCAGAATACAGGATATAGCGGCTGTATACGAAAGCTGATATACGGTGTAAGACAAAAAAGACAAATTTTTATTATCCTGATGACTGTACTTTCTATAATAAGTATTGCATTATAAGCTTTATGCAATGGAAATACTTTTGAAAAAGGGAGCTTATCGACTGCAGCCCAAAATAATTCTGCGGAATTAACAGCCAATCATGTTCTCAGTAGACAAGAGCAGGCGGCCTCCTGTCCTTGCCCGCTGAGGGTATGGTACAGGGATCTCGAATAATTCTCTAAAATGAAAAGAATAGAAGTATACAATCAAATCCGGGCTGTACTGCAGGATTAAAAAAGGTATTGTCAACAGCCGCGGGGCAGTGTATAATTTCAAAGGAACTAATAAGTGAATATCCATACTTTTAAGAATGAGGTAATGGAAGTGGCTGCTCCGGATGACACCAAAACTCGAATCATTTCCGCAACAATGAAGGCTGTGCGGCAGTATGGCCTGGAGGGAGTGCGTGTTCAGAATGTCAGTAAGCTGGCAGAAATTTCCCCTGGGGCGCTGTACCGTTACTTTGACAGCAAAGATCAATTACTGGTGGAATGCTTTATTTATATAGACCAGCAGGCAGCGGCAATTTTTGATCATTTGAAATTTAATCCGCTCACCATGCTTACAGATCCCATGGGTGCAGTAAAAAGTCTGTGGCTGCCTTACTTCCGGTTCTGGGTTGCGCATCCGGATGAAACCATCTTTTATCACCGATTCCGGGACAGCGCTTTTTTCCCGGAGTTTGACAGGAAGCGTGAAGTGACCTATTTCAATTCCTTTGTTGGAATGGTTCGTGTTTTCCGCAAAGTATTTCCCGGCCTGGTAGAGATAAATCAGGATCTGTTATGGCTTCACGTGCTCACTTCCACAGTGATGTATGCCAAATATGTGGTGGAGGGGACGCTGCCCAACAACCAAGAGACTGAGGACACCATATTTCAACTGCTGGCCACGGGTCTGAGCAGTTATCTGAAGTTGAAAAAGGAAATAAAGAAATAGAATTATGCCGCTTATATGCGGTTTGTTTTTCACCGGTTGTAAATAAACGTTTATTTATTTTGATCATTGAAATGCGCTGGCAGGAGATATTATGGAACTTTAAACAGGAGGTTTTTTGTGGGTCTTTTTAATTTATTTGGCGGGAGAGCAAAAGATCAGAGCTCTGAAAAGAAACAAGAGGTGGAAGAGGAGAAGGAGCTTACGGTCTATTCCGGCATGAGAGTAGAGGTAACAACTCTTACAGATCGTCTGCTGTTTGTTGCAAAACTGATGAATCTTCAGAAAGACAAAGCAGAGCTGCACCAGTATTCTGAAACGGGGATTTCAGTGGAAGGAGAACCGTTCCAGGTTAAGATCCGTGGATACAGCGATCATGAAAAAAAGGCAGTATATATGGAGGGAATGATTACGGCCAGGCCGGAGCATATCTGGCAGGTTGAGGAGTTGAAGGTTATCCGGATTGTAAACGGCCGGGCCTTTTTCCGTCTGAGTACGGATCTGGATGCTTCGGTTACTACATTCAGTGGACTGGGGGCGGGAGAAAAGCCCTGTAAGCTGTTGAATATCAGTGTGGGAGGGGCCTGTATTGGATCGGAACACCGGTATCACAAGGGCGACAAATTCCTCCTGAAGGTAAAGCTTCTTGCGGACCGGCCGGAATCAGCCATGCTCTGTCAGGTACTTCGTGTGACAGAAAAAGAAGATTCAGAATTTGAGTACGGGTGTCAGTTTTTGGAGATGACCGAAGAAGATCAGAAGGCAGTTACACAGAATATCTTTGCGGCTCAGCGGAAAAAACGAAACAGCTTATAGAAGAAAACCAGATTGTGTTGTCAGATTTTGAAAAGGGTATTGTCAATAGGTATGGGGCAGTGTATAATTTCAAAAGAGATAAAAAACATACTGCTGGCTGGGCGGTTTGTTTTAGTTAAAAAACCCCGGTAAGGAGTGCATCTATGGAGAAAATTTTAATTGTTGATGACAGCCGCCTGCAGGCGGAACAGTTGAGAATTATTTTGGAGAAGGAATATGATATTACAATTGCACATACAGGAGAAGAAGGACTAGGGCTGGCAAGTAATGGAAATTTTTCCCTGATTCTGCTGGATGTAATTATGCCGGGTATGGATGGTTTCGTATTGTTGAAAAAACTGCAGGAGGAGCTAGTTACCCAGAGTGTTCCGGTTATCTTAATCACCAGTCTTTCCGATGCACAGAATGAGGAGCACGGGTTTATTTTAGGTGCGGTTGATTACATAAGCAAGCCTTTTAATCCCTTGATTGTAAGGGCCAGAGTTAATACGCATATTAAGCTTTACAATTATCGCAGACAGGTGGAATATCAATCCAAAACCGATCAGCTGACCGGCATAGCGAACCGGAGACAGCATGATCAATACAGTATCACTAAATGGGGCGAAGCAGTACGGATGCAGGTTCCCTTCACGGTCTGCATGTTTGACATTGACCATTTTAAAGCATACAATGATACTTTCGGTCATCCGGCCGGAGATAAGGTGATTGCGGCTGTGGCCAAAAAAATCTCTTCCTATCTGAACCGCAGTACCGATTTTCTGGCTCGTTATGGCGGAGAGGAGTTTGCAGGGATTCTGCTGGGAGGCTCTTCCGAGAAGATCTTTGAGCATCTGAAAAAAATCCGGCAGGCAGTAGAAGATCTTCATATTCCTCATTCTCCATCCGTATCCCAATGGGTGACAGTGAGCATCGGCGGCATGACTACGGTTCCACAAGTGGGAAGCTCTTATGACTTCTGCCTGAAAATGGCAGACGCTATGCTCTACGATGCTAAAAAGCAGGGCCGCAACAGAGTTGTCTGGGTCAATGAGGATATGAAGCAGTTGAGAGAAAAGTAAGCGGTTATACAAACATGGAGCTGCGGCTGAATCAGCCGTCAGCTCCATGTTCATATTTACAGGAGACCACATTTATTCTATAGAGCTTCTGCCTGTTTTGGTATAAAAGGTCAAAAGATATACCGCACAGATTCCTACCAGGGCGTAAATAATCCGCGCCAGTCCTCCGGAACCAAAAATAAATTGAACAAGATTAAAGTTGAAAAATCCGATGAGTCCCCAGTTTAGAGCACCGATGATGCCGATTGTGAGGGCTAAGATATCTAATGTTTTACTCATAAGAACACCTCCTTATTTTCTAAGCTTCCAATCTGCCCTCTCTTGAGCGTGTATGTCTTTGTTAAGTGAGGGTAGAGCTGGACAATAAGACAATAACATGTCTAATATAAATCTGCCCGGAAATAATAAAGGTTATTCTCAGACCATCATGAAAGACAGCCGAAAAACATTAGCAAAAGAATTAAAAATTTCTAGTTTTTCCATGATTAAAAAAAGAAGGCGGCCGCATGACAGCGTGGGCTTATCGGGCGGCCAGATCCAGTGAAATACTGGAATAACAGGGAGTTAAAATTTTTAAAATACTTTTCCGATGCTTGAGAACCAGATCCATCTGTTCCGCTCTTACCTGAAGCCGGGCGGTATTTCCTGAAACACGGATACGGAAATCGCAGAAGCCCAGATCAGCAAGAGCCTGTTCAGAGAGTTCCACCTGGCGGAGGGAATGCTCCGTGATGGATTCACCGGAAACAATGCGGGTGGCAAGGCAGGCATAAGCCGGTTTGTTCCAGGTAAAGAGATTCTGGGACCTGGAGAGGGAGCGTACCTCTGGTTTTGTAATTCCCGCTTCCCGCAGGGGCGAACGTACGCCCAGTTCGTTCAAGGCATTCATTCCGGGACGCTCCGTTGGAAGATCAGAGGCATTGGTCCCATCTATCACAAGAGGATATCCGTCTTTGTCTGCCTGACGGATCAGAGCCTGGAAAATGGCAAGCTTGCAGTGGTAGCAGCGGTCTGGCGGATTCCGTTTTATCTGTGGTACAGAAAGGATATCAAGGGAAATTTCATGGAGCTTTATCTTTAATTCGCGTGCCAGGCGTCTGGCGTCTTCCAGCTCAAAAAGCGGCTGAAACTGGCTCTTTACATAGTAGGCACGGATATCTGCGCCAGCTTGAAGACCTGCACAGAGCAGATAGGCAGAATCCGTTCCGCCGGAAAAGGCCAAAGCGGCTTTGGGATGTTCTCGAAAAAAGTTTTGCAATTTTTCTGACATAGGAATCCCCCCTTTTTCCCTTCTAAAATAATATGAACACAGGAAAATGTCAATCAATTCCAGAGTTTTCTGTAGAACATGGTGCATGTTTTTAAGCAAAGTTTTTCATGATTTTCATGGAATATTCTGCATTTCTTCAGAATGTGCTCATAAATAAATCATATTTATCTGTTATTCTTTTAAAATAAGCAGGCTGTATACGGGAAAGACCGCCATAAAAGGGCGGGTGAGGAGAAAAATTATGATAACAAGAGGGAACAGGAAGAGCAGCCTTTTATTGCTCGGTTTTACTTTGGTACTGGCAGTGGCGGCAGCTTTTGGAATATGGTCCGGCTATGAGGAAAAGCCGCCGCTTCATATCACAGAGGGAAATGTTGTGATAAATGCAGAGTATTATTCCAGAATGCCGTAGTTCATTTCATACAGAAGTTCATTTACCTCCATCAGCGAAAGTGCATGCTGTAAGCCAAACAGGATAATGCTGTCCCGCTCAATGCGGATATAGAGAGCGGCGTACCCGGTGGATTTGAGAAGCTGCTGGGTTTCGTTGACAGAGAGGGACATAGCAAAGCAGAGGGCCAGAACCTTATCCCTGGAAGGACGCTTCTTGCCGGACAGGATGTCATAGACATAGCCGCGATCCAGACCGGACAGGCGTATCAGCTCACCTTTTTCAAGTTTTTTTGTTTCAATCAGTGCGCACAGCGACTCTCCTAAGGGAAGCTGTTGTATCAGATCATCGGACACATCCTTTATATAGGAGGATGCGTTCGATGATTTTTTTAACAATTCCAATAATTCACCAGTTGTTTTTTTCATTACAGAAATCCTTATTTATGTTATAATAAATACGTTACCTTATTATAAGCGATCTGGGAGAATTGTCAATGATGAACGGACTGACTTTGAAGCAGCAATATCTGGAAGAAAATTACGAGACGCTTACGAGTCTTGATAAGAAAGAAGAACATACGGTATTTCTTGTGAAAAACAGAAATGACGGGAAGATTTATGTAAAAAAATACATAAGCCCAGAGGCAGCGGAAGGTTACGAGAAGCTGAAAAAGCTCAGAAACAGAAATATTGTCCAGGTTTATGAGGCGGCCGGGAATGAGGAGAGGGGAACTGTTATTGAAGAATTTATCAATGGCATGACTTTGGAGGAATGTCTGCAGGAGGGCGGTCTCTTTAAGGAAGCAAGGGTGTGCTGGATTATAGCAGAGATTTGTAACGGATTGTTCGAGGTTCACAATCAAAGAATTGTGCACCGGGATATCAAACCGGAAAATATCATGATTACCGGCGACTCGGTTGTCAAGGTGATTGATTTTGGAATTGCCAGAGCAGCGAAGGCCGGCAGGAACAGAGATACAGAGATCCTAGGGACGGCGGGGTATGCGGCGCCGGAACAGTTTGGCTATATGCAGACAGATGCCAGAGCAGATATTTATGCATTGGGCGTGTTGATGAATAAGCTGCTGACCGGAGCTCTGCCGGTAGAGCACCTTTACGAGGCGCACCCCATGAATGCGGTTATCAGGCGGTGCATTGAAATTGATGCAAAAAACCGGTTTCAGACGATACAGGAATTGAAGCGGGCAGTGGAAATGCTTTCAAGAGAGGTGGTTACGCCTCAGAATCAGATTACGGTTTACGAATATAAGAAAGTGAAGAGTGAAAGCTCCGGCTGTGTTATCAAAGGCGTGCCAGGGTTCCGCACAGGCGTGTTGTGGAAAAATGTGGTGGCAACCATGGGATATTTGTTTCTGATTTTCTGCACCATTGTATGGATGTCCAAATATACCTCTTCTGTGGAAGTGTTTCTCCTGGGAGGATTGTCGGTGTTTTTGTATGCATGGGCTTCTAATCTGCTTGCATTTAATGTGGGCTACTGGGATCGAAAACTGTATCCGGTGCGGCTTCTTCCCAAACAGGTGATGCTTGTGGTCCGTATCGGCCTCTGGTTTCTGCTGTTCGCCCTGGGGATGGGTCTGGAATATTATATAGAGTACGAATTTCTTTAAAAAACTGTCTGCCAGGAGCAGACCAAAAAGAGAAAGACTTTGTGTATGCTGTACATAAGGTCATTTTTCATTGGAACTGCAGAGGACAGACTGCATAATGGAAAGGATCAGGTTCCGTTCCTGTTCGCTGGCAGAGCTCCAAAGGGAAAGAAGCTGCTTGTCCTGCAGGGAGGGCGTAAGGGGGAGGGAGTCCTGCAGCAGATAGTCCACTGTGACATGGAAGCATTGGGCTAAAAGGATCAGCTTCTCCAGTGTCACAGAGCGTTCTCCGTGCTCAATCAGTCCCACGTAGGTGGTAGATACATTGATAGATTCTGCTGTCTGTTCCTGCGTCATGCCGCAGCGGATGCGTTCTTCTCTCAGACGTTTTCCCAGTGCAATACGGTTCATAGCATTCTCCTGATATATCGTAGATGGTTGTAAGGGTTTCTTATATTTTAACCAGATTATCCGGCGGAATTAACAAACTATAAGTTATATTATAAATAACTAATAGTTGACAATAACGGTATTGGGTATATAATGAAATGGGAGAGGGAAGATGAAAAATAAGAGGATTTGCGGAATTGTAATTCTGATAAACATTCTGCTTCCATTGGCAGCCGGAGCAGCTGTCTATTGGATTTTGAATCCCCATACCTATATCGGGGAATTCTTAAGCCGGCTGTTTCCGTTCCAAGTCTTAGGCTGTCTGCCGGAGATTACCGGTGGAAAAGCAGGTACTTTTATCAAAAATTACGCAGCGGATATGACCTGGGCTTATGCGTTTGCCTTTTCCATATGCCTTGTTACGAAATCAGAGAAAAAGACCCAGCGGCTGTGCCTTGGCATATGCATGATAGTGGAACTTATTCTTGAACTGGCACAATATATGCATGTGATTTCCGGGTACTTTGATATTATGGATCTGGTACTGGAAGGAGCTGTGAATGTATGCGCGTATCTGGTGTGGAATTACAAGGTGAAACAGCTGATGGATAAAACTTTTTAAG
>CATJHO010000183.1 GCA_949740535.1 uncultured Lachnospiraceae bacterium
CTTTGTTCTCCTTTCCCTTTGTGTTTTTTCTCATTATTCTTTTTGATCCAGCAAGTCACGCATAAACTTGTTGGCAAAAGCCAGATCCTCTTTCCACTTATCTCCGCCCAGATACCAGAATTCTGTCACAAATTTGCGGACGCCCATAGCCCAGGCAGTATCAATCACTGCCGGGAAATCCACCCGGCCGTTTCCGTACATCATATCCCGGAACTTACCAGGCTCTGTCTCTTTCAGATGCATAGACGTAATCCGTCCCTCGCAGCTTCTTAAATCCTCCAATACGTCTGTCCCATAGGTAAGCGCTGCATTATTGATATTCCCACAGTCCGGATATACATTCAAATAGGTGGAATTGACACGATTTACATATTCCATGGATTTGCCGCAGGTATTCATGAATTCCGTCTCCATGGTTTCAAATCCCATAAGAACTCCGGCTCTGGCTGCCATCAGGGTACACTTCTTCAAATTCTCCCCAAAGCGCGCCACTGTTTCAGGCGTAGACGGATCATAATACACATCGTAACCGGCCAGCTGAATAATGCGCACGCCCAGATCATCTGCCAGCTGGATGGCTTTCTCCATAATCTCCATCCCTCTTGCACAGGTATCCGGATCGCTGCTCCCGATGGGGTATTTACGATGACCGGACAAACACATGGTACGGATGGGAACGCCCACCTCGTACATGGTCTTCACAAGCTCCAGCCGTTCCTCCTTACTCCAGTCCAGCCGCGCCAGCTTTTCCTCTGTCTCATCAATACTGATTTCCACAAAATCATACCCTGCTTCTTTTGCCGCTTCCAGCTTTTCTTTCCAGTTCAGTTCCTTTGGCATTGCCTTCTCATACAATCCGATGGTATATGCTTTCATGTTTTCCTCCTATTCCAGTTCCGCAGCCCTTTCGCCTGCCCCTGATGCAGAAGCCATTTCCGGCCCTTAATACCCGGCCGTAAATCCTTCTGGGACATGCTCTGAGGGGCTGCTGTTTTTTATTCCAGTTCCGCAGCTCTTCCGCCTGCCGGAACTATATGCTTTCTATTTCGTAGAAAGCAATCTCATTTATCTCCCGGTTGGTTGAAATCAGGCCTGTCTTTCGGCCTTTATCATAACACCGTACATTGGCCGGCCCTACATCCTCGTCCAGTACCTCCATGACGTAATCCTTACCGTCATACATGCAGGCCAGCAGATTGCGTTTTCCCTTTCTGTGCCCCACTATGATCACGCCTTTTTTGTCAATCTCTGTTCCCCAGATACCGTGTGCAAATTCATAAGGCTCTTCAAAGGTTTTCACACAGGTATACATACTATCTGTTTTTTTATAGATTTTGATGACATCTCCATGGAAGGGTGTCATCACCAGCATTTCTGCCTGACCGTCACCGTCCAGGTCCGCAAATGCCACATCACTGGCTGCGTCCTCTGACAGCGTCTCAACTGCCCACTCTCCTCCTTTCCCGGCAGGCGGAACTACTTTAAAAATGCCATTGTCTGCTGCCACCGCTGCCCATACGCCTTCTTCGTCCTCCACACGGCAGTATCCGTGATTCTTCAAGAGACCGTCTTTGAGAACTGTAAGGCACAGTGGATGGTCTTTGTCCACAGCGCTCAAATCATCCGGAAGCTCTCCCACCCAGATTTTCCCCGGACTGCTCCAGTCATCCTTGTATTCATGACCAGATTTCAGCGTGCAGGCAATCAGATACTTTATCCCGCCGCTCTCAAGGATATCAAAGCGGTGTACAAAGGGCAGAGCTGCCAGTGTTTTAACTGCCCAGTCATCCTTTCCCCTGGGGGATGCCAGGACAATCTCTGCCTCCTTGGAATCATTGGGGGAGTAAAACTTTTGGGATGCCAGGAATTCTCCATCACTTCCCGGAACCTGTACCATGGTCATGGTTCCGCCCGGTCCTTCCCATACGGTTTCCTCCAGATTTCCGCCCAAATCAAACAGGAGGCATTTATTTACCTTCTCCGCCGCTGCCAGCAGATGTTCCTTTCCCTGATAAACCAGCGGACAGACAGCATAGCATTTTTCCAGCTCGTGTGTTTTGATTTTATTAATTTTCATTTCCATACTCCTAATCTACTTGATGGACCCAGATCCCTTTCTCCCGGAGCTCCCGGATCAGATCTGCCGGCGCGTCTGTATCCGTAATTACATTGGCAATCAGCTCTGGCGGGCAGCTTACAAAGCTGCTGCGCTTACCGAACTTAGAGCAGTCTGCCAGAATATACGACGCCTTGGTTACCCGCTCAAACATGGTCTGATTGAGATTCACCTCATTGAGCAGCTCTGTCGTCATTCCCACATCCGGGCACAGGCCTCCGCAGCCCATAAAACTTTTTTTGGCTGTCACCTGAGTCAGATTGTTCATTGCAAAGTCTCCCACCATGGCGCCTTTCACATAGCGCAGCTCGCCTCCCAGAAGAATAATTGTGGCATGGGCGGGATTCTTTTCATTGATGATATTTCCATTATTGGTAATAATCGTTACATTTCTGCTGGTAATGTATTTTACCATAGCCAGAGCCGTAGAGCTGGTGTTGATAAAAATGCTGTCTCCTTCTTCCACCAGACTTGCCGCGTACCGGGCAATCCGTTCTCTGCGGAGCTGCTTTTGATTTTCTCCAAGGTCTGCACCCTCAGATGTATTGTTTCTTGCACCTCCGTAAAAACGCTCCAGCAGCTTATGATCCTCCAGATACTGAAGATCTCTCCGGATGGTCAGAGGAGAAACCCGGAACTGCTCTGCCAGATCATTGACTGTCATGTCTCCGTTCTCACGAACCAGCTCCAGTACCTTTTCCCTTCGGCCATTCACAATCGTCCGACTCATTTTCATGGAATTCTCCTCCTTCCCTGAAACCCTCGAACTGATGAATCCAGTTAAACACCCCATAGCAGACCGGCGGGATATCAGCCCTTCACGGCCGCCGTCAAATGGACATGCCGGCACGGCCCGCCGCCTGTAGGAATCAAAAAACAACGGGTGTGTTCCCGGATTGGGGGAATCCGGGAACACACCCGCTCTTCTCAATGCTTATTCAGTCAAAATGCCAGATTCCTTTAACTTCTCTTCCATTTCCTGCATGGACATAATATTCCGCAGTCCGATGACTGTGCTGCCTTTTTTCTCTGCATCCTTAAACATACTGGTAAAATTCTGAGCACAGAATACAACGTCAAACTGAGACGCTGCACTTTTTCCCTCTGACAGGGCGCAGTGATGAATCCTGCCCGGCTTAATTCCCACTTTCTTCAAGGTCTTTTCCAATGTCATCTTCATCATCAGGCTGGAACCTGCTCCATTTGCACAGCATACCAGAAAGCTCATATTATCCTTTGCCATAATCACAATCTCCTTTTTCTTTTTATACGGTGAAATTTATGATTATTCTATCACTATGATAGTAAAATTTTTCATAAAAATCAATCGTTTTCTTTGAATTTTTTTATTTTATTTTGCTGCTCTTTTTTCCTTCAGTTCCTTGTATGCCTCATAATCTTCGGTCATCAGGAAATATCCTTCCTTATCTGCGCGGTACTGCAGCTGTGGGATAAGCAGAAGACCGACAGCCACAATTGCAACCCCCGCATAACTTAAGAACTTCATCAAGCCTGTCATCACCGGCCATACCACGGCCCAGTCCCACATTCCAAGGTATCCGCCATAGGCGGCCATTCCTGCCCAGCCTGCAATAAGCGCCGAGCCGAACACCTGACACAGACCGGAGATAAAGGGCAGAATAAGCGCCGCTTTAATGCCGCCTTTCTCATTGGCAAAGATGGCAATGGTTGCATTGTCAAAGAATACAGGTACAAATCCACAGATGACCAGTACAGGACTTCCTGTAAATACCAAAATCGCAATTGCCAGAATCTGTCCTGCAAAACCTGCCAGGAATCCCAGAGGAACCGCATTGGCCGATCCGAAGCCAAAAGCTACCGCACAGTCTACACCGGGAACAGAACCGGGAAGAAGTTTATCCGCAATACCCTGGAAGGACTGTGTCAGCTCCGTAACGAAGGTCCTGACACCCAGCTGCAGGATTGCCAGGTACACAGCAAAGTACAGACAGGTCTGAATCACATAGAATACCATGCTTGCACCCTCTTTCAGGAAGCCCTGCTCCGTCAGATAGTCTCTTCCCAGGATACACAGAATCGCGCCAAAGAAAATCAGCATCAGGATCGAAGTGCAGACCATATTCTCATTAAAGATGGACATAAAACCAGGAAGTTCAATATCATCAATTTTCTTTGTCTCTTTACCATCTTTCTTCTTTCCAAACAGCTTCTCCGCCAGCCAGGTATTGAGTGCAATTCCAAACATCTGCTGGTGGGCCAGCGTAATGCCGGCACCGTCTGTAAGCTCCTGACAGGGCCGGATAATAAGGTTAGAACCCACTGCCCAGTAGGCGCCGAGAATCACCGCCATAACAATGATAAGGGCCACATTGCGTGTCAGCAGACCCGGAAGCGCAAACATAATCAGCCAGTAAGCGGTAGCCGCCTGCTGTACCTGCACATGTCCCGTAGTAAACAGAGCCCGCAGCTTCGTATACTTACTGAAACGAACCAGCAAAATGTTCACGATAAAGGCAATCAGCAGAAGGAGCATGGCATCACCAAAACCTTTCCCAAACTTTTCCATTACGCCGTCTGTCACAGCGTTCTGCCCAAAATAGGGATCAATCACCATGGCGTCCATATTAAAGCGGTCCTTCAATCCTACCAATACCGGCCGGAAGTTGCTGACCAGCCCGGAAGAGCCAACTGTCAGAATCAGATAGCCGACAATGGCCTTAATCACGCCTGCAAGTACATCATACCAGGGTTTTTTCAACAAAATATACCCCAGAGCCACAATCAAACCAATCATAAAGGCTGGCTGCTGTAAAATATTTTCAGCAAAATACGACCAAGCTCTCATTAAAATATCCATACACTTACTCCTTTATATTCCTGTTTCTTATTGCTCAATCCAGATACTGCTCCTGAATTTTCAATAGATCTTCGGGTGTCTTTGCTTTTTCAAGCTCTTTTACCAGTTCCTCATTCATCAGCATATCCGACAGTTTCATCATATTGTCCAGATGCTGCTCCGGATTGCAGGAGGCCAGCGTGAAGAACAGCTGTGCATCCTTTTCCGGATCTGACGGATCAAAACTTACCGCTTTCTCAAGCTTCATAAAGCCAATAGCCGTCTTATTAACGCCCACGGCATTTTCCTGGGAGTGCGGCATGGCCACATTGGGCATAATGACAATATACGGCCCATGCTTTTCCACACAGGTGATAATATCTTCCTTGTAATTGGCCTCTATCGTGCCGTCAGCCTCCAGGCTCCGGCAGCTCATACGGATGGCTTCTTTCCAGTCCGGCGCTTCTTTTGCAAAAAGATAATGCTTCTTTTCCACAAATTCTCTTAACATCACATTTCTCCTTTCCCCATTTACAGACAGGACCGGAATGGAATATTCTGAGGATGCTCGAAACAGTCTTCAAATCCTCTTCTGTGGTGGTAGTAAATCTTATCCTTGTCCTGGGGATACGTATATCTGCCGCCCACCTGCCAGAAAAATGGATGGAACCTGTATTCATTTCGATCCTTCTTAAAATCATACAATACCTTAATTTCCTCACAGTCTGCCTGGAAATTTGTCCAGACATCCCAGTGGATGGGGACTACAACCTTACACCGGAGGTTCTCTGCCATACGCAGAACATCTATGGACGTCATCTTATCCTGCATTCCGATGGGGTTCTCTCCAAAAGAGCCAAAAGCCACATCCACATCGTAGTCCTTTCCATGCTTTGCAAAATAGATCGAGAAGTGGGAATCGCCGGAATGGTAAATATTCCCCCCCGGTGTCTTTACCAGGTAATTGACAGCCTTCTCATCCATATCTGTGGGACATACACCGGTCAATTCCTCCCGGTTCTCACTTGTGTCGTCGGTTGTCACAATACAGGTACGGTCAAAGCTGTCCAGCGCCACAATTTCCAAGTCCTTAATCTTAATCACGTCTCCCGGTTTCACGGTTACACAGCGCTCTGCAGGAACTCCCCACTTCATCCAGGTTTCAACGGATTTTTTCGGTCCGATAAAGGGAACCGGAATCTCTCTGCCATTCTCGTCGGTCGTAGTCATGCCGCTCTGAATCACGTGAGCTGCCCACTCTGCGGACATATGATCCTGATGGTAATGGGTTGCCAGAACCGCATCCACCTGCTTAAAGGCAAAGGGATCAATTACAAACGGTACATTCCGCAGGTTTGGCTGCATCAGACGGCCGCCGCACATATTAGCCATCTGGTGGCCCGGTTTCATTTTGTTGTCGCCGTGGGTCCTCTTTCCATTTCCACACCAGAGATCAATGGTGATGTTCGCGTTTTGGGGGGTCTTGAACCAGATGCCTGTACATCCCAGCCACCACATGGCTACATTGCCGGGAGCCACTACCTCGTTCTCAATGTCTTCCACCAGCCAGGTTCCCCATTCTGGAAATGTACTTTTAATCCAGCTTTCTCGTGTGATTTCTTCCACTTTGGACATTTTTTCATCTTCCTTTCTTTTGATTTATGGTTTGTTTCTTTATGACTATTATTGTACGGAAATGGTCATTTTCTTTCAATCATTTTTATGATTGTTTTTTATATTTTACGTTCGTTTTTAACTTTATTTGATATTTTTGTATGTTATGTATAGTTTTTCTGTTTATTTACGCTGTTTATAATATCGTTTTTGTGATTTTTTAATAATTATTTCAAATTTATATGAATTATTTGAACTTTATTATTTTATCTGCGCGCAGAGACAAAACAAACAAGCCGGTACAGATAAGCTCTTTTATCTGTACCGGCTCTCCATAAGCCGCTTTTATTTTCCTCTTATTGCTGCTGCAGAACTTCCAATGCTTTCTGAAGCTGGTTATCTTTGTCCCTGGGAATTACCGTCTCTCTTTTAAGAGATTCATCCAGCTCTACCTCCACATCCGGCTCAATGCCAATGCCATGGATATTGTTTCCTTTTGGCGTATAATATTTGGATACTGTTAATTTTACCGCCGTCCCGTCACTCAAGGGATAAATTTTCTGAACAATACCTTTTCCATAGGTAGTTGTTCCGACCAAAGTACCCATTTCATAATCCTTAACGGCTCCCGCAAAAATTTCCGAAGCGCTTGCACTGTTCCCGTTAATCAGCACCGCCATAGGCTTATCAAAATAATGTTCTTTGTCAGATCTCTCTTCCTCCCGGTTTCCGTATTTATCCTCCGTATAGACAATCAGTCCCTCCGGAAGCAGGCGGTCCAGAATGGCGCATACACTGGAAACCAGACCGCCCCCATTGTTCCGCAGATCTACAATCAGCCCCTGTATTCCCTGCGCCTCCAGCTCATCCAGCGCACTTATAAATTGTTCCGAAGTTACATCATCAAAGGAACTGATGGATATATAACCTATGTGATTTTCCAGAACTGCCGAGGACACAGTCTGAATCTCTATGGTTCTGCGCTCCACCTGAAATTCCAGATAATCTTCCTCTCCTTCCCGGACAACACTGAGGGCTGCCTTCGTACCTTCCTCTCCCTTAATCTTAGACACTATCATATTCAAATCATTTCCAGTAGCCTCCAGGTCTCCCGCCTTATAAATGATATCTCCCGGCAGGATACCCGCTTCCATAGCCGGAGAATCCTCAAACACACGGGTAATTGTAACAATACCCGAATTGATATTTTGGGAAATCTCCACGCCGATTCCACAGTAACTGCCGTTCGTGCTGTCCAGCATGCTCCGGTATTCTTCCTCTGTATAGTAAGCCGCATAAGGATCCCCCAGCCCGGCCACTGCTCCCTTATAAAGCCATGTTTCGATTTCACTGTTATCAATTTCGTCCAGATAATAATTATTCATCAACGTCTCAATCTCAACCAGCTTTTCCTGAACCGCTTTGTCTGTCAGGTCGATCTGTTCTTCCTTTTTTCCCAGCCTTTCTGCCAGAAAGCGGTTTCCAAACATCACCGCCTCAATTACGATCAGCGTTGCCGCAAATCCAATGACTATGCCTTTCCTCAGCTGCTTTTTGTCATCCATACTGTTCCTCATCTCTCACAACCGAAAAGGGCTGTCACAGAACAAGTTTTTTCCCTGCATCCTGTCCTATGCCATCCCCCACGGTTTCCTTATTTTAACTATACGCTGTTTTCTTTTATTCTATCCCACATAATTATGCGGGTTCACATAGGTGCCATTTTTAATCACGCCGAAATGCAGATGGGGGCCAGTGGAAAAACCGGTAGAACCCACTGCCGCAATACTCTGTCCTGCGCTGACCACATCACCCACGGACACATAGAGGGCCGAGCAGTGCATATATACCGTAGAAATTCCATTACCATGAGAAATTACCACATAATTTCCTGCCGAGCTGCTGTAGGTGGATGTGGTAACCCTCCCGCTGGCAGCCGCCACAATACTCGAACCATGGGAGGCCCCGATATCAATTCCCTTATGATTGGTGGAAGCTCCCGGAGTAGGCTGAGGCCTTGGGCCAAAATCACTGGTAATACGCCTGCTGCTTGGACAGGGCCAGACAAAACCGGAAGCGCCGCCGTCTCCGTCGTCTGCGCTGGCATTGGCCAGTGCCGCTGCCGCAATCTGCTCCTCGATCTGATTCAGCAGCCGCTCCTGCTCCTCCAGATCCTCCTTAAACTCTGCCGCCTCATTGTTCTGGCTGTCAATCTGAGCCTGGAAGCTTTGAATTTCTGCTGTTTTCTTCCGAACCAGGGCATCAACGGTCTCCTTCTGCTCCTTGGCAGCCTCCGCCATGGCTTCCAGCTCTTCCTCCTCTGCCTCCAGAACGGTCTTGGCAGCCGCAACCGCTTCCTTCTGGGCTATATACTGGTCCATCATTTTGCGGTCATATTCTGACATAGCCCGCACGTACGTGGACTTATTCAGAAAATCCCCCAGATTCTTGGATGTCAGAAACATTTCCAGATAAGAGGGATTTCCATTTTCATACAGATATTGTATCCGCAGCTTCATATCCTCATACTGCTGATCTGCCACCCGCTGGGCCTCTTCCAGTTCTGCTTCTGTCTGGACAATCTCTTCTTTTTTATCTTCAATATCCTCATTCAACTTCTGAATCTGCGCTGCCAGCGCCGTGGCTTCCTGATCCAAACGGGCAATATAGCTCTTCAGGCTGCTTTTACTTGCTTCCAGCTGTTCAATGTTTTTCTTAACATCATTCAGCTCCGCCTTAATTCCCTCTATCTTATTCAGCGTGTCCTTCTTCTGCCGTTCCAGCTTATCCGTATCGATCCAGTTGGAGGGCTTAGAAGGCTTTTCGTCGTCCTCTTTATCATCCTCGTCTTCTTCCTCTTTAGAAGAGGAGTCCTCTGAAGATTCTTCTTCCGAAGGAGCCGTTTCCCCTCCTGCAGAGATCTCTCCCTCTGAAGCCTGTACCAAAACCCGGCCGGGATAAAGCAGAAGCCCTGCCAAAAGTACTGTCAGAATCAGAATTTTTACAAACTGCTTTCTTCTCATCTTTTCAACATTCCTTTTCTCATCTGTCCCGCCGGTATTTAAACTCTCAAATGCTTCCGAATGGTCAGAAAGCTTCCAAAGAAACCAATTCCAACACCCAGGGCAAGACCAACAGGCAGCAAAATACGAAACATCTCATCCACCGGCAGGAACTGAACCAGCCCGGCCAGGTTATCAAACTGTCCTCCCATATAATTTACAATCTTTGTATACAGGAAATATAAAAGCCCCAGAGGAATCGCCCCGCCGATCACACCAATCAGAAGTCCCTCCACTACAAAAGGAGCCTTTACAAAGGAATTCGTGGCGCCGATCAGCTTCATAATCGCAATTTCTTCCTTTCGGACCGCAATTCCGATGGTAACCGTATTGCTGATCAGGAATACCGACACGCACAGGAGCAGAATAATAATCGCAATGGATACATAGCCCACCAGCAGGTTAAAGCTGGTGAGAATATCTGCCACCTCTACGGATTTATTCACTCTGCGTATTCCTTCCATGGATTCCAGATATTCCACAAGGCTGTTCTGATCTTCTACTTCCTTGAGATAAATCTCATAGTGCGCCTGCTTGGCCAGCGGATTGTCATTGGCAAATCCTTCCGCCAGTTCCGGGGCTTCTGCAAAGTAAATATACTTATAGGACTCCCAGGTCTCCTCTGCTGAAACAAACTTTACCTCTGCCACTTCCTCTCTGCCGCCAATCTTCTCTCCAATTTCCTTCATGGCCGCCTCATCCTGAGATACCGTCTCATCAAAGAACACCGTAACAGATACATTGCCTTCCACTTCTTTTATCATGTACTGAAAATTCTCCACAACGCAGAAGAATAGTCCGAACAGAAAGATACAGATCGACATTGTCGCAATGGATGCCAGAGAAAACATTTTATTTCTCCAGATATTCTTCAGACCCTGCTTCAAACAGTAGCCAATGGTACTAATTCGCATGTTGTATGTACCCAGCCTTACGCTCGTCACTGATAATGACGCCTCTGTGCATTGCAATTACCCGCTTCTTCATCTGATCCACAATTTCCTGGTTATGAGTTACCACCACAACCGTTGTTCCTCTCTCGTTAATGGTCTCCAGAAGCTTCATAATTTCCTTCGAGTTCTTCGGGTCCAGATTTCCTGTAGGCTCGTCCGCCAGCAGAATATTCGGCCGGTTCACCAGCGCCCGTGCCAGCGCAACTCTCTGCTGTTCTCCGCCGGACAGCTGCTTGGGATAAGACTTGTACTTCTCTGCCAGCCCTACCAGCGACAGCATGGCCGGTACATTTCTTCGGATATTCTTGGAAGGCGTAATCACAACCCTCTGGGCAAATGCAATATTTTCATATACATTCCTGTCCTTCAGCAGACGGAAATCCTGAAATACCACACCGATTTTGCGCCGGTATTTGGGAATGGCCCGCTGCTTCATCTTGTTGAGATTAATCCCATTTACCTTAATGGTTCCGGAAGTGGGCTCCAGCTCTTTGAGCAGAAGCTTAATCAGCGTAGACTTTCCGGAACCGCTGTCTCCCACGATAAAGACAAATTCGCCTTTGTCAATGTGCAGACTCACCCCATTCAAGGCATGGTTGCCGGTCGAATAGGCCTTTGTCACGTTTTCCAAATCGATCATTTTTTCTCTCCTCAGTAAGTTTTCCCTTGTCTCTTAATAGTCTATGGTCTCCATATACTTCATATACTTCACAACCATAAGCGCAATCTTAAAGGTAATCGCGTCTTCAAACACCCGCAGATCCAGTCCCGTACTCTTCTGAAGCTTATCCAGACGGTACACCAGGGTATTCCGATGAATATAAAGCTGCCTGGAGGTTTCAGAGACATTAAGGCTGTTTTCAAAAAACTTGTTAATGGTAGTCAGTGTTTCTTCATCAAAGTCATCCGGGGACTTGCCGTCAAATATCTCGCGGATAAACATTTTGCACAGCGGAATGGGCAGCTGGTAAATCAAACGCCCAATCCCCAAAGTACTGTAGGCCACAATATCTCTCTCATCAAAGAAAATCTTGCCCACATCCAGAGCCATCCTAGCCTCCTTGTAAGAACGCGATACTTCTTTAATCTCGCCGACAATGGTTCCATAAGCAATATGAACCCGCTCCTCTTCCTCTACCGTAAGCAGATCCTTAATCACCTTGGCCGTCTTATTCATCTCCGGATAGCCTTCATTCTCAGCCAGCTCTTTCACTACAATGATATTCTTCTCATCCACCGCTGTAATAAAATCCCTGGACTTTGTGCCAAACAGCGCCCGCAGGCTTTCCAGAGACGCCGTATCCTTCTCTCTTCCGGTTTCGATTACATATACGGATCTGCGGACCTCCGTCTGGATATGAAGCTTCTTTGCCCGGTTGTAAATATCCACCAGAAGCAGATTATCCAAAAGCAGATTCTTGATAAAGTTATCCTTGTCAAAGCGTTCTTTATAAGCCACCAAAAGGTTCTGAATCTGGAAGACTGCTATTTTGCCTATCATATAGGCATCCTCGCTTCCGCCATTGATCAGCAGAATATATTCCAGCTGATTCTCATCAAATACTTTAAAAAACTGGAATCCCTGTATCACCTGACTGTCTGCCGGAGAATCGATAAACGCCAGAACGGAACCCGTATAAGCATCAGCTTCCGGAAATGTAGAGGCAAGTACTTTACCTTCTGTATCAATGATACAGAGGTCAATGCGTGTAATACCCTTCAACCCCTCGATGGTATTCTGTAGTATCTGGTTTGAAATCATAGTCTTCTCTGCTCCTTTTTGCTAGTCGTTTTGTGCATATCGCCAGATCTCTGCTCTTTTTTTATCTAACAATACTGCCAATAAAAATACCCCTCTTCGTGTAAAAATAAAAATACCTAATCTATATAGTAATGCAAAATCACAAAAAAGAAAAGAGGAAATACAAAAAAATTTATGCATTTCCTCGACTTTTTGGGTAATTTTTCCTGTTTTTTTCCTGTACATTGTTCACAAAAGAAACTATCTCCCAGAACCGCTCTCAATAAACCCTTCTCCCAAAACCTCCCGCACATCCGTGACAATGACGAAGGCGTCCGGATCCAGACGCAGGGTCAGCTCCTTTAGCTGCACAATCTCTTTCCGGGACACCACGCAGAAGAGCATATTTTTCTGCTCCCCTGAATACATTCCTTTCGCCGAAAGTCCGGTAACCCCCCGACTCAGCTCATTCATCAGGATCTGTGACAGTTCGTCCGGCTTTCTGGTAATAATAAACGCGGCTTTGGAGAATTTAAGACCTTCTATAATGCCGTCCGACACCTTAGACACCAGATAAATGGAAATCACTGCATAGAGGGCCATCTGGATTCCAAATAAATAAGCCCCGGCCAGTACAATGACAGCATCAACTACCTGCATAATATCCGCAATGCTGTAATGCCGCCAGAAGTGCTGAATAATAGCCGCTATCAAATCCGTTCCGCCGGTAGTTGCCTGGCTTAAAAACACCAAACCGATTCCGACGCCCATCACCACGCCGCCGTAAAGGGCCGTCAGAAGCATATCTCCTTCCGCCAGAGGGATAACCGGCAGGATCCCCAGCCAGACAGACAGCATCAGTGTGCCGAAAAATGTTTTTACAATGTAATTCCATCCCTTCAGCCGGATGGCAATCAAAAACACCGGAACATTGAGGACCAGGTTGGTTACGGCCAGCGGCACGCCGCCGGGCACCAGTTCTTCCGTCAATTGTTTTACAATAATGGCCAGACCGGAAAATCCTCCTGTTACAAATCCGGAAGGATCATAAATGGATGCTACGGCAAAAGCAATCAGGCCTGTACCCACTGCTATCATCAAATATTCTTTTACAGCTGTCCGGTTTTTGTTATACATATTTTTTGTTCCCTTCTATCATACCGCTCCTCTGACTCTTTTAGAAGAAGGTCTGTGTTTTTATCCCGGTTTCTATCACCGTTTAGTCTTTACACATTTTATCTTCTTATCCCCTGTCAGGGCACCCGGAGTTTTTATTTATCTTCTTTCAATCCGCTCATATTTCTGCCTCTTTTCGCATAAGCTGTAGCAATCGAATAATACAGGAGGGGCTTTTCTTGAGCTCAAAAACTAAAATCGTGGTCCTCCGCATGAAGGAGTTGATTTATACCGGCATTTTTGTGGCCCTGGGTATCATTCTCATCCTTCTTCTGGTGTTTATGTTTGCCCCCAAGGACAGCAAAACAGACACAACCGATGCCAATGCCTCCGACAAGTACATACCCGGAGTCTATACCTCCTCCATTATGCTGGGCGGCAGCGCTGTGGATATCGCCGTTACGGTAGAGAAGAACGAAATCGCCTCTATCCGGATGGTGAATGTCAGCGAGACCGTTGCTGCCATGTACCCTCTTATGGAGCCGGCACTGGATAATCTTGCGGAGCAGATTATTACTTCTCAGTCTCTTGATCATATTACATATCCGGATGAAAATCAATACACTTCTCTTGTACTTCTGGATGCAGTAGAACGCGCTCTGGAAAAAGCGGCGGCTCCGGAAGAAGAGACTCAAAAAACCGAAGAGAACGGAAACAGCGGAAACAATAAAACACCAACGGTTAAAGAAGAATAGGCAGACAGCTTAGATGCAGATAAGACTGCCGGGAAAAGCAGCAGCTTTCCCGGCAGCCTTATCTGTTTTAATGTATATTTATAAGCACCACGCGCAGATCTCCTCTGTGGTTACTCTTTGTAACGCACAATGGTCCGGTCTGCCAGCGCCTCTGTGGTACTCACAATTACCTCTGTGTCACTGTCTATGACCCCTTCCTCAATAGCGGCGTATCTGTCATTCTGGTCTAGAACATTTACATAAACCAGTTCTGCCGCAAGTTCCGGACCCAGGATCCCGGATCTTTCGTTTAAAATATAGACAAAACTGCGGCCGTTTTGGTCTTTATAGAGAGCCTCCAGCGGAACACAGCAGTTAAAAATATCTGTCTGTGTTTCCGCAGAGAACAGGCCGCTCTGGCCAAGACTTCCCACTCCCTCAGGCAGGAAAATAATACCCTCGAAAAGCTCTGGGTTCCCATCACTTGCCGCCACGTAATCTATCGTCACAGATTCCTTGTTTTTTCCCAGCGACAGCTGTGCCGTGTCCCCCTGATTAACGTATTGTTTCTGTTCTTTTGTGAAGGTTACGTAAAACTGCAGGGGACTTTCCAGGTCTGCGCAGACAACTGCTGCTCCGTCGGGAACCCGCTCTCCGGGACTTACCTGTATACGGGTAACAATTCCGTCAGATTCAGGATATATGCCTCCCCCCAAGCGCTGAACCTCTTTGTATTTCTCCAGCTTCTCCTTAAGCACTGACAGCTCCAGACGGTTAATGGCCAGGCTGTTGTCAGCTGCAGATGCTCTATGAACATCCTCCAGACGGCGTTCTGCTTCCAGAAGCACATCGTCCCGGCTTTTTCTGGCGTTATCCAGGGTCTTCTGTGCCGTTTCGACGTTGTTCTCCAGTGTACGCTTTTTTTCTTCCCATGCCGCCTTTGACGCGTCTTCGCCGCTGTAATCGGGCTTCTCCTTTGGAACAGCCGTATAAGTTTTATACTCTTTCTCCGCATTCTGCCGGGCAGTCTCTGCCGCTGCCGCCCGCTCTTCTGCCGCCTGAAGCTCCGCGTCTGCGGCCGGCTTTCCCTCTTCTTTCAGTCGGTTCAGTTCTTTCTCCGCCTCCTTATATTCTGCGTCCGCATCGTCATACACCCTTTGAAGCTCTGCCCGGCGCTTTTCCCAGGCCTCATACTCAGCCTCCGCTTTCTGACGCTCCGCAACCGAAGTAATCCCGGAAGGACTGTCAGCAAGACCATCCAGGGCCTCCTTTGCCTCTGACAGTTCCCGTTTTGCCTGATCGACGGCCTTTTGCGCGCTGTCAGCCGACCGATCGTAATCCTCTCCCGCCCGTTCCTGTTCTGCCTTCTTCTCTTTGGCTGCCAGCCCTCGATTGGCTTCCTGTTCCTGAATAGTCAGGTCAAGCTTCTGAATATTCATTTCCTGCTCTCGAATCTGTTCCTCCAGATCCCCCATATCAATTTCAAATAAAAGGGTCTTTGTTGTCACCTTATCCCCTACGCGGGCATGCACGGTTCTGCATCGAAGTCCGCTTAAGGCATTGACTGCGTATTCCCTGCCCTGCTGCACAATTCCTTCTGCCTCCACCCGGTGGATGAGCGCGGTGCGCTCCGGTTTCCTGGTAGTAATCTGCGGAAGTCCGGAAGCGTAGACCGCTCTGGAAATCAGGGTGCACAAAAACATCAGACCCAGAAAAATTCCAAATGCGGCAGCCGTCTTCTTCTGCTTTTTCCACAATTCCATATCAAAATCACTCCTTCAGAGCAGAAGCTGTAATCCCCCGCTCCAGATATTCCTGTCCCATCAGAAATACAAACACAGGCGGTATCAGTGTAATCACGGAAGCTACAAAGGAATAGCCCGCCTGGCTGAGGCTGATCTCCGGCAGATACAGGGACAGAGGCCACAGGCTTTTATCCTCCAGAAATGCCAGAGGCTGTTCCATAAGATTCCAGTATTCCAGGAACCCAAGAACCACGGCAGACAGAATTCCATTGGAAGCCAGCGGAATCCCAATCCGCCAGAAAATAGTCCACTCTCCCGCTCCATCCACCCGCGCCGCATCAATAATACTCTCCGGCAGGGTACAGAATCCCCGGTAAATCAAAAAAACAGGAAAGGTTGAAAAAACAGCCGGGAAAATAACGGCTCCATGGGTATTCATCAGATGCAGGCCGTCCAGAACCAGGTAGTTGGAAAGCATGGTTACCTGAAACGGCATCAGCATCAGCACCACATACAGGGTAAACAGTATGTTCCGAAAACGGAACCGGTATACCGCAAAGGCCCATGCTGCCGGGACAGCTAAAAGCAGCTGGCCCAGAAGCACCAGAACCACAATCTTCATAGAATTCCAGAAAACCACAAAAAACTGAGGCGTATAAAACAGCACACGGGCATAATGCTCAAAAGTGGGATATCTGGGCAAAAGCTTCCAGGCAATAAACTCTCCGGCACCGGAAGTCAGCGGCTCCAGACACTGCTCCAGTTCATAACGGCTGAACAGCGTTCCCGACACCGCCAGAACCGCCGGCAGTAAAAAGAAAAGCGCCAGCAGAAACAGACAGACTTTCCGTATATGAGATTGTACACGCATTTTATGCCTCCCTTCCATCCTGATCCCAGATTTTCTGGAGCAGTAAAATAAAGAAAAACAGCACGGTCCCCACACAGACTGCGGCGGCAGCCATTTTATCAAGCTCCAGATTTACAAACCAGTTGTTGAACAGGTGCTGCAGGAGATACATGCTCTCATGGGGATAAGATCCCGCCACCAGATAGGCCTCCCGGAATACCTTGAAGGAATTGAGAAAAGACAGCACCGTAATGGTGTACATCGTCCCTTTCAGATTGGGAAAAACCACCTGCCAGAAGCACTGTCTTTCATTTGCCCCGTCCACCTTGGCCGCATCCAGAATATCCACAGGAATGGAAAAGATTCCGGCCAGCCAGAGCACCACAGTGTAGCCAAGATTCTTCCATACATAACTGAATACCAGAACCCAGAAAGCCGCGTCTGTGCCCATATAATCCACAGGGCCGCCCGCCCCTGTCAAATGCAGACTGTCAAGAAGCAGATTCAAAAATCCCTGCTTGGAAAATACCATTTTCCACACCAGCACAATCGCTGCCGCCGGCATGGCCATGGGAAACAAAAAGCAGGACTTGAAAAACTGTATCTTGCGCAGCCTGCTCAGCTGTACTGCCAGGAATAACCCCAGCCCAATCAAAACCGGAAGGCAGACCGCGGTAAAACGAAGCGTATTTTTTACTGCCAGCAAAAAGGCCTGATTTTTGAAAATCAGCTGATAATTATAAAGCCCTGTCCACTCCTGTGATACGACGGTCAGAAAAGACCGCCGTATCACATCCAGAAATGGCAGGCATACAAAGATCAGGACCCCAATCCCGCTGGGCAGCAGAAACCACATCCACACATTCCTGCTTTGCCTGAACTTTCCGGTTCTATTCCGCCAGATAAATCGCTGCTTTTTTAACAATTTCCTTCACCGCGTCTTCCACACTAATGCTTCCGTCCAAAGCCTTAGGACCTATCTCCTGAACCGTCTGCTCTATGACGGAATCACTTCCGCTGGCAGTATCCGCCGCATCTACAATATCACGAAGCCGTTGGAAATGTTGCTCTGTTACCCACAGGACTTCCAGAGAAAAATACTCCCCATCCCCATTACTGCTTCCTATAGAGAAACTGCTTTCCGGATCTCCCTCATTGGGATCGCTTTTCTGCTTCTCAAAGGACGCCATATTCATCGGCAGGCCGCCCGGCAGATCCAAATCCTGAAGTTCCTCTCCAAACAAAAACCGGAAGAAGTCCAAAGCCAGCTCATTTTCCATGGAATTGGCATATATTCCGATACAGGTGCTGGGCACAAAACTGTTCGGCATCTGTCCCGGATAAGAAACATAGTCTATCTTGTCTTCCTGATCTGTAAGCGTGGTTACCATATTGAAGTCAGCATTCATGCCTTTGATGGTTCCGATTCCCAGCCGGCAGTCTCCTGATGCAATCCCCATGGCCTGAGAAGACGCACTTGCACTGTAATCCTCCCACGCAAGACTTCCCACCTGGCTCCACACCTGAACAAACCGCTCCTGCATCTCTTTAAGCTCCGCCTCGTCCCAGCCGGCGGTCTCCGCTTCATAGATCCGTTTTGCCTGGGTGAGGAATTCCGTCAGTTCTGCCTCGTCAATACTTCCGTCCTCCCGAAGCCATACACCGGAAGATGAAAGTCCCAATGTATACAGCACCTGTTCTTCCGTAATCAGCCGGGTAATCGCTCCTTCTGGGTATTCGGCTCTCAAGTTCTCTACTGCATCTGCCATATCGGAAAGATTGCGGATGTCTTTTATCACTGCCGGATCTCCCACTATCAACGGAATCTTAAAACGAACAGGCAGAGCGTACAGCTTCCCATCTTCACGAAATGCATCTACCAGATTGGGAAACAGACTGTTTTCACCCGCCAGCCCCTTTTCCAGTTCCGTCAAATCCGCAAGGATTCCCTTTTCCTTATAGGACTGCTCTGGAAGTCCGTCCAGCACAAGCAGATCCGGTCCGCTGCCTGACATAATTTTTGTATTCAGATTCTTGACAGCATCCTCCCGTGTCATACCGTCATCTCCTGTCATCCCTGTCTCATACCGGATATAAACATCCGGATGTTTCTTCTGATACAGGCTCACTGCCTGCCGGATCGTATAATCGTCCTCCAGGCTGTAAATAGAAAGCTGTTCTTCCGGGACTGCCGGAACATTCGGATCATACGTATAATGGCAGAGCTTGGGTCCGTTATATAATACAATAAATTCGTTATCAGGCAGAACTGCCATGCCTTTTAAATACATCTGGGGATCGCCCAGAGAATTCAGTCCTCCGTCTGCCACCTGCTCCAGAACCGTTCCGCCCAGAACATGCCGGTAAAGTCCCGTATTCATGGCAAGATAAATCACATCCTCTTCTCCGGAATCCATTACAATACAGTGGCTGCCAGAATTGCTTCCAATCGCATCTCCTGCCTCTTCTGCAATAAAGTTCTGAAGCACCTCATCCTTGGAAGCCAGGTTTTTTTCTTCCAGATCATAGAGTTCTGCAGTTCTGCTTGTAAGAATTACCATATAGCGGTCTGTGAAGCATACATAGTCCGTCACTCCATCCACGCTGCAGAGTTCCTGAAGGGAACCATCCTCACGGTTAATCTCGTATACAGTCCCCTTTAAAGTAAAGCCAAAGAGACGGCTGTCCTTTCCGAACCACAGCTGATGCAGACTATCCTGTTCCTCTGTATATTGAATTTCGTGCCATGTTCCGTCCGCATCCACATATGCGCACTTGGGATGGTATCCCTTATCCTCCTCTTTTTCGCCCTCATCCTCACCGCCAGAGTATATGACACCAGCTGTTCCATCCGGCGCCAGGGCAAGATGGGAGATATATGCTTCTTTTGCCGATAAATCTGTCAGCCAGGATGCCGGGCGGGTTTCCCAGGTCTCTCCCTTATCTGCAGACACATACAGTCCCATGCTCTCATCCAGCAGGGCCGTTTCCCCACTTTCCAGAAGCTGTACCGCCGCTGCTCCCCACTCTTTGGCCATTTCAAATTCCTCTGGAAGCTCTATCTGGCGTTCCAGATAACGGCCCATACTCGGTTCCTTCTTTCCTTCTGTACCATTTTCTCCTGAACCTTCTGCCGGAGATGCCGCCTTGGGACCAGTGTTCTTTCCGCATCCGCTGGCAAGCGCCAAAGCAAACAGCAAAAGCCACGCTGTAATTCGTTTTAATCCGGTCTGTTTCATATTTTTTCACACTTCTCCTTTCTGTTTCCCACTGTGCAGTGTTTTATTGGTTTCAAACAAGTTTACAAAACTACGTCTACAATCTGAACCTCTTTTGCCCGGTATGCATCTTTCTCATAACTTCCTTTCAGGCTTACCTCCATACCCTTTTCCAGCTGCTCAAAGGAGCTTTCCGAATCCTCATAGCTGGCTCCGCCGTCCCGGATAGTCCGCTTATAGATACGTGTATTTTCATCGCAGAGTACGGTCAGGGAATCCAATTCCATCTCACTTTCATGTTCACTGCCGTCTGCCGGAGAAACCAGAATGTCGCTGCCGTCTTCTCCTGTCTCCTGATAAAATGTTCGAATTGTAAACTGCCCGTCTCCCAGATCCAGGATTTCTCCAATGGGCTGTTCTCCGTTCTGTGCTTCCAAACCTTTGTCCTCATCCATTTGCTCTGGCTGTTCCTCTGGAGTCTCTTCTTCCGGCTCCGGCTTCTCAGGCATTTCCTGCGGTACCTCATTCTGCTCTTCCTGTACCGGCTTCTCTTCCTTTGTACCACCGCTTCCGCATCCCAAGAGTGTCAGGCTCATAACGCCTGCCATTGTAAACAGCTTCATTTGTTTCCATACTTTCTTTTTCATCTGCTTCTCCTCATCTTTCTCTTATATTGTGACTGTATGGTAACAGGGGTATCTCTAATTTTTCTCTAAATTTTGTGATTTGCAAGGCAGACGGTTGAGTGTGTATGCTTTATCAAGAGAGGATATATTTATAAAATTAGAGATTTCTTAAAGATTTCTTTGATAAACTTATGATAATATGGACAAAATAAATTATTTTCATTAATCTCTACAGGAGTTATTATGCGGATATTACTAGTGGAAGACGATGCGAAATTAAATGAAGCCCTGGCTTTTCAGCTAAAGAAAGAGGGCTTTCAGGTTGACGCCTGTTACGACGGAGAGGAAGCTCTTTATTATATAGAAGAGCAGATCCACGACCTGATTCTCCTGGATCGGATGCTCCCTCTTATCAGCGGAACCGAAGTTCTTTCCCGCATGCGTCAGGCCCGCAACGAAACCCCGGTGATTCTTATCACGGCTCTTGGAACTCTGGATGACAAAGTAACGGGTCTGGATACCGGCGCGGACGATTATCTGGTAAAGCCTTTTGCCTTTGAAGAGCTGGTGGCCCGCATTCGCTGCATCGCCCGGCGGCCCCGCCGGATGGAAGCAGACGCTCAGCTTACTCTGGGGGATCTTGTTTACCATCTGGGCGAAAATATCCTCACAGGTCCGGCTGGTTCCCACAGCATATCCAAGCGGGAGGGAGCGCTCCTGGAAGCATTTCTGCGCAATCCCGGCCAGACCCTTTCCCGTTCTCTTCTCCTGATTAAGGTCTGGGGCATGGACAGCGACGTGGAAGAGGGCAATCTGGATAACTACATTCATTTTCTAAGACGGCGGCTGAAATCCGCAGGAAGCTCTGTACATCTGCGTACAGTCCGTGGAATTGGTTACCGCATAGAAGCATAATACACGATGCGCATTTCCGGTTCCTTCCAGAAAGGAGACTTATGGTTCAAAAAGTACACGTTCGTCTGGCTGTGCTCTGCGCCGGCATTACGCTTTTTATTCTGGCGGTTATGTCCTGTGGTTATCTCTATATTTCCGAAAAAAGTTTAAAAAACAGCAGTTTTACTGCTTTTCAGCGGGAAATGGAAGATCTCTCCGGCAGCCTTACACAATCCAGCATTTTCACCTGGAACCAGCTTAGAGAAATCGAGGAACAGGGAACTTATTCCATTCAGGTTCTGGATAATGATATCCCTCTTCTTTTCAGCCAGCATCCATCCAGGGAACAGACAGAGCTCTTTGCGCTTGCATGGAACTTTTATGACCAGCATTTTGACATCCAGTCTCTGGATATGGACACTTCCTGCCGCGGAGAATTCGCTTTCTCCTCCAAAGGCTATGGTTCCTCGGATTACTTCGGCTGTGCCACTATCATAGAGCGGAACGGCGGCCTTCTCCGCATTATGATTTTAATGCCTTTAACCACGCTGCACCGGCAGATTCGTACACAGAGACTGCTGTTCGGCCTTACAGCTGCTTTGGCAGCGGCCGCCCTGTTCCTGTTTTCCTGGTATTTCACCAAACGCCTCCTTCGGCCTTTGGAAGAAAACCAGAGAAAGCAGACGCAGTTTATCGCTGCCGCTTCCCATGAACTGCGCACGCCTCTGGCGGTAATTCTCTCCTGCGCTTCGGCCTCCCGTTATGGAAATCCAAAAGAGCAGGAACATTTTCTGAACTCCATTCAGTCCGAGGGTATGCGTATGTCCCGGCTCATTGACGATATGCTTCTTCTGACCAGCGCCGAAGCTCACACCTGGACCATCGAAAAACGGCCCGTGGAGCTGGATACCCTTCTTCTGGAGATCAGCGAGGCCTTTGAACCCATAGCTGCCGAAAAATCCATCCGGCTTCTGGCCGAACTTCCGGAAGGCGCTCTGCCGCCCTGTTCCTGCGATCCGGAGCGGATCCGGCAGGTACTTTCCATTCTCCTGCACAATGCAGTAAGTTATACACCAAAGGGCGGCCGCATCCGGCTCGCTCTGTCTTTTAACAAAGTATTCTATATTCAGACAGCAGACAATGGGCCTGGTATTCCCGACGAAGAAAAGGCCCGCATTTTCGACCGCTTCTACCGGGGCGATGGGGCCCGCAGCCAAAAGGGTCATTTTGGCCTGGGACTTTCCATCGCTTCTGAAATTATAAAAGCCCACCAGGGAAAACTTTTGGTGGGCGATACCCCAGGAGGCGGGACTGCTTTTACAATTATTCTGCAACAATAACAGGCGGCCGTATCTTTGTATGACACAGCCGCCTGCCGTTTCATTTCCTGTATTTAAAATTCAAACACTGCAACTCCATAAGGAGGCAGATGATATCCAATGGAATAAGGCAGTCCGTCACACTCGCTTTTCTCCGCTTTATACACCAGGGGTTTCTCCCGGCCGCTTCCGCCGAATTCCGCCGCGTCGCTGTCCAACACCAGCTTGTACTGCTTTCTTCTGGGCACGCCCATCCGGTAGTCCTCCCGCTCCATGGGAGTAAAATTGCACACAAAAAGAAGATTCTTCTTGCCATTTTTCCCAAAACGCATGAAAGAAAAAATACTGCGGCAGTTATCATTGGCATTGATCCACTGGAACCCTGCCGGAATCGTATCCTGCTCATAAAGACACGGCGTCTTCCGATAAAGGTGCAGCAGTGCCTTTACATAATTCTGAAGCTGCTGGTGCTTCTCCTCTCCCAGCAGATACCAATCCAGCTCCCTTGCTTCGCTCCACTCCTGGAACTGAGCAAAATCCTGCCCCATAAAGAGCAGCTTCTTGCCTGGATGGCCCATCATAAAGGAGTATCCAACCTTCAGATTGGCGAACTTATCGTCATACAGTCCCGGCATCTTGTTGATCATTGAGCATTTCAGATGCACCACCTCGTCATGAGACAGAACCAGAATATAATTCTCGCTGTAAGCATAGGTCATGGCGAAGGTCATCATATTGTGGGCCCCGCTGCGGAAATAGGGATCCAGCTTCATGTACTCCAGGAAGTCGTTCATCCAGCCCATATTCCACTTGAAGGAAAATCCCAGTCCGTCATTCTCTGCCTTATCTGTCACCTTCGGCCAGGCAGTAGACTCTTCTGCAATCATCATCACGCCCGGATTGCGGCCCAGAAGACAGGAATTCAAATGCTTAAAGAACTCAATGGCTTCCAGATTCTTATTGCCGCCGTATTTATTGGCTGCCCACTGGCCGTCCTGCTTTCCGTAGTCCAGGTACAGCATAGAAGCAACCGCGTCCACCCGCAGTCCATCCACATGATACTCCTCTACCCAGAAGAGCGCATTGGCAATGAGGAAGTTTTTCACCTCGTTCATTTCATAATTAAAGATCTTTGTACCCCAGTCCGGATGCTCTCCCTTTCTGGGATCCGGATATTCATAGAGTGCCTGCCCGTCAAAATCTGCAAGTCCGTGGGCATCCCTTGGAAAGTGCGCCGGTACCCAGTCCAGAATAACGCCTATCTTATTCTTATGAAGGTAATTAATCAGGTACATAAAATCCTGAGGCGTTCCATATCTGGAAGTGGGCGCATAGTACCCGGTCACCTGATATCCCCAGGAGCCGTCAAAGGGGTGCTCTGCAATGCCCATCAGCTCCACATGCGTATATCCCATTTCCTTCACATATTCTGTCAGACTGTGGGCCAGTTCCCTGTAACTGTAAAAACCATCCTCGTCCGGTCCATGGGGATGCTTCTTCCAGGATCCCGGATGCACTTCATAGATAGACATGGGCATTTCTTTTGTATTCTTCTGTTTTCTCTTCTCAAGCCAGGCGCTGTCGCTCCAGCGGAAGCCGCTGATGTCCGCTACTCTTGAAGCAGTTCCCGGACGCTGTTCTGCTTGCAGGGCATAGGGATCCGCCTTGTAAAGCAGTCTGTGGTCCTCTGTCTCAATCAGATATTTATAGAGAGAGCCTGTCTCCACACCCGGAACAAACAGCTCATAAATCCCAAGCGGCTCCAGGCGCTTCATTTCATGGCTCTCCAGGTTCCAGCTGTTAAACTCCCCGATTACATGCACCTTCCATGCATGAGGGGCCCAGACAGCAAAATATACGCCTTTTTTTCCCTTATCCTTGGCCGGGTGGGCGCCCAGCTTCCGGAAAATATCATAGTGGTTTCCCTGTCCGAACAGATACTGATCCATATCTGTCACAAAGCAGGAAGGAATCTCCGGCCGTTTTTTCTCTTTTGGTTGTACCTTTTTTTTCTGTTTCTTCGTCTCTCCCATAAAAACTCACTCCTGCATTATTTTAAATACCGCACTTCCTGCTGCGGGTATTTCCCATAAAATTCTTCCGTTTTCTATCGGAAGGGTTCTGCCTGTCAAAACCTCTGCTGCACGTTTCCCATCCACCGGACAGGGAATCTCCATCCGGGCTGGTCCTTCATCATTATTCACTGCCGCTATCACAGCCTTTCCATCTAATATCCTCGCAAAGGCATACTGCCGGTTGGTCAGGCGCAGTTCCCGGTATACGCCGTCCACCAGCGCCGGTTCTTCCTTGCGGATCTCTGCCAGCTTTTTCAGAAGTTCCTGAAGATCCGGGCAGGGCGGATTCTCACTCATCTCTTCCAGATTCAGGCAGGGCCGCAGGAAATCGTCATTAGCCCCCTCTTTCTTTCCCTCCACGCCCCATTCACCGCCGTAATAGACAGATGGTATTCCCGGCAGCGTGTAGAGAAGCGTGTATACCGGTTTCAAGTGCTCCTTGTTGTTCAGCTTATTTACCAGCCGATCCACATCATGGTTCTCCACAAAGGAGTACAATCTGCGGCCCCTATAGATTCCGCCATTCTCATCAAACTGTCTGCGGATGGTGTGGGCAATTTCGAAATAATTATGATCGTTGTGGCCGGAATAAAGTCCTTTGTGCAATTCATAATTGGTAACCGAATGCAGCATATCCTCCCCTGTCCACCGGGCATAATCTCCGTGAATCACTTCTCCCATCAGCCAGAAGTCTTTCTTTTTCTCTGCTGTCACCCGGCGCAGCTCCCGCATAAAGTTAAACTCCAGGCAGTCCGCGCAGTCCAGCCGGATGCCGTCAATATCAAAGGTATCGATCCAGAACCGCACCACATCAAACAGATACTGCCGCACTCCTTCGTCATACAGGTTTAGATTTGCAAGCTCAAAGCAGTTCCGCCATGCCTTATAATAAAACCCGTCATTGTAATGGGTATTTCCCTCAAAGCTTACATCCTGATACCACCAGCGGTAAGCAGACCGCTCCCGCTTTTCCTTCAGGTCCAAAAAGGCATAAAACTCCCTTCCCGTATGATTGAACACACCGTCCACCACCACGCGTATTCCCTTCGCATGACAGAGATCTACAAAATGCCGGAAGTCCTCATTATCTCCTAATCTTCGATCCACCACCTTGTAATCTCTGGTATCATAACCGTGGCTGGTGGACTCAAATAAGGGGCCAATATAAACAGCAGTAATCCCACACGCTTTCATATGATCAATCCAAGGATCCAGCTCCCGAAGGCGGTGGACTACTTCTTCCTCTGTGTTATACTTAGGCGCCCCCGTAAGCCCCAGGGGGTATATATGATAAAAAACTGCTTCCTCGTACCATTTTGACACAATCTTATCCTCCTGACATACATGTTGTTCCATAAATAAAGCAAAAAATCAGGCCGACAACCTCCTAAAAAGCCTATCCCGCCCTGGAGTTACCTCCCGATTATTTTCCCTCTATTTTCTTTATTATTTTATACTTTTCAGTATATTGTGTCAAGTTCCTGTTTCACTTATCCCCATTTTCTTGTGAAAATACACAAATGTGTAACTTGAAGCCTCTGACTTTCATTTGACATTCCCCCTCCCGGCCCCTATAATTTAACTCAGAAAAAGTATTAAAAAACGGGAGGTTTTATCCTTATGATCTTAACCCTTACTTTAAATCCCTGTATTGACAAAACCATTTACCTGGATCAGCTGGAGGTCGGTTCCTATAACCGGGTCAAAAGCACCCGGCAGGATTCTGCCGGAAAAGGTCTCAATGTGGGCATTGTCCTGAATAATCTGAAAGAATCCGTCCGTTGCATGGGCTTTAACTTTAAAAGCAACGGCTATCTATTGGAACAGCTTCTGGATGCCCACAAGGTTCCATATAGCTTCCTAATGGCAGAAGGCAGTATCCGCACCAATATCAAGCTGTTCGATCAGTCCTGCCAGGTGATGACAGAAGTGAACGAGGCCGGTCCCTTTGTTTCACAGGAGACTGTAGATCAGCTTCTGGCTGATGTTGACGCTGCTCTTTGTACTGCCGACATTCTTGTTATGAGCGGAAGTATTCCTCCCGGCGTTCCTTCCAATATTTATCAGCGTTTGATCCGGATGGCTAACGAAAAGCAAGTGAAAACCGTGCTGGATGCTGCCGGAGAGCCTTTGATTCTGGGGCTTCAGGAAAAGCCCTTCCTTATTAAACCGAACACCCTGGAATTTGAACAGGCTTTCCGGGATGACATTGACCGGGGCATGGACACACTGGAAATCGCACGGCGGGTCATTGAGAACGGAACCTCTTATGTATGTCTTTCCATGGGTGAAAAGGGCGCCATGCTCATAGACCGGGAGCATGCTTACCAGGCACCTCCTCTGCCACTGGAGCCCAGAGGACTTACCGGCGCGGGAGATTCCATTGTAGCCGGTCTCTGTTATGCCATCCGTCAAAATCTTGGCAGTGAGGACATGCTTCGTTACGCTATGGCCGCCGCCGGCGGTTCCATCCGTCAGGAAGGGACTCTTCTGGCTTGTGAAAGTGATGTGCAGGAGCTTCTTCCTCTGGTAGAGATTCAGACCCTTAGCTGATAAAACATACATCGTTAAACTACATACAGCCAAAAGAGGATGCCGCCAGACAAACCGGCTTCATCCCCTTTTGGCTTTTTTCGCTTCTCTTTACTCTTCAAAATCCTTTTCCAGCAGAATCAAATTGCCGAACTCATCCAGACGGCTCTTACGCCGCTTTCCAAACAGCCCCTTTTTGCCGCCACGCTCCATGGCTTCGTCAATCATTTCCTTGACCTCAGCCACATTTACCAGATGATCGCTGGTCTGACGGTTTCCTATGCGGTTATACAAAGCCAATACTGCCATCTCATCCAGAACGCATTCCTGTTCTTTTGCATAGGATTCTCCAAACGCCACCAGTTCCTTATTGGTAAAGGTAGGGATTTCTATAGTCCTGGCAAACTTGGCGCCCAGGCTCTCACAGCGGATAAAGAGATCCCGAATCTCTTCCTTCTCATCCTCCAGTATCACCAGAAGGCCTCCCGTCTTCCGGGTCATGGCATGAGACAGCTGAACGGCTGTCTGAGTCTTCAGCCTTCCGGCCCGCTCGATCAGCAATGCTCCTCCGCCCAGTTTTCCGATTACCGCAGAAAGGTTCTTGCCATTCAGGCTGTCTGCCTCTACTTTCGCCAGTTTTCCCACTGTATTTCCACGCTGCTTTTGAAGCGCCTTCACAATATCTGCAGCCAGTGTTGTCTTCCCATTGCCTCCCTCACCAGTAATTACAAGATTGCCGACCAGAGAATCCTCCCGCCGTTCTCCCCGCATCCGGTCTTCCTCCAGCAGTTCCATAAGCTGCTGATTCATGCCCCGGACGGATGTAAAATAAGCAAAAAGCTTTTTCTGCTCCTCCAAAAGCTGTCCCGGCGGGATAGCTGCAATCTCTTCTTCCAATGCCTTCTCCAGCTGTTCCATCATGGGCGAGGGCGCATCGGATTCTAAAGCCTCTTCTTCTGCTTCCGGCTCCGGCACAATCTCCAGTTCCGGTTCCATCAGATCCCAGAGCTCCCGTTTCCCGGATGCATTGGGATGCTCAGCCTCTAAAATGTCAAGAATGTCGTCCAATTCTTCCAGTGGTTTTTCCGCCTGCTGGGCAAGACGCAGGATGGTTTCAATATCCTGTGTCTCCTCCAGACGCTTCTGGTCGTCTTTCTCCTCCGGCTCCGACAGAATCTCCTCCGGCTCATCAAGCTCTTGCTCTTCCGCCTTCTGCGTCTCCTTCTCTTCCGCTGTCCTTTTAATAGGCTCTACATGTACACGGACCGGCAGTTTCCCTTCAATCTCATCGATCAGCTGTTGAATCTCCGCTGGCAGTGTGGGAACTACCTGCGTATTTAATTCCGGGAGCCGGCCTGTTGCTCTGAGATATTCCCGCTCTTTGCGCTTGGCCTCATCCCGTTTTGCCGCTTCTGCAATGGCCGCCTCTGTTTCTTTCTTCTTCTCCTCCCAGCCATTCAGAATATCTTCTATGGTCAGCTGGCCCGTAATCTGCCGTTCCAGCACATTTTCTTCCATGTCAAAAGTCAGCTGGCCGGTCTCATCCTCCCCAAGAAATTTAGGCAGCCGGAATGTATCCTTTGGCAGCACCAATGGCGGCTCCAGCTCTTCATCCAGCTTCTTCCATTCCTCCGCCTGAGATTCCTGCCCAGCCTCCGGCTCTGGTTCCGGCTTTGGATATTCCTGACTCCTGCTTTTATCCGCCTCCGGTTCTCCAAAACTGGTCAGCGTCTCTTCTTCCTCTTCATCCAGTGTATCTATATCAGAAAAGAACTCCTCCAAAGACAGCTCTTCCAATTCAGGCTCCGCCTTTTGGGTTTCCTCCGCCTGCTCTTCCTCACTATCCGTCCAGGGGGCAGGAACAGGCTCCCTGCTTATCTCCTGTTCCTGCTTGGCCGGCATAAAATCCTGAAGCCCCTCCGCCAGGGCAGCCTGGAGATTGCTTGTGTTAAACTCATCCATGTTGACCTGTTTAACCTGGATTTCATCCGCTCTGGACTGATCCATCATCTGCCGGTACTTTTCTTCCTGAGAAGCCGTCAGGGGCTGTATCCGCATCTTCAGCTCCATGGCCTTCATCACATATTCGCCCTCGCTGAACCACAGAATCAGATCGTCACATTCCTCCACGCATTTGTCAGTCATTCCCTCTTTATAATACAGAGCCGCCAGCTCATAGGCCCACTGCTCCTGGTACTCCCGGCTTTTATACTCTTCCAGTATGGCAATCTGATCCTCAACCGCAGACCCCCTGCCACGGTAAATCTGATATTTCAACACATAACGGCTTAAATCATGGGGAGCAATTTTGATAAATTCCTTGTAAAGCTCAATCGCCTCGTCAAAATTCTGAAGCTTTACCGCTACTTCCACCATCCGATAAACAATCATACGGCCGATAGGAGCACAGTCATATGCCATATTCAAGATCTCATTACAGTCCTCATAGCGCTCTAATTTATCATAAATCTCGCTGACATTCATCAGAAGACTCATATTGCGGACTCTGCTCCAGTCTATGGAATCAGCAATCTTCGCTGCCGCCTTGTATTCCTTCTTCTGCAGCAGCTTCTCCATCTGTTCTGTTTTTATCTGAAACTCATACTTGTCCAATATTCCACCTCAATCCAACTCCGCAGGTGTAACCATTTCCCACCTTCACAGGTGCTCAGAAATATTATATCTTTTCCCTTTTCCCTCAGTGAACAAGGGGACACTCGGTTTTGCACCCCAACCGCCAAAATACGGTACTTGGGGCGAGTGTCCCCTTATTCACTGAAGGCAGGGAAGGTTTTGTCAAAATATGTCGTAATCATTCTTAGTGTATCACAGGGCACATACCTTGTCAAAATTTTTTCTATTAAGAATTCCTGTCAAAAAAGCATTCCCACATGGTAAACCGCAGCTGCCACCGCCCAGGCAAGTACCAGCTGGAACACTGCGCCAAAGATGGTCCACTTCCAGGAATTGGTCTCTTTCCGAATCGTCGCAACCGCTGCCATGCAGGGTGTATACAGTAAACAGAAGGTCATCAGTGCATAGGCATTGACTGCCGTAAATCCAAGACCGCCCAAAGCTTCCCGCATCCCGGCCATCCCGGCTGCTGAAGTTACATTGGTAATTCCAAACAGCACGCTCATACTAGACACCACCACCTCTTTCGCCGCAAGGCCTGCGATCAGGGCAACCACTACCTGCCAGTACCCCAGACCAGCCGGTTTCATCAGCGGCGCCGCTGCCCGGCCGGCCGCTGCCCCAAAACTCATAGACATATCGGATACCATTCCACCAGGCCCAAAGTTTAAAATTACCCAAAGCACAACGGATGCGGCAAAGATGGTTGTCCCCGCTTTGCGCAGATAATCCTCCACCTTCTCCCAGGTGTAAATCGCTATGCTGTGAATATTGGGAGACTTGTATTCCGGAAGTTCAATCAGCAGTGTGTTGATCTCTTTCTTTCTCGTAAACAGATTCATTACCAGCGCCGCCACGACAGCTGTCACAATCCCCAGCACATACATGGAGTATGCTGCCCAAACAGCGCAGTTCGGGAAAAACATCCCTGAAAACAGCACATAAATAGGAAGCCTTGCGCTGCAGGACATAAAGGGTGTCACCAGAATGGTTTTCAGCCGGTCTCTGGGATCCTCAAGCGCCCTGGAGGCCATCACGGCAGGAACCGTACAGCCAAACCCCAGCAGCATAGGAATAAACGCCCGTCCCGACAGACCAATCTTTCCCATAATACCATCCATCACATAGGCCACTCTGGCCATATAGCCGCTGTCTTCCAGGAAGGCAAGAGCCAGAAACAGAATAAAAATATTTGGCAGAAAGGTCAGTATTCCTCCCACGCCAGCAATAATTCCATCTACCACCAGCGAGCGCACAATACTGCTTACGCCCCCGGACTCCATAGCGTTAAGAATCAAAGCCGTAACCTGATCCAGCCCCTCCTCCATATATCCCTTCAGCCAGTCGCCGATTGTAAAAGTGAGGAAAAATACAAGAGCCATAATCCCAAGGAAAATCGGCACTCCCCAGATACGGTTGGCCAGTACCCTGTCAATCTTGTCTGTAAATTCTGCCTTTCTGCTCTTTCCAACCAGACACTCTTCAATAATTTCCTCAATAAAATCATACTTCTGGCTGATAATCTCCGTCTCGCAGCTTTCCCTTGCAATCCCTGTCATATCAATGGGGTATTGATTTCGAATCTCTTCATCCCATTCCAAATGCTTGATCGCGTGCCAGCGCATATTGGGCAGTTCTCCGTATTTCTCCCGCAGACGGTCAGAAACCGCGTCAATCTTATCCTCCAGTTCATCGCTGTACACCATAACAATGTCTTTATGATGATCGTGCTTGTGATGGCTTATCCCTTCATGATGGTGTTCCAGATTATGATCCAGCTCCCGATCCTTGTGATGAATCACCGCGTGCATCAAAATCTCCAATCCCTGCCTGGTTCTCGCACTTACCGGAATACAGGGAATCCCCAGCATTTCCGGCAGGCGGTGCAGATCCATATCCATACCCCGCTCTTCCACAATATCCATCATATTCAAAGCCAATACCACCGGTTTTCCAAGTTCTATCAGCTGCAGTGTCAGGTACAGATTCCGCTCCAGAGAAGAAGCATCTGCCACATCAATTACCACATC
>CATJHO010000184.1 GCA_949740535.1 uncultured Lachnospiraceae bacterium
ACGGGAAATCGACTCCTATCTGTTCCGGGACGGTTACGTGGTAATTGATCTGAGAGAGCCCAGGGAGTTCAGAAAGCTTCATCTGAAAGGAGCAGTCTGCATCCCTTATGAACAATTGGAAAAGCGGGTGCGCTTGCTGCGCGGCCAGATTTTGATACTCTACTGTGAGCGCGGCGGGACCAGCATGATGGCGGCCAGAGAGCTCAGTGAGAAAGGATATCAGGTTAAAACCATGATTGGAGGCATACAGGCTTACGAGGGAAGGAACAGCGAAAGCTATACGGAAAGAAAATAGATCTGAGGGCTGCCGCGGAACCTGGCTGAACTGTTACCCCGGCAGTCCTTTTTTGGGCATTGGGAAGAAAGGCGTTCCTTGACGGGAAAAAATGGAACTGCTATAATATACCCATTCCCGCAGCCAGCTGCGGGGGTTTGTCAGAGAGACGAGGGCAGAATGGTATGCATGAGGGAAAATATAAGTATCAGATTACCAAGCAGAAGCTGATAGAATATACAAAAGAGCTGCCGGAGGGAACACCGCTTCCCAACCGCAATGAGCTGGCCCGCAGATGTGGCGTTGCCCGCGTTACGCTGGAACGGGCGATATCGGAGCTTATCGGGGAGGGAATCCTGGTATCGGAAGACGGGCGGGGCACCTATGCCTCCAAAGCACCGGAACAGGTCCCGGAATCCAGGGCGGATAACGGTTACTGGGCCCTTCTTGTGTACTGTGTGACCAAAGGGGCCAACCCCTCAATTGTGAGAGGAGTAGAGGATTTTACCAATACCCATGACCGGAATCTGATTGTCTGTAATACCGACAACGATCCGGTAAAGGAAGCCGAGTATCTGAAAAAGCTTTGTAAAAGAAACGTGGAAGGTATTATATTGATTCCCAATACGCATTCTATTACAGACGGGGAAGCGCTTCGGGCCCTGGAAGAGAAAGGAATTCCTATTGTGACCTGCAGCCGCAGAGTGCCGGGGTATGATTTTCCGGGTACCTTTCAGAATTTTTTTCAGTCCGGGTTTATGGCGACTCAGCATCTGCTGCAGATGGGATGCCGCAGAATTGCCTATTTTGCCACTTCCCGGTACAGCACCATAGAGGACAGGCTTCAGGGATACATGGCGGCTGTTTCTCAGCATAATTTTCAGAATGCCGATGACAAAGCGGAAGATCCGGTAGGACTGTCAGATATAACGGGAGATATCGGAGAGCTTTTTGAGGACTTTCTGGTGCGCAATCCCAAGACGGACGGCATCTATGTACTGAATGACCGGCTGGCAGTGATTTTGTATCCGGTTTTAAAGCGGATGAAATGCGTTCCGGGAAGGGATATCCGTATTGTGGCCAGCGATGCCAGCGAGTTCTGCGGTTCCTTTTCGGTTCCGCTGTCTACGGTTGACTTCCCTACTTATCAAATGGGACGCTCGGCTGCGGAGCAGTTGTTCCGGCTTATGCGGGGAGAACTGGAAAATCAGGACAAGCATGTGGTGTTAAGCTGTGAACTGCATGCAAGAGCCAGCAGTCTGGGAGAGACTTTAGATATGTGAGCAGTCTTCCACTGCGCATGGCGTAAAAAAATAAGCAGACGGCTGTGAAAGGCTGATGCAGACAGGTACGAAAGAAAAAGACCGGTTCTGCATCGGCTTTTTTATATGTCAGAAAAAGTTATTCTGTTGATATAAAAATGATCCGCATGGATTCTCTGTTCATTATTTTAATATAAATTAATACATCTTTTGGAAAAAATAATATACCTATGTAAAATATTAATACATCTATTGACAAGATGACTCTAAAATAGTAGTATATAAATACAACTAAATAAAGGTGTATTAAAAACACGGTGATTTTACAAAAGGAGAACAGGAGGAACGAAAATGAAGATGAAAAAGTTACTTCCCCTGCTTCTGGCGGCAGTTATGACACTGTCTGCATGTGGAAGCAAAGCAGCACAGGAAAATGCAGAACCAGAGACAGACAGATCAGAGGCCGCACAGACACCGGAAGCGGGAACACCTGCAGAATCCGGCTGGCCTGGAGACAAGACCATTCAGATGATTATTCCCTTTGGAGCAGGCGGAGACACGGATCTGCACTGCCGGGTACTGACCGATCTGGTGTCCAAAGAGCTGGGGGTTGACATTGTATGCACCAATGTAACGGGAACATCAGGAACCATAGCCGCAAGGCAGGTGATGGAGAGCGCCAATGACGGATACACGATTCTCTGGCATCAGACTTCTTTCCTGATGGCAAGCCTGATGGGCGTTTCGGAGTTTGATTATACGGATTTTACGACCGCATGTACTACGATAGAAGATATGTCTTCCTTCCTGTGTGTCAATGCAGACAACGGGAAGTTTACGAATTTTGAGGAATTCGTGCAGTATGCGAAGGATCATCCGGGAGAACTGCTGGTTGGAACTTCCATCGGCGGTGACGCGCATCTGTACACACTGATTATGGCAGATCTGCTGGGAATTGAACTTACCTATGTGGATTTGGACGGAACAAGTGAAATTATTCCGGCTCTTTTGAACCAGGATGTGGATTTGACCATCGGTATTTACGGAACCTACGGGGAGTATGTGAACAATGGAGAGTTCGCGGCTCTGGCTTATTTTGGAGATGAGGCGCCGGAAGGAACCGATATTCCGACCTGGAAATCCCTTGAGGGAGAGAGCTTCCCCATTGGCAAGATGTTTGGATACTGGTTCCCTGCCGATATGCCGGAGGATATTGTAAATACATTTAATCAGGCGGTTGAAAAGGCGGCTGCATCGGATGAGTGGAAGGAGCACTGTGCATCCTATTATATTACGCCGGTGTACCGTGCCGGAGAAGAAGCGGTCACATATCTGGACGGACAGTATGAGCTGATGCAGGGATACCGGGAGGCACTTGTTCCCCAATAAGCAGGAGAGGTGAGTATGGATAAACAGCGTTTGGCAGATTGTTATCAAAAATATCGGACGGCCGTGTGCGCGGGAGTTTTGTTTCTGTTTTTCGCATGGGTTACGTATTATTCGGGAAAGATTCCGGTTCTTGTCACTACCATCTCGGTGGATGCGAAATTCTGGCCGCGTGTGATCGGAATTATGGGCTGTATTTTCAGCCTGCTGCTGCTTGTGCAGAGTCTCCTGGAGATCCGTCAGAAGGAGAGGAATGAAAAAATTTCCGGGAAAACAGCGGCCGGGAGCGGACAGATGAACCGTTCCTTTCAGACACTGGGCTTGATCTTTCTTTATATACTGGGACTTTCCTGTCTGGGATTTTTCCTGATGACCGGCCTGTATCTGTTTTTTCAGTTTCTGGTTCTTTCAGAGCCAGGGGAGCGTAATCTGAAACGGCTGGCGTTTATCTCCGTTATATTTACCATTGGGGTTTACCTGGTGTTCCACTATGCGTTTTCCGTGGTGCTTCCCAAGGGCAGTCTCTTTGTCCGGATAGGAGGAATGTTATGAGTGAATTTTTAGCGGCATTTCCGCAGATATTTTCGTCACCGGAAGCATTGCTTCTGATTTTCGGGGGCTGTATCATTGGCATTATTTTCGGAAGCATTCCTGGGCTGACGGCCGGAATCGCCATTGCGCTGTTTCTGCCGCTCACTTTTAAGATGGACATTATCCCCAGCTTTACCCTTCTTTTGTCCCTGTATATCGGCGGCATATCGGGAGGGTTGATTTCAGCGATTCTGTTGAAGATTCCGGGGACGCCGGCTTCTGTGGCCACGGTTTTTGACGGCGGTCCCATGGCGGACCGGGGCGAGGCCTGGAAAGCTCTGTCCGTCTCTATTGTGTTTTCCTTTATCGGAACATTAATCGGTGTCCTCGTGCTGTGTTTTCTGACACCGGTACTGGGCGCCATATCGCTGAAGTTCGGAGTGTTTGAGTATTTTTCCATTGCGCTTTTTTCTCTGACACTGGTATCGGCTCTCTGCGGGGATTCCATCGTCAAAGGACTGCTCGCCTGTCTGATTGGACTGTTTCTGGCCTGTGTGGGCAGTGCGCCCATTGACGGATTTGCAAGATATACCTTTGGTGTTCATGCTCTGGATGCCGGCTTTCACGAGGTGCCTGCTCTGGTGGGGCTTTTTGCCATATCCGAACTTTTGAACAATACGCAGGCAAAGGAAGCAAAGGCAGATCTGGCCCGTTTTGAGCGGAAAGGCTTTGGCATGTCAGCCAAAGAGTTTTTCGGGCAGATGCCCAACGCTTTTCGTTCCGGCCTGATTGGAGTTTTTGTTGGAATTCTGCCGGGAATCGGCGGCTCTGTGTGCAATCTGCTGGCCTATGGGGTGGCAAAGAAATCGTCCAAAAAGCCGGAACGGTTTGGAACGGGCATTATTGACGGTCTGGTGGCCTCAGAGACATCCAACAACGCATGTATAGGGGGGACTATGGTGCCGCTTCTGACCTTGGGGATTCCGGGGGACGCCGTGACCGCCATTCTGCTGGGAGCCTTTACCATCAACGGTCTGACTCCGGGACCCATGTTCTACTCGGAAAATATAAAACTCATCTACGTGATTTTTGCACTGATGTTCGTCTGTGCAATTGCAACCTTTTTGATTCAGTATTTTGGCATCCGGGGTTTTACCCAGCTGCTTCGGATTCCCAAGAACATCCTGCTTCCTATGGTTCTGGTTATGTGTATTGTGGGTTCCTTTGCGGCAAACAACCGGATCTTTGATGTCTGGACCCTTCTGGTCTGGGGCGTGCTGGGATTTGTAATGAACCGGTTTGAGCTTCCCCTGACGCCGGTTATCATGGGCTTTATTCTGGGGCCGATCTGCGAAAAGTATCTGCGCCGGGGCCTGATGATGAGCCAGAATGATTTTTCGGTGTTCTTTACCAGAAAGATTTCCGGGGCGTTTCTGATACTTGCAATTGCTATGGCGGTATTTACTTTTGCAGCGCAGATGATGCGGATCCGAAAACAGTCCGCAGATGGAAAAGGAGACAGCTGATGCAGTTTACATTTAAAAACAAATTAAAAGATAACCTGCGTAAAGGCAGGGTTCAGATCGGTGCCTTTGTGACAGCGCCCTGCCCGGAGGTAGTGGAAGTGCTGGGGGTTGCAGGATTTGATTTTGTGATTCTGGACACAGAGCACACGGCCAGCGGGATCGAGACGGTGGTGCATATGATGCGCAGCGCAGAGATCTATGGAATGTCCCCTGTGGTACGGGTGTATGATGATAATCCCAAGCTTATTTCCCGCTATGAGGATGTAGGAGCTTACGGGATACAGGTGCCTATGGTACATACGGCGGAGCAGGCGGAACGGATTGTACGGGCCGCGCGGTTTACGCCTTCAGGTGTCCGCGGAATGTCCGGCGGAAGGGGGCCCAGATGGGGCGGAATACAGGAATACCGGCAGGCTTCCAATGACGAGACGATGATTGCTGTCATGTGCGAGTCGGCACAGGGGTTAGAGAATATTGAGGAGATTGCCCAGGTGCCCGGCGTGGATGCTGTCTTTGTGGGAGCGTTTGATTTGTCTCAGGCGCTGGGGGTGGCTGGTGATACCACAAACCCTAAGGTTGAGACAGCGATTGAGCAGATTCTGGATGTCTGCAGGAGGCATGAGGTGATTCCGGGAATTGTTGCGCCGACGATTGAAGTGGCCAGAAAACGGATTGAACAGGGATTTTTGTATGTTACAATTCTGGATGACATGGCATTTCTGGCAGAGGCGGCCCAAAAGAGGCTGTCGGACGTAAAAGGGTGACGAAGATTACAGGCGGCCGGGGCTGCTGGGGAATAAGCGGGGGTCTTATTCTGCAGCAGTCCCGGCATTTTTAGGTATCGGAGATTCCTGCCCTGCTTTTTACACCTGTGCCGGCTGTGCTGTGTTTCTCCTGTCTTCCAGCAGATAAAGATTGACAGCACCGAAGAGGGGATATTATAATAGCCGCATAAGTAAAAGAAGCGGAGAGATTATGGAAGTATTTGAATTACTTGCACCCTGCCATTTTGGACTGGAAGCGGTGTTGAAACGAGAGATAGAGGATCTGGGTTATGAGGTCAGCCGGGTAGAGGATGGCAGAGTTACGTTTCTGGGAGATGCGGAAGGAATCTGCCAGGCGAATCTGTTTCTGCGGACAGCAGAGCGGGTGCTGCTGCAGGCGGGAAGGTTCCGGGCAGTGACCTTTGAGGAGCTGTTTGAAGGGATCCGGGCCATTCCCTGGGAGCAGTATCTGCCCAGGGACAGTAAATTCTGGGTGACAAAGGCCACATCGGTAAAAAGCAGGCTGTTCAGCCCTTCCGATATCCAATCCATTGTGAAAAAGGCAGTGGTGGAGCGGCTTAAGCAGGTGTACCATGTAAACTGGTTTTCGGAGGAAGGGGCACAATACCCCATACGCATTACGTTTCTGAAGGATGAAGCGGTGGTAGGGATTGATACCTCCGGGGTTTCCTTACATAAGCGGGGCTATCGGAAGCTTGCCAGCAAGGCGCCTATCACAGAGACGCTGGCCGCGGCATTGATTATGCTGACGCCCTGGAAGCAGGATCGGATTCTGGTGGATCCCTTCTGCGGCTGCGGGACCTTTCCCATTGAGGCAGCTATGATGGCGGCCCATATAGCTCCCGGCATGAACCGGAGCTTTATGGCGGAGGCCTGGACCAATCTGATCCCAAAGAAGCAGTGGTACGAGGCGGTTACGGAAGCCGGGGATCTGATGGATGATACGGTTTGTACGGATATACAGGGCTATGACATTGATCCGGCCATGGTAAAGGCAGCCAGGGAGAATGCAAGGGAGGCCGGGGTGGATCACATGATACATTTTCAGGCAAGGCCGGTAAGCGGATTGAACCATCCGAAAAAATACGGATTTGTGATTACCAATCCCCCTTATGGAGAGCGTCTGGAGGAGAAGGAGGCTCTGCCGGAGCTTTACCGGGAGATTGGGCAGGCTTTTGGGCGTCTGGACAGCTGGTCTATGTATCTGATTTCCGGCTATGAGGAGGCAGAGCATTATATTGGAAGGAAGGCTGACAAGAACCGGAAGATTTACAATGGAATGCTGAAGACGTATTTTTATCAATATATGGGACCCAAACCCCCAGGAAGACGGCAGAACCTATGAGAAAGACACTCAAAAGAGGCTTCTGGATTCTGGCATTTACCATAATCTGCGCAGCCGGGGCCGATAAGTATATGAAGAGAGCCGCGGAGGAGGAAGCCTATGCAGTTATAAAGCTGCTGCTTATGGAGGAACTGGAGCAGGAGACAAAATTGATGGTGATTGATCGGACCAGGGAGGAGGCAGAGCTTCCCAGGGCCTTTGATTACCGTGAGGAGGGAAGAGCTCCCAGAGTGCGGGATCAGTCCCGTTTTGAGACCTGCTGGGCCTTTGCGTCTCTGTCTGCCCTTGAGAGCTCCCTGATGCCGGAAGAGCAGCAGGACTTTTCCAGAGACCATTTAAGCTTTCACAACAGTTTTGGCATGGCGGCTGACGAGGGCGGTTCCTATATTATGTCCGTGGCGTACCTGACAGCCTGGATAGGACCTGTTTCTGAGGAGGAGGATCCTTACGGTGACAATGTTTCCCCGGAAGGGCTGACAGCCGTGAAGCATGTGCAGGATGTGCGGATGCCGGCAGATAAGGACTTTGAGGCCATCAAGCGCACGGTGTACCTTCACGGAGGAGTGGAAAGCTCTCTCTATGTGGATTTTTCCGATCCCAAGCAGAAGTCGGAATATTTTAACCGGGAGAATTTCAGCTATTGCTATGAAGGGGAGGAAATTCCAAACCATGATGTGGTGATTATCGGCTGGGATGACGATTATCCGGCGGAGAACTTTAAGGCCAAAGCGCCTGGAAACGGAGCGTTCATCTGCCAGAACAGCTGGGGAGAGAGCTTCGGGGAGCAGGGAATTTTTTATGTGTCCTATTATGACAGTAATATTGGAAAGTACAATGCGGCTTTCACAAAGGTGGAGGATGCGGATAACTACGATGTTCTCTACCAGTCGGATCTCTGCGGCTGGTGCGGGCAGGTAGGGTACAATTCTGAAAAAGCAGCATTTGCCAATATTTATACGGCTTCCGGGGATCAGCAGATCCGGGCGCTGGGGTTTTATGCCACAGGAAATGACACAGAATACCGTCTGCGGGTTCAGACGGGATTTGCCGGGAAACGGGATCTGATTGACCGGGAGTATGTGCAGGCCGGATATCTGCAGTATCCGGGATTTTATACCATAGAGCTGGAGACGCCTGTCCGGGTTAAGGCGGGGGAACAGTTTGCAGCGGTGGTGGAGATTATGACGCCGGGCGCGGCCTGTCCGATTGCGGTGGAATATGCCTCTGAAGAGCTGGGAAAGGCTGTGGTTCTGGAGGATGGAGAGGGCTATATCAGCGCGGATAACCGCCACTGGGAGCGGGTGGAGGAGGAACAGTCCAGCAATTTGTGTCTGAAGGTGTACGCGGATGAGGAGGATTTCTGATGACAGATAAAATAATTTTTGCTACGGGAAATGAGGGAAAGATGCGGGAGATCCGGCTGATTCTGGCAGATCTGGGCGTGGAGATCCTTTCCCTGAAGGATGCAGGAATTGAGGTAGAGATTCAGGAGAACGGGAAGACCTTTGAAGAAAATGCCGTCATTAAGGCAAAGACGGTTATGGAGGCTTCGGGTACCCTGGTGCTGGCGGATGATTCCGGCCTGGAAATTGATTACCTCAATGGCGAACCGGGAGTGTATTCAGCCCGTTATCTGGGGGAGGATACCTCTTACCGAATCAAGAATCAGAATCTCATTGACCGGCTTTCGGGAGTTCCGGATGAAAAGCGGACGGCCCGGTTTGTGTGCGTGATTGCCGCGGCATTTCCAGATGGAAGAATCCGTACAGCCAGAGGAACCATTGAGGGCATCATCGGCTATGAGGAACGGGGTGGAGGCGGCTTTGGCTACGATCCCATTTTCTGGCTTCCGGAATATGGATGCTCCACGGCAGAGCTGACCCTGGAGAAAAAGAATGAGCTGAGCCACAGGGGGAAGGCTCTGCGGGCCATGAAAGAAGAATTGGAGAGGGAAAGAGCAGAATGAAAATACTGATTGTCAGTGACACCCATGGACGAGATACGGTGCTGAAGCACTTACTGGAGCAGGTAAAGCCCATTGATATGCTGATTCACTGCGGCGATGTGGAGGGAAGCGAAGACTATATCCGCGCCATGGCGGACTGTCCGGTTCATATGGTGGCAGGAAATAATGATTTCTTCTGCGATCTGCCCAAGGAGGAGGAATTTCTCATCGGGAAGTACCGGGTGCTTCTGACCCACGGACATTATTACTATATTACGATGGGAGCCCAGATGATCAAGGAGGATGCCAGGGCCAGAGGCTTTGATATTGTGATGTTCGGACATACCCACCGGCCCTGCCTGGAGCAGGATCCGGGGATCGTGGTTCTGAATCCGGGAAGTCTGTCCTTTCCCCGGCAGGAGGGCAGAAAGCCCAGTTATATTATGATGGATCTGGATCGAAATGGCGAGGCACATTTTACTATTAATTATATAAAAAAATGATTGACATTTAAAAAATCGTATAGTACAATATAACATGCGTCGTGCAGAGGATGCAGCGGTGAATGGCTTCGGGGTGTGGCTCAGCTTGGCTAGAGCGCCTGGTTTGGGACCAGGAGGCCGCAGGTTCGAATCCTGTCACCCCGATTTCCTGCGGGTGTAGTTCAATGGTAGAACACCAGCCTTCCAAGCTGGACACGTGGGTTCGATTCCCATCACCCGCTTGCCTTTGGCACTTAACAGGGTGTTATTGTTTGTGTTCGTAGCTCAGCTGGATAGAGCAACGGCCTTCTAAGCCGTGGGTCGGGGGTTCGAATCCCTTCGAGCACATTTCGGGCAGAGTCGTCTGCTCGCTGCCGGGGTACTTGGCATTATGGTGGGTATAGCGCAGTTGGTTAGCGCGCCAGATTGTGGCTCTGGAGGCCAAGGGTTCGAATCCCTTTATCCACCCTTGCGAAAGCAAAGCAATTTTGGGCTATCGCCAAGCGGTAAGGCACAGGACTTTGACTCCTGCACTCGCTGGTTCAAATCCAGCTAGCCCAGTCAGGGCAGCATAAGACAAGTCCTGTATTTTATCAAGAGATGGAGCATTAGCTCAGTCGGTAGAGCACTTGACTTTTAATCAAGTTGTCCGGGGTTCGAATCCCCGATGCTTCATGAAAAAGGCCGTAAGCAATGAAAGTTGTTTACGGTCTTGTCCATGAAGCATCGGGGATTCGAACCCCGGACAACTTGATTAAAAGTCAAGTGCTCTACCGACTGAGCTAATGCTCCA
>CATJHO010000185.1 GCA_949740535.1 uncultured Lachnospiraceae bacterium
GCACTTATTTGCATAATGAGCTACCCAGATACGGTAACTTCCCGGAAACTGTGATACACTTAAATGATCTGAGAACCAGGACTTGCTGGCATATACCATAGGCGTATGTCCGGAATTGGCCACTGTGTTGCAAAATGCAATGGTGATTCTGGTCCGGTCTGCCTTGGAAAGACCGTCTGCCCGGCCCCGTCCGCCGTTGGCGTACTCGCTGTCAATCGCAATGGGCATATTGATTCCGTACCGATTGGCCAGTTTCACTGCCATACTGGCTTCCTCCACTGCCTCGGCCTCATTGATGGCCTGACTGAAGAAGTACACGCCGACTCTCAGACCGGCCGCCTTAGCGCCGCTGATATGGGATGCAAACTTGGGATCCTCTACCAGCACGCCGGAACCATAACCCCGGTATCCACAGCGGATAATGGCAAAATTGATGCCTGCATTCTTTACCTTCTGCCAGTTGATACTGGTCTGGAACTTGGAGACGTCGATTCCGATGGTACCGGAGCGGACGCCTGAACTGCTGAAATTATACTGAATGCCCTGAATTACCTGGCTTCCAGTTACCTTGTTTCCATTTTTATCGTAGTAATAAGTAGCGCCGTCTATGGTCTGCCAGCCAGTGTATTTGTATGTACCTGTTCCCTCCATAACGGGGTTGCTGCTGGTGTCATAGATAATCTTATCCGGCTCTGCTGCAGTTCCTACCAGAGTCATCAGGCGGGTTTTGACAGAAGCGGTTGACGGTACTTCTGACGGACTGACTACTGGCGGCTCCGGATTTTCAGGCTCTCCCGGCGCCGGCTTGCTGGGATCTTCCCCGCCGCATTCTGTACACTTCCAGTCTACATAGTTATGACCTTTTGCCGGAATCTCCTGGGTCTGCTTATCCCCGCATTTAGTACAGGTCAGAGTCTTCGTTCCCTTCTCTGTACACGCAGCCTCTTTTGTTACTTCCTCATTGTATGTATGATTTTTACACGCCAGCTTTGCGCCACAGCGATCACAGACTCCATCCTCATTGGGATCCTTATGGTCACCTGCAGGCTCCCTAAGTATCTTCTCATACATAGGTGTTCCATACTTATCTTTCTTCTGCTGCTTAATCTCCGTCCTGGAAGATGCAACAAACTCCACCGTATCTGTCAGGACTGTGGCCGTACCGGCGTCGTTGTTGCCGTTGGTGCTGCCGTCTTCCTTGGAGACATTGATCTCGCTCTCTTTCTTAATCTCATCGGTAACATCCACCACCTTATACTCCAGGCTGGACTTCACTTCTGTCTTGATATCCTTAGGAGCGCTGTAATTTCCAGAGGACTTCATTGCGATACTGCAGCTTCCCGGCGTCATATTTTTTATGTAAATAATGCCGTCCTTATCCTCATCCTTGTAGCTCTTCGTCTTTTTATTGGAATCGGTCACCGTAACCTCAAAGGCAGTACCGGTAATCACCTTGTTATTCTTCTCATTGACAATCTTAACCTTCAGATCCTTATCCATGGAAGTGGCCTTCAGAACTACCGGAACCGTCTTTGCATCTACTGAAGCTGCCTCCGTATTGTCCCCATCCAGCCTGGTAAGCTCTGCCATATAGGACTTATTCATAGAAAGTCCCATAACCTCCGCTTCATTCACCGTTTCCCCCGACGGCTCACTCATCCCCAGATTGGTCACGGCCGGAATCATATCATCCGTCACCTGCGGCCGGATACAGCCGCTGAGCATAGAAACTGCCAGAACCGCCGAAAGGCTTACTGCCCAAAATCGTTTTCTTCTCATCTTCCTTCTCCTCAAACACTTTTGTACACAAATAGCTCTTAATTTTTTCAACAGTAGTCTTTAGTATAACACCATTTTTTACGCTTTTCAACCGTTTACATAAAGAAAAATGTAACAAAAAATGGGATATTTATAAGCATATCCCATTTTCCTGTAACTTTCTTAATTATTTATTTAATATTTCCTTAATTTTTCTGCAATATATTTACACGGCCTGCTGTCTGCTTTTTTGTCCCGAAAACAGACATCAAGAGCCCTGCTGGTCCATCTTCACAACAAAGGTCTGGTCAAAGGTCAGTTTTGCCATTACGGCATCTACCGTGGTAAATGTGTGAGCCGCCTTTAACTCCTCGCATTTCTCCTGGTACAGTTCATCTCTTCTCTCCTGAACAATATTCACCTTCCGGTTCTCTGTAGCCTCCGAATCAAAAGTGCTGACCATCTGCACTGCATAATATCCGTTCTCCACCTCTACCAGCTCTGCAAATTCCCCGTCCTTCAGTGTATCTGCCGCTGTCCGCACAGCTTCTGCCAGGGAGCTTCCATCTGCACCATACGTGGCAGTCGTAGACATAATGCCTTCCTTATCATCCGCTGCTGCCTTCAAATCGCCGCTTTCTTTAGCCGCGTCCAGGATCTCCTGAAGTTCCGCCTTCTTAGCTGCCTTTTCCTCCTCCGTCAGCTCAATGGTATTTCCCTCGCTGTCAGTCTCTGTTCCCGTAGTGGATACAAAGGCGTAATTAACCCGCTTCTGGGCCGCTTCCGCGTCGGAAACCTCTGTGTCCACGTCCACCGTCAGAGCATCATACATCTTTTTCTGTATGGTCATTAAGGCCAGCACATGCTCCACATCCGCCTGCTCTGCCGCAACCGCCTTCTTCACCTGCGGTGTATTGGCATCCATAAACGCCTTTGCCGCCTCAGCAATGGCCGCCTTCTCTTCCTCTGTCAGTTCTGCCTGATAATTGGGAGCTTCCGCTTCCAGAACATACAACAGTTGAAATTCGTCCATCTGATCTCTCTTGGCGCTCTCTCCGTAAACTTCCCCTGTGTCCGGCAGCTCCTGCTGGTAGAATCCTCCTCCCAGCATGCTTCCATAATATGTCTCCATCTGCGCCTGCTGATAGCGCAGCATCAGACTAAATTCTCCCAGCCTTATATTGGTAGTCTCATCCAGAACCGCAATGGTCTGTGAACCATCTAACTGCTTTTGGGAACAGCCTGTCAGCGCAACAGACAGCATCAATATCAGTGCTAAAATTCCGCTTCCTGTCTTTTTCATCCTTTTGTTTCCCTTTCTGCTTTCTCTAATTTACCCTCAGGTGGTCAAGGGGACCTTTGTTCATTATAATCCGTTTTTCCATCCCAGGCAAGGGGTGTACACATACATTTCATATTTAAGCCCCTAATGCTCCATCAGGACTTCATCCACTCTTACTTCATCCCAGACCTCAGGGAGAATCTCAAGGGGTGTTTCTGTCTTCCAGGTCTCTATCGTTTCTGCAAGGAAGTCCTCTCTGGCAAGGTACTTAAGTTCCTCCATCCGCTCCTTGGAAGCCTTTTCATCATAATCCGATACACGCTGGACAATGTAATATCCCTCCTGGGTCTCGATCACCCCGGACACGCCTCCTGTTTCCAGCTCACGGGCGGCCCCTGCCACCAGCTCATGGGCCCCTCCGTCTGTGGTATCATTATAATAAACATCAATTACGGTATGGGAGATCTCTTCCCCCGCAGCCGTGATGTCTCCAAGCTCTCCGGCCCGCTCCGCAAACCGGTCCGCATCCTTCCGAATCTGTGCCAGCTTCTCCTCCGTGAAGGGCGTCTGATTTCCCTCCGCGTCAAAGCTTCCGGTTGTGGCAAACAGACAGTAGGTCAGCTTCCCAACCCTTGCTTCATTTTCCTGGATCTCCGGTTCACAAGCTGCCTGCAGGGCAGCCGCCGTCCTGGCAGCCTGCTCATTATACTCCAGAAACTGCTTTACGGTCTCTTTGTCAGCACCTGCCGCTTCCAGCACAGCCGGAGTGTTATCCTGCATAAATGCCTCTGCCCGTTTTTCAAGCGCCTGCTTTTCCGCCTGGGTAAGCTCTGCATCATATTCTTTGGCATGCATACACAAAAGATGAATTTCCGTCAATGTATCCATAACCGTTTCTTTCAGAGCTTCTCCCAGTGTATCTCCTGTCCCCTCACCAAATTCCGGTTTTCTCTGCCACATATCCTCCCCGTATATCTGGTAATATGTAATTTCCCACTGCTCCTGCAGCATCCTGGTGTAGAATACGGCCTCGGACAGATCTATGGTTTCCGTTCCCAGCCTTGCCACAGGCGTAACCGGCTCTTTGCTGCAGCCGGAAACCGTCCCGGCAAGCAGGCAGATCAGCAGACAGACCGCCCACACATTTCTCCTTTTCATTTGTCTTCTTCCTCCCGCAGTTCCTGCATCCGCTCCAGAATACTGCCCACAAGCTCCATCACCTGCTCCTCTTCCCGGCTGTTCTTCTGTCTGCGGTATAAAAAGCTGGGCTTGACACCGCTTAAGAAACGCATCCGGCCGCCAAAGCTTTCGATAAACCCGGAAAAGCCTGCCGGATTGAGCCTGGCTTTCTCGTACAGATGCAGCCGGATCTCTTCCGGCCGCTCAGCAACCTCCTTCACATAAACCCGGTGGGCTTTTACCTTCAAATCCGCCACAGCCAGCAGATTCAGCACGGATTTCGGCGGATCGCCAAAACGGTCCAGCAGCTCTTCCAGCATGTCCTCGCACTCTTCCGCCGATTCAATCCCGGCAATCCGCTTGTAGATATCCAGCTTCTGGCTCTCGCTGCGGATATAGGTATCCGGAATATAGGCATCCAGCTCTATATCCACCAGAGTCTGAAATTCTTCCTCCGGAACATCGATCCCCTTCTGCTTTTTCACTGCCTCATTGAGCATCTTACAGTAGAGATCATAGCCTACCGCCTGCATATGCCCATGCTGCTGGGCTCCTAAAAGATTCCCGGCACCGCGGATTTCCAGATCCCGCATGGCAATCTTAAAACCGCTTCCCAGCTCCGTGAACTCCCGGATGGCTCCCAGCCGTTTCTCAGCCACCTCTTTGAGCATTTTATTCCGCCGGTACATCAGGAATGCATAGGCTGTACGGTTGGAACGCCCCACCCGCCCCCGCAGCTGATAGAGCTGGGACAGGCCCATATTATCCGCATCATGGATGATCATGGTATTTACATTGGAAATATCCAGCCCGGTTTCAATGATGGTGGTAGAAACCAGCACGTCAATATCGCCGGCAATAAAATCATACATGATCCGTTCCAGCTCCTGCTCCTTCATCTGGCCGTGGGCAAATACAATATTCGCCTCAGGAACCAGCTTCGTCAGCTGGGCTGTAATCTCTACTATGGTATTGACCCGGTTGTACACATAATAAACCTGTCCGCCCCTTGACAGCTCCCGGCTGACAGCTGCCCGGACCATCTCTTCATCGTATTCCATCACATAGGTCTGAATGGGCATCCGATCCTGAGGCGCTTCCTCCAGAACACTCATATCACGGATTCCAATCAGGCTCATATGGAGGGTCCGGGGAATCGGCGTAGCTGTGAGGGTCATTACATCCACGTTTTCCTTCAGCTTCTTTATCTTCTCCTTGTGTGCCACTCCAAACCGCTGCTCCTCATCTATCACCAGCAGTCCCAGATCCTTGAACGCCACATCCTTTGACAAAACCCGATGGGTTCCGATTACAATATCTACCAGACCCTTTTTCAGATCCGTAATGGTCTTTTTCTGCTCTGTCAAGGTCCGGAACCGGGACAGCATATCCACCCGTACCGGAAATTCCTTCATCCTCTGAACAAACGTATTGTAGTGCTGCTGCGCCAGAATCGTCGTAGGCACCAGATAAACCACCTGCTTGTTTTCCTGAACCGCTTTAAAAGCCGCCCGGATGGCAATCTCCGTCTTTCCGTAGCCCACATCTCCACAGATCAGGCGGTCCATAATACGGGTACTTTCCATATCCCTTTTCACCGCCTCAATGGCCAGCTGCTGATCCTCTGTCTCCTCAAAGGGAAAAAGCTCCTCAAATTCCTTCTGCCAGACCGTATCCGGTCCATACACATACCCATCCTTCTCCTGGCGGGCCGCATAGAGCTCTACCAGATCCTTTGCAATCTCCTGTACTGCTCCCCGGACTCTGGACTTGGTTTTCACCCACTCGCTTCCGCCCAGCCGGTTCAGCTTTGGCTTTCTGGCATCCGATCCCGCATACTTCTGAATCATCTCCAGCTGGGTAGCCAGGATATAGAGATTGCCGCCCTTCGCATACTCGATCTTAATGTAATCCTTCATAATCTTGTCAACTTCTACCTTTTCAATCCCCCGGTAAATGCCAAGACCATGATTTTCATGTACTACATAGTCCCCGATACTCAGCTCCGAAAAGCTCTCGATTTTCTGACCTTCATAGGCTTTGTGCCGTCTGCGCTTCTTCTTTTCCCGGCCGAAGATATCCGTATCCGAGAGTACGGCAAACTTCACCATGGGATATTCATATCCCCTGTGGACACTGCCATGGACCACCATAATCTCTGTGTCCTGCACAACACGCTCTGGATCCTCTGAATAAAAGCTGTTCAGATCCTCCCCCTGAAGATCGGCCGCCAGCCGCCGGGCCCTTGTTCCTGAAGCGCACATAAGCACAACTCCATATTTTTCCCGCTTCCAGCGCTTCAAATCTTTCACCAGCAGCTCAAAGCTGTTGTTATAAGGGTTGATAGATCTGGCCTCAATCTGATATCTGCCTGTGATTTCCCAGGAAGAAGATTTCTGCTCCAGCATACACAGCGCCACACAGTTTCTGCCATTCAGCCGGGCCGCAGTCTCTCCACAGCCATACAGAAGCCCCGCTTCCTCTGGAAGAGCCTCCCCCTTCTCTGCCCGGTTGGCAAGGCTTTCCCGAAATTCCGTCTCTACCGTATTCCCCTTCTCCAGCAGTCTGGCAGGCTCATCCAGGAAAAATACGCTTTCTGCCAGAGGAAAATATTCCAGAAAGCTCACCGCTTTTTCTGCCTTCTCCGGAACGGGATCCGCCGCCGGATAAATAACAATCTCATCTAAATTCTCAATGGAACGCTGGTTCTCCACGTCAAAACTGCGGATAGAATCCACCTCTTCATCCCAAAGCTCTATCCGCCAGGGATTCTCCTCTGTCAGGCCATAGATATCTACAATTCCACCCCGGACAGCAAACTGCCCCGGCGCGTCTACCTGCCCCGTGCGCTCATATCCCAGGCTCACAAGCCGTTTGCTCAGGGCCTTTATTTCCACCAGACTCTCTGCCCCGATACAGACAAGCTCCTCCTGTACCTGTTCCAGGGGTTTTAACCGATCCATACATCCATCGAAGGTTGTAATCACCGTAATTTCCTTTCGGTTCAGCAGGGCCTTCAGAGCCCGGATCCGCTGCTGCACCAGAAGATTTCCCTGAATATCCGCATGAAAAAACAGGAAATCCTTGGCCTGATAGAGAACCGCCTCCCGGTCAAAGTACCGGCAGTCCTCATAGATTTCCTTTGCTCTCTGTTCACTGTAGGTGAGAATCACCCGAAAGGGAAAGTCTGCTCCCAAGGCACAGGCTATATGTACCTTCTGGGAATCAACACAGCCGGACAGCTGCAACACTCCCCGGTTTTTCCTGAGCTTTCCCTGGATTTCCTCATATGCACTTAAATTTTTTAAGGGTTCCAGAAAGGCTTTCATTCTTTTACAACCTTTTTATTATACTGATTCATGGCAGCATCCGCCTGCCCCTGAACCATCAGTTTCACTGCATCCGCCGCGCTGTGGACTGCTTCTTCCACCACTTTGCGATCCTCCTGGGAAAAATGTCCCAGCACATGATTCACCAGATCCTGTCCCTCTGGCTTTCCTCCTACACCGACCCGGATCCGCAGAAACTCCTGTGTCCCCAGATGCGCAATAATGTCCTTCATTCCATTGTGCCCGCCAGCGCTTCCCTTCTTCCGGATCCGCAGACTTCCCGGCTCCAGATCAATATCGTCATACACCACGATCAGTTCATCTTTTGTATCACACTTATAAAAATCCACAGCTTCCCGAATACTGTTCCCGCTCAGATTCATAAAGGTCTGCGGCTGAAGCAGCAGAACCTTCACTCCCTCAATCATCCCCATACTGCAGAGACCCTTGAACTTCTTCGTGTTCATACTGATATTATATTGATCCGCCAGACACTGAATTACATCAAATCCAATATTATGGCGGGTATGCTCATATTTTTTGGTGGGATTCCCCAGGCCCGCAACAATATACATGACAACTCTCCTATCAAACAAATAAAGACCTATTTTATACTACAGGAGATTTACTCTTTTTGCAAGGCCTGCCGCCTTATTTTCCCGCCGTCTGAATATTACACCTGCCCTGTGAAAAAGCGGAGATGCATTTTTACACATCTCCGCTGTTCCTTCACTATTCTTACATAACGCTTTCCCTGTCAGGCTTCTTCTGCTTCCAACAATGCTGCCTCATATTTATCCAAGATAATACCTTGAATCTGATCACGGGTCCCGGAATTGATGGGGTGGGCTATATCCCGATATTCTCCATCGGCGGCTTTCCTGCTGGGCATTGCGATAAACAGTCCCTTTTCCCCTTCAATTACCTTGATGTCATGTACTACGAACTCGTCGTCAATCGTAATTGACACAACGGCCTTCATCTTTCCTTCCTTTGCGACCTTACGTACGCGTACATCTGTGATCTGCATTCTTTTGTTTCCTCCTTTTTCCAAAGGCAATCCATGCGTCCGCCATCTGGCAGAGCATCCGACTTCCGCGGTATCCGTCCATGACAGGCCTGTTGCCGCGGTAATAAATCTACATGTAACTCTTTTTGTCCTGTCAGCTACAGGACATACCGCTCGTTCTTCTCCACCACAATCTTAATGCCATGCTCGCCCACATACCGGGAATTGGCACGTATGGTGTCACGGCTCTCTACGATGCAGTTTTCAATGTAAGTATTATCTCCAATATATACTTCATTCAAAATAATGGAATTCTTGATCACACAGTTATTGCCCACAAAAACCTTCTTAAAGAGAACAGAGTTCTCCACGGTTCCGTTGACGATACAGCCGCTGGCTACCAGAGAGTTCTTTACATCCGCTCCCGGATTGTACTTGGCCGGAGGCAGATCCAGAACCTTGGAATATACATCCGGGTAGGTCTTGAAGAAATATTTACGCACATCCGCCTTCAGGAAATCCATATTGGTCTCATAATAGGATTCCACAGAAGAAATGCTGTTCCAGTAATCTGCCGTACGGTATGCATAGATACGCTTCAGGCTCTTATAGCGGATCAGGATATCCCGCACGAAATCATAGCGCTCCTCCTGGGCACATTTCTCAATGAGCTCAATCAGCTGTCTTCTGCGGATCACATAAATACCACAGGAAATGGTATTTGCCTGAGTCTCAATAGGCTTCTCCTCAAAATCAAGGATTCTTCCCTCCTCGTCTGTCTTTAGTACGCCAAACCGGGAGGTATCAGCGCCTGCCGGAAGATCCTTGCAGACAACTGTGATATCTGCTTTCTTATCAATGTGATACTCCAGCACCTTGTTGTAATCCATCTTGTAAACCGCATCACCAGATGCAATGACCACATAAGGCTCATGGCTTTTCTTCAGCCAGTCCAGATTCTGGTAGATTGAGTCCGCCGTGCCCCGGTACCAAGAGTTATTGTCCGCTGTGATCGTGGGTGTGAATATGTAAAGTCCTCCCTGCTTTCTTCCAAAATCCCACCATTTGGAAGAGCTTAAATGCTCATTCAGGGAACGCGCATTATACTGCGTCAGCACTGCTACCCTTTGAATATGAGAGTTGGACATATTGCTCAAGGCAAAGTCTATTCCACGATAGCTTCCAGCTACAGGCATTGCAGCAACGGCTCTCTTATTGGACAGTTCTCTCATTCTGTGATTATTTCCGCCTGCCAGTACAATTCCAATCGCTCTCATTATCTGTCACCTGCCTTTATCAATGTCTCGCCGCTTTCCAGAACGC
>CATJHO010000186.1 GCA_949740535.1 uncultured Lachnospiraceae bacterium
ATACACAGACTTCCGGCAAATTACAATAAACCAAGAACCTGTCTCCCGGCATTTTCATTTAATATCCGGTGTTCCAGTTGCCACATACATAATATGTAATCTTATTTTTAGAACCATCTTTGAGTGAATTTTAACTATAAGTACATAATACGAACCCCATGGAAGCCTCAAACTCCCATGGGGTTAAAAATATAACTCTTATTCTCTTTTATTTCTAAGAACATCCGTTCCTTTTCGCCTTTACTTATGATATGGTTCTCCCTTCATAATCCGGAAACTCCGGTACACCTGCTCCAGCAGAATCACCCGCATGAGTTGATGGGGAAAGGTCATACGGGAAAAGCTTATGGCCTCATCTGCCCGCTCCATTACCGCCTGCGAAAGCCCAAGAGAGCCGCCAATCACAAAAACAATATGGCTTCTGCCGCTGATTCCCAGATTATCAAGTTTTTGGGACAGCTCCACCGAATCCAGTGATTTTCCCTCAATAGCCAAAGCAATCACATAGGCATCCTCACGGATCGCCTTTAAAATGCGCCCGCCTTCCCGCTCTCGTACAGCTGCCTCTTCCGCTGCACCTGCTCCTTCCAAAGTCTTCTCATCAGGAAGCTCCAGAATCTCCAGTTTACAGTACCGGCTCAGCCGCTTTCGATATTCCTCTAAAGCATCCCGATAAAACTTTTCCTTAATCTTTCCCACAGCAATGCATGTGAATCTCAACCTTCAAACCTCTCCTTCAAACACCGTGCTACATTTGATACTCCCATCTAAACCGCTTCGACATCCACATGCTCCTTTGAGAGATCGATCTTATCCCGAAGCTCCTGCATCTGGTAATCCAGGTCCTCAATGGAATCCGCACAAAGCTTCAGCCTTCTCACAATTTCATCCGTATCATTTACATGCTTCTTATACTTCAGCTTGTGCTCAAGACTGGCCCAGAAATCCATCGCAATGGTACGGAACTGCACTTCTGCCATCATATATTTCTTTTCCTTGGACAGGAAAATCGGTACATTTAAAATCAGATGCAGGCTTCGATACCCGTTTGGCTTCGGATTTTGAATATAATCCTTCTTTCTCAGAAGTATAATATCATCCTGCTTATTCAAGAGGGCCGCCAGCCGATAAATATCATCCGGAAAAGAACAGATCACCCGTATTCCTGCCACATCCTTTAAATTTTCCCGAATGCTGTCCACCGTCACCGGATATCCTTTCCGCTCCAGCTTCTCATAGATACTGGCCGGTGTCTTCAGCCTGCTCTTAATGGATTCAAATGGATTCCGGTTGTATTCCTGGGAAAATTCCGCGTTTAATACTTTCAGCCTCGTCTCTATCTCCATGATGGCTGCCTGGTACTCCATCATCAGCCTGTTAAAAGGTTCTGCTTCCTTCAGTTTTTCCGCCTGTATCCGAATGATCCGATCCTGTTTGCGCAGCATTACCTCCTGCTCTTCCACCTTCTGTTCCAGCTGATTTTTGTGGGCAAAAAGCTCTATGGCATTTTTAACACGGTTCTTTACAATGGAGCTGTCAAACGGTTTATGGATAAAATCAAACGCTCCCAGTTCCAGACATCTGCTCTCCACCTCAGCCGCATACTCGCTGCTGATAATCAACACAGGAATTCCATCCATCCAGCCCGTCTGCTCCATCTCCATCATCACTTCCAGGCCGTCCTTCTTGGGCATATGAAGATCCAGAAGCACTGCCGCGGTCTCTCCGCCATATTGCTCAAGAAACTTAAGAGCAGCTTCCCCATCCTCCCGCATTTCTACGAGATAATCATCCTCTAAAATATCATTCAAAAATTCCCGGTTCAGTTCCGCATCATCTACAACCAATATCTTTTGCATGGTAACACCTCTTACGGTATCATTATAAGATCTTTCCTGAAAGATTTCAATTATCCTTTTATCTTTTTCTTGACAGAAAGGGGAAAATTTGGTATTGTTCACACAACTAAATGATAAAAGCTGTTTATTTATATAAAAGAAAAAATTTCCAGGAATACATAAGTCCAAAGGAAGGAGAATCAATCATGCCCTGGTGCCCCAAATGCAGAAATGAATACGTAGCGGGCAGAACCCACTGCCCGGATTGCGATGTAGATTTAGTAGAGGAGCTTCCCACGGAACCGGAAGAATCAACAGAACCACTGGAGAATTATGAATTTCCGGAGGATTTTGATCCCGGTGCCATTCTAGAAGGCCCCAGAGAAAAGGCCGCCCCCGTGAAGCCCTACAAAAGCCCGGAAGAGCGCTTCGCTGACATGCGATCTTCTGCCTGGACCTTTCTGCTGGTAGGCGGTTTGGGACTTGTGGTCATGATTCTGGCTCTGCTGGAAGTCTTCACCTTCCCCTTCCATGACTTTGCTCTTTATGTAATGCTTCTGCTCTTTGCAGTCTTTACTGTGGTTGGAATTTCTTCCTTTCAGAATGCCAGAAAGCTCAAGGAGCTGGCTGTCTTAGAAAATGCAAAGATTCAGGAGATTACCACCTGGTACCGCACAGAAGGTATCCGCTCCGAAGCCCTGACAGCCCTGGATTCTTCCCTTCCGGAAGAAATATTTTACCTTCGGAAATATGAGGCAGTCTCTGACACCTTAAGAGAACGCTATCCGGAAATACCAGAAGATCTTCTGAACAAACTGGCCTCTGATTTTTCAGAGGAGGACTCGTAAATAGCTTATTACCAGGCAGTGCCTAAGTCCTGTATTGCATAAATATTGGTAAATTATTGGTATTGGCACAATAATCCCTCAGCGGGCAGCTCATATGTCCTCTTTGTCCACTGAGGGAATACGAAACAGAAATCAAAAACAGAGCTGCGGGATACTATCGCCGCCGCTCTGTTTTTCATTGAAGAATATCAACCAGCCGCTGCCGGTACTTCTAAATAGAATCATCACCAGGTTTTCTCAAGGGCCATATGGAAGTCTACCTGATAGGGACTGTCATTTCTTGCCTTAATCTTCTCATACAGTTCCTTACGGCTGTCGCTGCTCTCTTCCGTCCAATATTCATATCCCCGCAGATAGCTGTCCATGAGATCATCCCAGGAATCAAACATAGGCTGAATAGTCTGGGCAATCTCCAGCGAAATATTCAAAGCCTCCTCCTGGCTGTAATACCCTGCAATATAATAATATCCCAGAAAATTCATGGCCCTGCAGTAATCCCAGCCTGAAATAGCGTCGATTCCATAATCCTCATACATCTTATACCATTCCAGATAGAGATAAGCACGCTCATCTCCGCCGACATCATAGCGCTCCAGCAGAAATGCCTCCCGCTCATCTTCCGGAATATCACTCATACCATCCTTCTCCAGCGCCCGGACAATTTTCGCAAACTCTGAACGATGTCCCTTCTTCTGAATCCATTCCAAAGTGCTGTCTGCAGAATCCCAGTCTGTAATCCCCCATCCGTCATCCAGAAGTCTGATGACATCCTTTCTGTTAGACTCCGTATTTGTCAAACCTCCAAAAAGGTTATAATCCCGATTGTTCGTCTCCGTCAGAATCGCATAGCAGGCATTAAACCAGCGGATTGTATCAGACATCATGATCTGATCCAGCAGCTCTTCCTCCTTCACTTTAGATCCGCAGCCTGAAACGCCTGTCACTGTTAAAACCAAAATCATACAAAAAGCAAAGAACATTTTTAATTCATGTTTCTTTTTCATAACATTGCCCTCCTGCCTTTTATTTTATAATACACTTCTGAGAATATTTTGTCAATATCTGATTGTTATTTTTATAACACATTTTTTTCTGATTATTTATCGCAAATCATGTTAATAACAATTAAATATTTGGACTTGTCATTATGCTGTATAACTTCGTATACCTGCTATACTCATAAATACAAAGATAATCATCCCATATACAGTCATAATACTTGAAGTTATTTCCGCTTTCTGACAAACGGACAGACATTGATTCTTGGCACAATGTCTTTTATATCCTCCCTTGACCAGGGCATACACAACTCAATCATGTTATACTGCTGATTTGCAGTATGATTCTCAGCCGGCATGCCGGACATACGCCGGCCTGAAAGCAAACGCCTCACAACACAAAATTTGCTCTTTCTCGACCATGTATGCCCTGGTCAGGAGACGTATAAAAAACAAAAAAATACCGCAGAATCAGATCTGCTGTCTCCTGCATTCATACCTGAACGTTGAAAACACGCTGTCTGATTCTGCGGCATCTTTTTGCCTTCTTTTACAAAAGCAATGTTATACTTTTATACCTTTTTACCTGCTTAAATACTCATGAATACCTCTGGCTGCATCCTTTCCTGCACCCATGGCAAGAATTACCGTTGCAGCTCCCGTCACTGCGTCGCCGCCGGCAAATACGCCTTCCTTGGAGGTTGCTCCCACATCCTCACTGGCAACGATACATTTGCGCCTATTTGTCTCCAGACCCTTTGTGGTAGCGGAAATCAGCGGATTGGGGGAGGTTCCCAGAGACATGATAACCGTATCTACTTCAATATCAAACTCAGAACCGGGAATTTCAACCGGGCGTCTTCTTCCGGATGCATCCGGCTCTCCAAGCTCCATCCGGATGCAGCGGATTCCATTGACCCACCCGTCCTCGCCTACCAGAATCTCGGTGGGGTTGGTCAGAAGATCGAAGATAATTCCCTCTTCCTTTGCATGGTGTACCTCTTCCACACGGGCCGGAAGCTCTTCCTCGGAACGGCGGTATACAATATGTACCTCGGCTCCCAGACGCAGTGCAGTACGCGCCGCATCCATCGCCACGTTTCCACCGCCCACAACGGCTACCTTTTTCCCCAGGGAAATGGGTGTATCATAATCCGGATCAAACGCCTTCATCAGGTTATTTCTGGTCAGATACTCATTGGCAGAGAATACGCCGCAGGCTGTCTCTCCAGGAATTCCCATAAACTTGGGAAGTCCGGCGCCGGAACCAATAAATACGGCGTCAAAGCCTTCCTCTTCCATCAGCTGATCAATGGTTACCGACTTGCCAATGATTACATCGGTCTCAATCTTAACTCCCAGGGCCTTTACATTCTCCACCTCAGGAAGCACTACGCCGTCCTTAGGAAGACGAAACTCCGGAATACCGTAGACCAGCACGCCGCCAGCCTTGTGAAGGGCCTCAAAGATCGTCACATCATAGCCAAGCTTCGCCAGATCTCCCGCACAGGTAAGTCCTGCAGGGCCGGAACCAATCACTGCTGCCTTCTTACCTTTCTTCTCTGTGGTTGCTTCCGGCTTTATTCCCTGCTCTCTGGCCCAGTCAGCCACAAAGCGCTCCAGCTTGCCGATGGATACCGGTTCTCCCTTGATGCCCCGGATACAGCGTCCCTCACACTGGCTTTCCTGCGGACAGACACGCCCGCAGATCGCGGGAAGCGCAGAGGACTCGCTGATCACCTTGTAAGCGCCCTCAAAATTGCCTTCCTTCACTTCTTTAATAAAATCGGGAATATGGATCTGGACCGGGCATCCCTCCATACATTTTGCATTCTTACAGCCAATACAGCGCTGTGCCTCTTCTACTGCTTCATCCTTATTATATCCAAGGCAGACCTCGTCAAAGTTTGTTGCCCGAACCTTGGGATCCTGTTCTCTTACCGGTACTTTCTTCAATACGTCTCCCATTATTTGTCACCTCCGCAATTTCCACAGCCGCCGTGATGGGTATCGCCCTCCTGATATGCCAGAAGCCGTCTTCCCTCTTCCGTCTTATACATAGCCGCACGCTTCATAGCCTGATCAAAATCAATCAGATGACCGTCAAATTCCGGTCCGTCCACACAGGCAAACTTCACTTCATCGCCTACCAGCACACGACAGGCGCCGCACATACCTGTGCCGTCCACCATAATCGGATTCATGCTGACGATGGTGGGAATTCCCAGTTTCTTCGTAGTCAGACAGGCAAACTTCATCATAATCATGGGACCAATGGCCACACAGAGATCGTACTGGTGTCCTTCACTTACCAGCTTCTCCAGCATGGCAGTTCCCACGCCGTGGAATCCATAACTTCCGTCATCGGTACACAGGTGAAGATTGCCTACCTTGCTCATTTCCTTTTCCAAAATCAAGAGATCTTTCGTTCTTGCGCCTACGATAATATCGCACTCAATTCCGTGGTCATGCAACCATTTTGCCTGCGGATAAACAGGGGCTGTTCCCACACCGCCTGCGATAAAGACAACTTTTTTCTTCTTCACTACCTCAAAGTCATCGGTAACCAGCTCTGAGGGTTTTCCCAGAGGTCCTACAAAGTCTTCAAAAAAATCTCCTTCTTTTAAATCCACCATCTTGTGGGTAGAAACACCGATGGGCTGGAATACTATCGTAACCGTTCCGGCCTCTCTGTCGTAATCGCAGATAGTCAGCGGAATACGTTCTGCTGTCTCGTCCAGCCTTACGATAATAAACTGTCCCGGCTCGCAGGACTTTGCCACCCTTGGAGCATGAACGACCTTCATGTAGACATTTGCAGAGAGCTGCTCTGCCTTCAAAATCTTGAACATAAGATTCCTCCTAATATGTATTTTGCGTAACAGCTTTGTACAGTGTCATGTTGCCTCACCTGATTTTTATCGCTGCACAGAACTACTTATCTATAACATCATAATGCAAATCCGGAAAGATTTCAACAAAAAATTATGCCTCATAGTCAAAGCAGACCCGATCGCAGGCAGCCGGTTTAATAACCTCTTCAGCCACAGCCATATGCAGGGGATGAACCTGATACGCGTCCAGATCCTCCGGCGTCTCCAGCTCCGATATTAAGAGCAGTTCCCGATTACTGCCTGCCAGCTTGTTCAGCCGCATTTCCGCAAATGTCAGCCCCTTAATCCGGCCCACCAGCGCCTTCAGCCGCCGATCTGCTTCCTTTGCCATCTCTTCTTTTTTCTCTTCCGGAAAGTCCTCGCGGAAATTCCACATCACCAAGTGTTTTACCATATTTTTAGTCCTCCTCGTCCATATTGGGATCGTATTTAAATTCCAGCCGGTATACCCGCACCAGGGGTTCACTGACCATTCCCTTCTTATTGATCGCCACCGCGCATAAGAGATTCTCTCCCTCTGCCAGCTCAATGGGCTTTTCATAGCGCGTGCTCTCCTTGGTCGGCTCTGTACCGTCCAGGGTATAATAGATGGAACCATATTCCGCATTCAGCTCCAGCATGACATAATAATTATATGTCCCCTCCGCCATATCACAGGCGGGCTTTTCTACCCGGTAAGCAAGCAGATCTTTGCGGATATCCTCATATTCACATGCTTCAATGACTTCATCAATAAGCGCAGTCTGCTTCGTATCATTCAGAATCTCCATATACTCATCGTAAATTTCCCGCAAATCATAATTGCTGCCCCGGACAGCAGACTCATAGCGGACAGCGTCCTCCATACATCCCACGGCCAATTCCTTGGCGTCTATCGCCGCATAGGCTCTGGCCATCAGACGCAGTGCTTTTAAATCTGCTCCTTCCGAATTTCCCTGAAGACTCCACGCCTGCTTCAGATAGGGAAGCGCCTCCTCCCAGCGTTCCTCCTCTGTGAGCTCCCTGCCTTTCTCTAATTGGTAACTGTAATCATTCTCGCGTCCCATAGAACGGTAGGAATGAAGAAAAATTCCAAAACAGATCAGAATAGCTGCAAACATAAGCAGCAGCTGGCCAACCAGCTTTGACTTCCACCATTTGACTGCTGTTTTTTTAATCTCATTGGATTCCTGATCGGATTTTTTCTGTTTTTGCTCTTCTGTTATCTCGCCGCTGGTCAGATCCTGCTCTTCTTCCTGGCCGATAACCAGTTCTTCCAAAGGATCGTAATCGGGAACAATCTGTAGCTCTTCTCCACAGGATTCACAGTAAATACTCCCCGCTTCCAGCTCTGCTTTGCAATGAGGACACAGCATCATACGCACTCCTCTATGTACCGTTCAAACTCTTCCATTGTCATCAGAATCTCTCTGGGCTTTGTTCCTGCTTCCTCGCCCACCACACCGGCTTCCGCCAGCTGATCCATAATCCGGGCTGCCCGGTTAAAGCCCACCTTAAACCATCGCTGCAGCATACCGATAGAAGCTTTATCCTTATCGATGATGAACTTTCCGGCCTCCACAAAGAGAGCATCCCGCTTTGGGCCTTCCCTGGAAGAACCACCCTCTAAAGGCGCAGTCTGTGCCGTATTCATGTGTTCCTCTACCTCGCTGCTGTAAGAGGCCTCTGCATTATTGCTCTTCAGGAATTCTACCACAGCTCCCACTTCTTCATCGGAAACAAAAGCTCCCTGTACCCGGACCGGCTTGGGATAGCCGTAGGGATAAAACAGCATATCGCCCTTTCCAAGAAGCTTCTCTGCCCCGTTCATATCCAAAATCGTGCGGGAATCCACACCGGATGAAACGGCAAAGGCAATCCTGGAAGGCATATTGGCCTTAATAAGGCCTGTAATGACATTGACCGAAGGCCGCTGGGTGGCAATAATCAAATGAATTCCTGCAGCTCTTGCCAGCTGTGCCAGCCGGCAGATGGCATCCTCCACCTCTCCTGGAGCAACCATCATCAAATCCGCCAGCTCATCCACCACAATCACAATCTGCGGCAGCTTCTTTGGCTTGTCCTCATCCTCAATATGTTCAATCCCCTTTATCTTCTCATTGTAGCCCTGAAGGTTTCTCACATTATAATCGGCAAAAAGCTTATACCGGTTGGTCATCTCCGCCACTGCCCAATTCAGAGCTCCCGCCGCCTTCTTGGGATCCGTTACCACCGGAATAAAGAGATGGGGGATTCCATTATACACACTCAGCTCCACCACCTTGGGATCGATCATTATCAGCTTTACTTCCTCCGGATCCGCCTTGTAAAGAATACTCATAATCAGAGTATTGATACAGACGGACTTACCGGATCCGGTAGCTCCCGCAATGAGAAGATGGGGCATCTTGCCGATGTCTGTCACCATGATTTTCCCGGCGATATCTTTTCCCACTGCAAAGGCGATTTTGGATTTGTGATTCTTAAACTCCCCAGAAGCCACAAGCTCACGGAACGACACGATGGAATTCTCCGCGTTGGGAACCTCAATTCCCACTGCCGCCTTTCCTGGAATCGGCGCCTCAATACGCACATCGGCCACTGCCAGGTTCAGCTTGATATCGTCTGCCAGGGAAACAATTTTGCTGACCTTCACGCCCTGATCGGGCTGCAGCTCATACCGGGTAACCGAAGGACCCTGGCTCACATCCGTCACCGTCACACCCACTCCGAAATCCCGGAGAATCTGCTGAAGATGCATGGCTGTCTCATGCAGAATCCGATCTGCATCCCGGTTTTC
>CATJHO010000187.1 GCA_949740535.1 uncultured Lachnospiraceae bacterium
ACTTCTCTTACAAAAATGTAAGAAAACACTTAAAACTGTAAGCTGAATCGATGGTATCCAAAGGAGTTCTTTGATATTCTAATATCACAAAGAGATGAGGCGCCAAGCTTACGAAAACATCTAAGGCCTCACAAAAATAAGATGAAAAGAGGGTTTTAAAATGAAACGTGTTTTGAAAGGTATTTTAATCGCAGCAATCGTAATGGCAGTTATTATCGCAGTGCAGATGGTTTTAACCCAGGTGTTTACTTATCATATAGCAGAAGTCTTCTCTAAGACAGCGTGTACGGCAGTCTTCTGTTATTCCGTTTTCGCATTATCCAAAAAGCGCAAGAATCCTGCCATTGCCAAATAGCAGGTATCCTATTTAAAAAGCAGACAGAACGGCAGTGAAGTTCTGTCTGCTTCCTTTTTTCCTGTAAATAACTTCTGGTACCTTTTCTCCAGCCCTTCATTCTCCTTTTCGACCACTGCTAATCTCCCAGGTATCTTTATCGAAAATTGAGCACCCACCGGTTTTCGGACTGATAATAGATCAGCCACGCCTTTATGCTCTGACCGCGGAGTGCCAGTGTACAGTCATATTCTATAGCAGGAACCCCCGCATACCTCTTCTTTTCCTGGGAATGCACGATAATTTCCCGGATTGTCTGTATTTCTCCATTCTCATCCTGGATCTTCAACATCAGGGGCATCACTCTCCCGGTACTGGTAAACCAGCACTGGCAGCCAATTCTTTTCTGCGTCCCTCTGACACTGCCTGCATCTGTCCCGGAAGAATTCGTACCAATTCCAAATGCCATCTCTGAACCCTCCTTTCAAAAACTCCACTGCTGTCCGGACTTTTGCTGTTTCTACCAGATGGTCACCCGGTCATAATCTACAGACCGCTTTTCCCTTGATATTCCCCCGCTCATATGGTCAATGGACTGATTAAGAAACAAAGCCCGCATAACAGCATCTGTGCCAAAACGTTTCCTTATCTCATCCACGGTCTCATCCATCCTGGAAAGCTTCTCATAATCTATTTCATCAAACAGACTCAGCTGTCTGCCGGAGTCTGCCCCGTTTACCCTGCCCGTATGCACGCCCAGATGACGAATGGGCCTTCCGTTCCAAAGTTCCCGAAACAGACTGCAGGCTGCCCGGTAAATTTCTATTGTCAGATTGGTTGGACTGTACAGACGCTTTTGGTGAGACGCATACGACAGATCTGAATACCGGATCCCTACAGATACCATACGAACCTGTACCTGGTCTGTGCGCAGACGGTTTCCCACCGTTTCGGAAAGCGCCAGGAATACCCGGTCTGCCGTTTCCACATCTGTCACGTCAAAAGGTGTTGTCGTGCTGTTCCCATACCCTTTATTTGCCGGAGCCTTGGCAAGCACCGGAGAAACGTCGATCCCATTGGCAAATCCCCATATAACCTCTCCCGGTTTCTTCAGCATACACTTCAGCCATGCCGGATCCGCACCAGCCAGTTCCCCAATGGTCCGGATTCCCATAGATAACAGCTTTGCAGCCGTGGCACGTCCTATAAAAAACAGATCGGATACAGGAAGAGGCCACATCTTTTCTTTTATTTCCTCCGGATACAGCGTATGCATCCGGTCCGGTTTCTGAAAGTCCGATGCCATCTTTGCAAGCAGTTTATTGGTGGATATTCCTATATTAACCGTAAATCCCAGCTCTTCCCGCACACGGTCTTTGATCTGCACTGCCGTTTCCTCCGGCGTCCCAAACAGGTGGCAGCTTGTGCTCATATCAACAAACGCCTCATCAATACTGTACTGCTCCACTGTATCGGAGTACTCCCGCAGAATTTCCATAAAAGCCGCAGAACACTGTTCATATAAGCCGTAGTTAGGCGGAACCAGCACCAGCTTCGGACATTTTCGCTTCGCTTCCGGAATAGATTCTCCGGTCTTAATCCCATATCTCTTAGCCGGAATCGATTTCGCCAGTATGATCCCATGCCGTAGTGTAACATCCCCTCCTACTGCAGAAACAGTCTCCCGCAGGTCCTGCTTTCCGCCCTTATGAGTCAAACGATAAACAGCCTCCCAGGAAAGGAAGGCCGAATTGACATCTATATGAAAAATAATGTTTTTCAAACGTACGTTCACCTCCTGTGAATCTATTGTAGTAAACATACGTTCTTATTTCAAGCGGTAATATCTGTTAATTAAACTGCTCTTATCCAGCAGACATTTTCGCGCTCTGCAGGACAGCGGATTGCTTCAGAACAGGCTCAGCTGCTCATAATCCGTTTTCCGCTCCAGCAGACAGGGAGTTTTGTGCAGGAAGCTTTCTGTCTTCGCATCGCGGAACATCCATTCTGCGATCTCCTGTCGTTCCAGGATCAGCGGCATCCGGTCATGCACAGGCTCCATGGAAGCATTTGCCGCGGTCGTAAGGATAACAAAGTGCTCCCCATCCTCATACTGCCTGCCAAGCCCTGCCATGAACAGGATGGGCATATCGCTCCTGCAAAATATATTCTTCTCTTTTCTGGGATTCCATTCATAGAACCAGGCGGCCGGAATCACGATGCGCCTGTGAAGGATGCTGTCCCGGAACATCGGCTTTTCCAAAGCAGACTCGCACCTGGCATTAAAAATCAGCCTTTTCCCTTCAAAGCCGGGAAAGCCCCAGTGCTGCCATCCGCAGGTGATAGAGCCGTCTTTTGCGGACAGCACCGGCGCAGCTTTCCCCGGATAGATATCTCCTGCCGCGATCCTGCTTACCGCCTGCAGGGATTCCTGCCTTTTCCTCTCACCCATCTGCCACAGCAGCTTTTCAATCTCTCTGGCCGTCTCATCATCCACATAATATCTGCCGCACATAAAACCCTCTCAAAATGTTTTTTCTGTCTTACTGCTTATTCTGCCCAGCCTCAGGCAGTCAGATACCTTTATATATGGTTATAGTTTCTTCCGCCATACACCAAACAGACTTTTCTTATAATGTTTCAGCGCCTCTTCTGCCGGCCCATAATTCCCCGCTGCTTTTAAGTACTCCACGCCTCTTTCAATATCCTCCCGTACACCAATTCCCTCGGCATACATCATCCCCAGCCCATAGCTTTTATAGGGCGAATTTCTGCTTTTCTCCAAGTACACCTTTCCACGCGCCGGGTCCTGCTGACAGCCGTACCCCAACAGATAACAGATCCCCAGCAAATCATACTTGACATATTCCGGCTCTTCATCCCTCTCCAGCCATTGAACCGCCCGCGCATAGTCCACAGCCGTACCAAAGCCGTGGAAATACATGCGCCCCAGCTGACGGCAGGCGTAACTGTCATTGCCATAGCTGGCAGTTTTTTTGTAACACTCTACGGCATAGGGCAGGCTGCGCTCCACCGCCTTGCCATCCCAATAAATATCCCCTATAATATGCCAGCTCCAGAGATGTCCGGCCTCCGCCCCCTTCAACGCCCAGGGGAGAGCTTCTTTATGGTTTTCCTCTGTGTATGCCAGGTGATGGGCGTAGGCGTACAGCCACTCCGGATACCCCAGCTCTGCACCCTTTCGCATAACCGGCACTGCCTTTTCCGGTTCCGGCTGAATGTAATCTCCCCGGCCATACTGGTAATAATGGCAGTAATTCCTTCCCGCCAGAATCATGCCGCCGGAAAAGGCCTTCTCAAACCAGGGAATGCTCTGCTCCATCTGCAGCCGTTTCCAGGCATTCCAGGCTTCCTTATTGGCAAATTCACTTTCCTTACGATCTTCAATCTCTATGATATCCAGAAAATAATAGGTGTTCCCAATCATGTACTGGCAGAATGCACAGCCATCTTCGGCTTTCTCATAGATTACTTCCCATGCCTCTTTTATCGTATCAAAGGGCATGACCTCCCGCAGCTCCGGTGTCAGCATATCCATGCGGAGTGCTCCCAGAACCGCTGCCGCGCTGCCCAGGGAAACTGCCTGATGGAGCATGGCATAGGCTGCCGCCTCGTTTTCCTCAAAGGGGTGATATTCCCAGCTGTAACAGGAGCCTGAAAAACAGCGGGAGAGGAAATAACAGGCATCTCCATCATCTTCCTTTGCCGCAGACAATAATGCATCCGCTGCCGCTTTTGCCTTGTCGTTATCACAGCAGTAATAGAGATCCTCAACAGCTCTGTCCACCACATCATTAAAATACTTTCCCATGCTTCTTTGTGCCCTTTCTATTTGCTTTTTCTATCCGGCTGGTAATATCTGTCCAGCCGCTCATTTCTTCAAAAAAGCCATGGTCCAGATAATTAACCAGCCAGAACTTCACCTGTGCCACAGTTCCTTCTTTCATCAGAAAACGGGGATCCCCTTTCTCTGTGTTATTGGTACAACAGATTACCATCAGATCCTTTTGAACACCGGGAAACAGATCAAAGGCTTTTGTTCCCCATTCCAGGACTGCCTTTGTATATTTTCCTTCATAGATACCTTCAACGGCCAGTTCCACATCCCTGGCAGAAAAGAATCTGTGTTCATCATGCCAACTCTCTCCAAAGATGACCAGGAGCTTATGCCAATACAGCATTTGTCCTTTCTGCCCGTTCAGAAGCTGATGCCAGAAAGCTTCCACGCTTTCCTGCCGGGCCTCTTCTTCCATGTTTTCCCACCCGGAAAAATCAGTGCTGCCATCCAACAGCTGTTTCAGCCATTCCGCCGCCACATCCGGCTCTAACCTTTTCTGATATATCTGGTATCTGTTCTCCGGCATTTCAAAAAATGCCGCCAGAATGATATTGCCGTAATAAACACATAAAATCTGTTTTAACCGGCCATATTCTCCTGCCGGAAGAGGCGGCAGTATCTGGATATCAAATCGTTTGAGCTCTTCACCTTCTGCAAGAATGCCTATCTCTTCCCGCAAAACTTCCGGTGTAACCAGCGAACTCCTGTTTCCGGATGTATCTGTAAAAATAAACTGGCTGGCCGGTGCCTGCTCCGGCTTTTTATCCGGCCTCACCAGATCACGCACCCCGTCCCATATTCCCAGCAGACCAAAACCTGCCAGACCAAGCCCAATCAGGAAACGGACAATGCCAATCCCTTCTTTCATTTCAGCAAGACCTATAACTGCCAGACCAAAACCAAGAAATGCCCCATAGCCTCCCACTATAAGCGGTATCAGCCGCAGCCGTTTTCCTGTTCTGCTGTTTTTTCTCATAATCTGACCGCCTTTCACTTTCCGTCTTCACCGCCCTCTTTATACGCAGTTACCAGCTCATCCTCATATTTCCAAGCCGTGTCTTTGGACGCATACTCTTCCCATGTGTATAAGCTTCCGGTTGATGAACTGCCGGAATATCTTTCGCTGCTTTTCTATTTCTCCCTCATGTTAGATATAAAAAGATTTGACCAGAGACAGAGTCAAAAAGCATCAAACCCAAAATTGTGTAAAGAAAAAACCTCGAAAAATCATCCTTTTTCGAGGTTTTCCAAGAGGCGCAGACCGGATTTGAACCGGTGAATCAGGGTGTTGCAGACCCACGCCTTACCACTTGGCTACTGCGCCACACACTTATTATATTCTACCAAAT
>CATJHO010000188.1 GCA_949740535.1 uncultured Lachnospiraceae bacterium
AGCTGCTGAAAACCCAGCCGCTCGTAGAGATGACGGGCATGGGTGTTGGTGCGTACCACGGCGTTGAACTGCAGGATACGAAACCCCAGGGCCTTTCCCTGAACCAGGCTGTCCAGGACCAGCTGTTCCCCGATGTGATGCCTGCGGGCCTTGGAGCTGACGGCATAGCTGGCATTGGAGATATGGCCGCAGCGGCCCACATTGTTGGGGTGCAGAATATAAAGTCCCAGAACTTCCCCTGTATCCGGATTTTCCGCAACACCGCAGTAAGTCTGGGATGCGAAGAATTCCGGTCCGGTGGTTTCCGTTAGAAGCTCCAGCTGGGGAAAGGCAGTCCCTTCCTCCACGACCTCATTCCAGATGGCGGTCATAGAGGGCAGATCGGACGGAGTATGGGCTCGTACGACAGGATTCATATAAAAAATCTCCTTTTAAAAAAATTTCTTCCAGCTTCTTAGCTGTTCCCATATCTTTCTACACATGCGCCAGCCACTTACACTCTGTCACTTCCATGCCGGAGAATCCCGCTTCAAAGGAGGATTCTTCCGGAGAGCAGGCATAGATTCCAAAGTGGATTTCTCCGGCTCCTTCGGACAGATGGCAGATCCGCATCTGCTTAAAGGTGATACCGTCCGTGGAACACTCCAGACAATAGTCAGATTCCCGGCGGCTTAAGCGGTACCACATGGACTTGATGGAGGCAGGAATATCCGTGGTGGCCCAGTCCGAATAGCCGTGATTGGTGACCACGCTGCCCAGCCGCTGGTATTCTTCATTTTCATACTCAATAGAAGCTTTCAGCCAGTTGTCACTGTCCAGATAGAGGATGATGCCGCACTGGTCATAGCGCCGCTTGCTGGAGGAGAAGTCCGTCTTTACCACAAAGGAGAAGTAGGTTTCTTCTGTGGAAAGCTGGAGAAGAGGAGCATTGTCGTTGCGAAAACCGTAATAGGTCCTCTGCCAGAGATCCGTTCCCGGCTCTGTGGTAATGACAATCTGGTCTTCCTGGATGGTGTACTTCTTCGGTTCTCTGGTCCATTTCAAATCCTTTACATTCCATTTCATAAGCAATCGGTTCCTTTCCGGGCTTTTGCAAAGCCAGTATTATGTTTCTTAAAATTCCGCTTGGCCTGCAGCCGGCTGAAACGGTTCTTAAGGGCCGGATACAGCAAAGCGGAGCCGTTCTTCTCTATTGATATCACAGTGCAGAAATGTTGTCAATATGGATGCAGAAAAATTCAGATTGGAATTCTGCCTGTAGTGTGGTAAGATGTACGCAGCAGTTTTCGTAAAGCGGATCCGGTACCTTAAGAAAGCAGAAAGCTTTCAGAATCCATGGACCGTGCTTTCAGTGTCAACACAGTACAGAATCAGGAGGAAATGATATATGGGACTTGATATTTATGCAGGTACATTCACCCGCTACTACACACACAACTGGAAATCCGCTTCCCAGCAGTGGGCAGAAGCCAACGGATTTTCTTTTTCCAGGATTACACCGGAGGGCGGACCAATTGAGGAGCCGGATGTAAATCCGGAGGAGGTTCAAAAAGGCATGGAGAACTGGCAGAGCCAGGTTCTGGCTGCTATTTCGCCCAAGGACCGTTCTGCTTACGAGCCCTGGACAGAGGACAATGAGACCCCTTATTATACGGATAAGCCGGACTGGGATGCCTTTGGAGCGCTGCTTTTGTATGCGGCTTCCCGGATCTATCAGGAGCCTCTGCCGGAAACCGTGGAAAAGGACTGGGATTTTGAGAATCATCCTTTGATCCGGCGGATGGGAGAGGATGAGGAACGGCTCTGGTCTCTGTTTATCGGCGCCAGCTGCTGGCTGCCCATTGAGGACGGCCTTGCCTTCAACGGCCCCTGCCCCACAGAACAGGAAATAACATTCTCAACCACCGGTTCCCTGAAAAGAGAGCTGGAGCAGATCAATGCTCTGGGCTGGCAGGCAGATGAGGCGGAGATCCTTGGCTGGACCGGCACGGAAGGCTATCCGGTGGACGGCCAGATTCAGAACGGAAAGCTGACCGGCCAGGGCATAACCGAGCATACGGTTTACAATACAGAGTCCTTGGCAAAGTTTGCTTTTTCGATTCTCTGGAAGGCGGCCGGATTCTCCCTGGAGAAGCGGGTGCCGATTCTGCTGGATTTTTAAAAACAGGTTACAGGAGAGAATAATGAGTCTGAAAAAAGAACGAATTGTAATTAAGGTGGGAACCAGTACCCTGACCAATGAACTGGGGAACAGCAATCTGCACCGGATGGAGGAGCTGGCCATGACCATTGCGGATATCCAGAATATGGGCCATGAGGTAATTCTGGTGTCTTCCGGCGCCATTGCAGTGGGGGCCAATAAAATGCGTCTGAAGGAGAAACCCAAAAGCATGCGGATGAAGCAGGCAGCTGCAGCGGTGGGCCAGTGTACCAATATGTTTCTCTATGACAAATTTTTTGGCTACTATGACAAAACCGTGGCCCAGATTCTCCTAAATGCGGAGGATATCATGCAGGAGGAGAAGAAGGAAAACCTGACCAATACCTTTGATGCTCTGCTGGAGCATGGGATCATTCCCATTGTAAATGAGAACGATTCTGTCAGCTATACCGAGATTGAGTCCGAGGAAAAGCTTTTTGGCGACAACGATATGCTTTCGGCTGTAGCTGCCGTTCTGTGCAATGCCGATAAGCTGATTATTCTCTCGGATATCGATGGATTTTACAATAAAGATCCAAGACTTTACAAGGATGCGGAGCTGATTGTCTGTATCGAAGAGATTGACGAGAGTACTTATGAACTGGCCGGCGGGGCCGGCTCCAGACGGGGCACCGGCGGCATGCGCACCAAGCTGCAGGCAGCGGATCTGGCGGCATCTCAGGGAATTGACACCATTGTGGCCAATGGCGGGAACCCGAAGGTTCTTTATGAGATTGTAAAGGGCAGACAGGTGGGAACGAGATTTGTGGGACACAGGGACTGACTGCAGTTACAGAGCCGGGAAAGAGGAGGACAGCCGTATCTCTGCCTGTCAGGCGGGATTCGGTAAAACAGCAGGCGGGAGACGAAATGGAGTTTTAGCGGATGAAAAAGAAATGGTGGCACAGCAAAACAGCGTACCAGATCTATCCCAAAAGCTTTCGGGACAGTAACGGGGACGGAATCGGCGATCTGCGGGGAATTATTGAAAAACTGGATTATCTGAAAGAACTGGGTGTGGGGATTGTCTGGATTTCACCCGTTTATCAGTCACCCTTTGTGGATCAGGGCTATGATATTTCGGATTATTATGCTATTGATCCGGCCTTTGGAACCATGGAGGATATGGATGAGCTTCTGCGGGAGGCAAAGAAGCGTGAGATTGCCATTGTAATGGATCTGGTGGTTAATCACTGCTCGGATCAGCACGAATGGTTTCAGCAGGCCGTAAAGGATCCTTTCGGACCTTACGGAGCGTATTTCTATATCCGGGAGGGCAGAGACGGAAGGCCGCCCTGCAACTGGCGTTCCTATTTTGGAGGCAGTGTGTGGGAGAAGCTTCCAGGATATGATAACCTTTTTTATCTGCATATGTTTGCAAAGGAACAGCCGGATCTGAACTGGGAGAACCCCCTTGTACGCCAGGAAATCTATAAAATGATCCGCTGGTGGCTGGAAAAAGGGATTGCAGGCTTTCGTCTGGATGCCATTATCAATATCAAAAAGGATCTGCGGTTTCTGGATTTCCCGGCAGACCGGGAGGACGGCCTGTGTGCCGGAACTGCCATGCTGGCGTATGCAGAAGGGGTCACAGAGTTTTTGCAGGAAATGAAGCGGGAAGCCTTTGCGCCCTATGATGCCTTCACCATCGGGGAACTTTTTGATTTCCGGCCCCAGGAGCTGGAACGCTATATCGGAGAAGGGGGCTGTTTTTCCTCTATTTTTGATTTTACGCCCCATCTTTTGGGGGCAAGTGAGAACGGCTGGTATGACAGGAAGAACGTGTCCATGGATGAATTCCGGGACGCGGTTTCTGTAAGCAAAGCACTGTCTCAGGAAATCGGCATGATGGCCAATATTCTTGAAAACCATGATGAACCGCGGGGAGCCAGCCGTTACCTTCCAAAAGAAGGGCAGAATGAGAGAGGGAAGAAACTCTTGGCGGGGATTTCTCTGATGACCTTCGGGCTGCCTTTTCTCTACCAGGGACAGGAAATCGGTATGACCAATAAGCAGTTTCGCTCCATAGAAGAAGTAAACGATATCAGTACACTGGATGAGTATCAGACTGCCTTAGACCACGGCCTGACAAAGGCAGAGGCCCTTCAGGCTGTGGCAGAAATGAGCAGGGACAATGCCCGTACTCCCATGCAGTGGAACCGCAGGATTCATGGAGGCTTTACAACGGGAACGCCCTGGCTTACGGTCAATGAAAACTATCGGGAGATTAACGTAGAAGAGCAGGAAGGGCGTAAAGATTCCGTGCTGTCCTTTTACAAAGCGCTTATTGCCCTGCGGACCGATCCGGACTATGGGGAAACAGTTGTCTATGGGAAACAGGAGCCTGTACTGGAAGAATTACAGAATTTTACAGGTTTTTACCGGAAAGGGAAGGAGAAAACCCTTCTCATTCTGGCCAATGTGTGTGGAGAGAAGCGGTGTGTGGAGACAGGGGATGTGGTGAAACGGATCGTTTTGAATAACTGTGAGGCTGTACCCTGCCGGGAAGCTGTGGAAGCCTCTGATAGAAGCAGCCGGATTTGGATGGAAGGGTATCAGTTTTTGGTATTGGAAGTTTGATAAAAAACTATCAGAAATTGAGCCGGACAGGCAGCTTCTGAGCAAAGCCCAGGTGTTAGAAAAGAGCTTGGAAAACAGGCTGCAGGGTGATATACTATTCCAATATACAAGTGGGCTTTGCGCCTGAGGCCGGCCCCGTCAAAAGAGAAAAAGAGGAAGACAGAGCCTTGGTTCTAAATGATAAAGTACTTTTAGAGAAGAGCAGGCAGCTGGGATTTTTGAGCCTGCGAAGATGGATATTTGCATGTGCAGGCGGCATCGTATTTGCCGCCTTTGACCGTTTGGGCTATATGCTTGAGAATTTTGGAAGCATCTGGGTAATATCTGAAAATCCCTGGCACCGGACCTTCCTGCATCGAATCCTTATGCGGCTTCCCGTCAGCATCGCAGTGGTCTTTTTCTGCTTTCTGGCCGTGGATTTTCTGAGGAGAAGAGAGGGAAAGGAAAAACTTCGTGACCGGGAGAAGCTTAAGGCCTTTCGTCATGTGCAGGCCTGGCTTTGCAGGACTTTAGACGGCAGATGCGGATTTGGGCTTCTGTGGCTGCTTTACTTTTTAAGCTTTCTTCCGGCCTTTTTCGGGGGCTTTCCAGGACTGTTTGCGGCGGATGCGCCCAATCAGGTAGGCTGGACTTTCTCTGGATGGCTGACAGCCCACCACCCGCTTCTGCACACAGGAATTCTCTGCAGTATCTTTTCCCTGTGCCGGAGTCTGGGCGGGAGCGATAATACGGCGGCAGCTGTCTATACATTGCTGCAGATGGCTGCCTTGTCAGGGATCTTTGCCTGCATCAGCCGGTTTTTAAGGAAGGAGCAGGCGCCTGGATGGCTTCAGGCAGGGACGGCTGTATACCTGTGCCTGTTTCCTTTTCATGCCTTGATGGCAGTGTATACCACCAAAGATACGCTGTTTGCAGGCATATTTGTGCTGTGCCTGATACAGTTCTGCCGGATGTGCACCGCGCCGGAGGCGTATTTTGCAGGGTACCGTTCGATGGCAGTTGGATTTTTGTGCTTTGTGCTTCTGATTCTCTTTCGGAATAACGGCTTTCATACACTGCTTTTGTGTGTGCCGTTCCTGTTTGTATATCTATGGAAGTACCGGAAAAAGCTCCTGCTTCTGTCTGCGGGGCTGATCCTTCTCTATCAATTTTACAGCGGCCCCTTTCTGGGCCTTGTGGGAGCAGAGCCGGGAAATGCGCGGGAGATGTACAGTGTTCTGATGCAGACGCTGGGCCGTACCTACGTGGCGGCTGGAGATATCCGTCCGGAGGAGATGGCGGCGATCCGTCCGGTTTTGGATGAAGAAACTCTTTCCTCCTATATACCGGGGCTGTCCGATCCCATCAAGTATTCCTTCCACACACCAGCCTTTGATGAAGACCGGGGAAGCTTTCTGCGGGCGTGGATAAAGGTGGGACTGCGGAATAAGAAAATCTATGTGGATGCCTTTTTAAATACGACAGAGTCTTTCTGGTATCCCAATGCAGGCGGCGAGTATCTGGAGTTTATGTGCTTTGATATTGAGGAGGAGAATCCGGCCTATCCACATGTGCAGATGCATCCTCTGAACCAAACCTTTTATCGTTATTATACGGCCATTGGAACGGACGCGGCTTTCCGTGAGATTCCACTTCTACGGGAGCTTCTGTCTATGGGCTTTTATTTCTGGCTGATGATTTTTGCCGGCTTGTATCTGTGCTGTGTCCGGGAATATCAAAAGCTTTTGTGGATTCTTCCTTTCTTTACCTATATGGGAACGTGTTTTCTGGGACCTTCCGCTCTGCTTCGGTATGCCTATCCGGTGATGCTGGGGGCGCCCATACTGGTGTACACAATGGTGTGCAGCCAGAAGGAATGGAGTAAACAGTTGTGAGCTGGCTTAAAGACCATAAAAAACATCTGCGGCGGGTGGTTCAGCTGAGCATTCCCGCGGTTCTGGCGCAGATCAGTTCGATCATTATGCAGTATATTGACGCGGCCATGGCAGGCACGCTGGGGGCGGGGGCGACCGCAGCAATCGGTCTGGTCTCCAGTACTACGTGGCTCTTTGGCGGGTTATGTATGGGAGCAGCGGCCGGTTTTTCTGTGCAGACCGCTCAGCTGATTGGCGGCGGACAGGAAGAGCGGGCCCGAAGCGTTCTGCGGCAGGCTCTTTTATGCACCTTTCTCTTCGGCCTGATGCTGTCTGCTGCCGGAATCGGGATCAGCCGCCGGCTGCCCGTATGGCTGGGCGGAGAACCGGACGTCTGCGTCAATGCATCCCGCTATTTTTTCCTATATGCCTGTGCGCTTCCTGCCATTCAGCTGCGCCATACAGCGGGAAATATGCTGCAGTGCAGCGGCGATATGCGCACGCCCAGCCAGTTGAATATTCTGATGTGTGTTCTGGATGTGGTTTTTAATGCAGGCCTGATTTTTCCAAGCCGCGTTGTGGCTCTGCCGGGGATGTCTGTCATTGTGCCGGGAGCGGGTCTTGGCGTGGCGGGAGCGGCTCTGGGGACGGCTCTAGCGGAAGCCGTAACAGCCCTGCTTATGCTGTATGCGGTCTGCTTTCGATCGGCCAGCCTGCGGCTTCGGGGACACAGTTCCTGGCGGCCGGAAAAGAGATGTCTTAAGACTGCTTTCCGGCTGGCTCTTCCCATGGCTCTTGAGCATACGATTCTGTGCGGCGCCCAGATAGCAGGGACACGGATTGTGGCGCCTTTGGGAACTACAGCCATAGCAGCGAATTCTCTTGCAGTGACCGCGGAAAGTCTTTGTTATATGCCAGGCTACGGAATCGGAGCAGCCGCAACCACACTGGTAGGACAGAGCATCGGAGCGGGAGGACAGCAGGAAGCAAAGAATTACGCACGTCTGTCGGTAGGACTTGGCATGGGAATCATGACGTGCACGGGGGCTTTGATGTTTCTGGGAGCGCCTTTGATGTTCCGGGCCCTTACGCCGGATCCGGCCATTCGGATTCTGGGCACAAAAGTACTGCGCATAGAAGCTTTCGCAGAGCCTATGTTCGCGGCGTCCATTGTGGCGGCGGGAGCACTGCGGGGAGCAGGGGATACCCTGGTCCCCAGTATTTTGAATCTTGCAAGTATGTGGGGAGTGCGCATTACCCTTTCCCTTGTGCTTGCTCCCAGCTTTGGCCTTACAGGCGTGTGGCTTGCCATGTGTGCGGAACTCTGCGTGCGCGGAATGCTGTTTTTGATTCGTCTTCTGCGGGGAAAATGGCTGAGACGGAAATTGGTGTAGAATCATGTAGGAATCAGGAGAGAAGGAGCCTGTATATGAACAGTGAGATACTTTTATTTTTTGAACAGAAACCAGAAGCCCTGCCTTTGTATGAAGTCTTTGAAGAAAAGGTTTTGTCCCAGGTACAGCAGGTGCGGATTCAGGTAAAGAAAACACAGATTTCATTTTCCAATCAGTATATGTTTGCCTGTGTGTCCTTTCTGCCGGTCCGTAAGGCCAAAGAGCGGCCGAAGAATTATATTGTGATTACCTTCAGTCTTCCCTATGAGGTAAAAGATTCGCGGATCGATGCCGCCACAGAGCCTTATCCAGGCCGTTTTACCCACCATGTGCTGGTTTCCCATACGGAGGAGCTTAATGAAGAGCTGATGGGCTGGGTGAAGGAAGCGGCTGTGTTTTCGGCAGAGAAACAGAGGAGGAGATAAAAATGACCACCAGAAAAGAAGCTGCTGCCTGGTGCCTGACTTTAAAAGATGTATATGAGGACTACCCGTTTCACGATCCCAACTGGTGCGTCATCCGTCACAGGAGCAGCCGGAAGGTATTTGTCTGGATCTTTGATAGGGATGGATATGTATGGATCAATGTAAAATGCGAGCCCGGCTGGCGGGATTTCTGGCGGCAGACCTATGCGTCGGTGATTCCGGCCTATCATTTGAACAAGGAGCACTGGAATTCCATTATTCTGGACGGGACCGTGCCGGAAGCAGAGATACAGAGGATGATTTTGGAGAGTTATGATTTGACGGCTCCAAAGAAAAAGAAAGGGGGAGCTTTGTGAAAAAGAAACTGACAATCGTGTTGATTGTTATATTGTTATTGATTCTGCTGGTTCCTGTCCCCATATATGTAAAGGATGGAGGGACGGTTGTGTATCAGGCGGTTTTATATAAAGTTTCTAGGGTACCCTCTCTTGACAAGAGCATACACGGTCGAGAAAGAGGAAATTTTGTGTTCTGCGGCGTTGCTTTCAATCGGCGTACGTTCAGTACGCCTCATTC